>CAZIPY010000317.1:0-1801 GCA_964541125.1 uncultured Luteolibacter sp. | reverse complement strand
AAAGACTTCTTGGAAGCATCACCATACCTCTTGGGCTTGCCTGATTGTACTGAAATCAGATTCATAATTTATGCCAACGTCGAAGTCGTCTCACACCTGCCCGAGGGCGAGGCTTCGATTGTAGGTTGAGGTGGCAGTGGTCATGACCGCTGGAACTCGCGGCGGGTCAGGTGTTGAGAGCGACGCCTTCCATGAGAAGGCAGTCAATAGGGGATTGAGGTTCACCTCAAGATTCGTTGTGCGGCGTTGGTGGGTTGGAGGTTGGTTCAGGGAAGAGGAAACATTGGATGCAGGCTTCCATTCGCACTCTTCGCCCCGATGCTGTGGCATCATTTGAGTAGGCGTGGTGCACGTATCGATCCGTGGTCTCCATTGGAAAGGGTGGAACGTCACATTCTTGTTCTCGCACTCAACCCTGGGGCCGGTGCTGGCGCTGGCATCGTGATCGTTCCGGAATCTTGTCGCTCTTGTTTCATGGCAAGGAAAGGGAATCAGGCGGCTCGTTTCTTGGGTCGGTAAACCTGCTCATCGCGCCACAACACCAGCATCAGCACCGAGAGCTTTCGTGCCACGGCGACCACCGCCTTCTTCTTCGCCTGCGGACCTCCGCGTTCAGCGAGCTTCTGCCCAGTTCGCCTCAGCTGGCAGTCCGGCCCGAATGGCCCCATGATGTACTGCGCCGCGCTGACCAGCAGACGCCTCAGGTAGGCGTCGCCGGCCTTGGTGATCCTCAACTGCGGGTCGGATTCGCCCGACTGGTCGCGCCTCGGAACCATCCCAAGATAGGCCGCCACATCACGCAATCGGCGGAATCGAGTCGGATCCCCGATGGTCAGGATGAAGGTCAGCGAAGTGATCGTGCCGACGCCCGTGATCTGGGTGAGAAACTCCGTCTCCGGATACTCGTCGCAAGCCATCGCCTCGATCGCCTTGTCCAGGGCGCGAATCTGCTCGGTAAAGGCATCGATGATCTTCAACGACGGCTCGACCAGCGCGAGCACCTCCGGATGATCCTCACCCAAACGCTTCCGAGCGTGCTTGGCGAAGCAGTTGGTGTTCGGTGAACACAGGCGGATCCCGAGGCTCTTGAGGGTGAAGCGCACCGCGCTGATGACGTCCACCCGCTGACGCACCAGGTTGTCGCGAAGCTTGATCTGCAGCAGGTCCTTCTGGTGTTGCTCAGTGCCGTGGGTGACAGGATGGAGCAGGCGTTCATCGGCTCGAGCCAGTTGGGCAAGCATCCGGGCATCCTTCTTGTCGTCCTTGCGGTCGTTCTTCCAAATCGCCCGAGTCTTTCGTGGGTTGGCCACCAGCACCCGGTGACCGCGGGCTTCCAGAAACCGACTCGTCCACGGGCTGTGCATGCCCACCTCCATGGCGATCAGGGCTCTGGGATAGGCATCGCTGAGCTTGTCCAGCGCGTTGCGACTATTGGCAATGGTGCGCTCCTTGAGGATCTCGCCGTCAGCCCCAAGAATACAGACAGCGTGGCGTCGATCTCCGAGATCTAGTCCGATAACAATAGTAGATGATTTCGTCTTCATAGCAGTGGGTAGTCTACCCGACCGGGCAACTCAGTGCCCTCCTGCCTTCTCATCTATTCTTGTTAGCCTTGTCGTTTCATTCTGCGTGCTTGTCGTCGTCTCCAGCGTTCGAAGCTCTCAAGTGTTCTTCGCGCCCGATACTCCGCCCAACCATAGACCTCGCCCTTCTGGTTGACCACAAGGTGCGCCTGACCAGGCGGAAACTCCGTCGCATCGACTCCGAAGGTCCAGCCATCTGGCAACCCACTGAGAACGTC
>CAZIPY010000316.1:0-1758 GCA_964541125.1 uncultured Luteolibacter sp. | reverse complement strand
CGCCCTTTACTTTCTCCCTCTAACCTGACACACCCTCCCCCATGGACCGCATCAAGACCGCCATCGTTGGAGCCAGTGGCTACACCGGCATGGAGTTGCTGCGCCTCCTGCTCACCCACCCCGGGGTCGAGTTGGTGGCGGCGACTTCGCGTGCCGAAGCCGGCAACACCATCGCCTCGGTCTTTCCACGATTTTCGGGCGCGGAGGCGGCTGAACTCGCCTTCATCGAGCCCGATCCCGACGAAATTTCCGCCACCGGTGCCCAAGTCGCCTTTCTCGCCCTGCCCCACGGGGTGGCGGCTGACATTGCCCGTGCCCTGCTCGAGCAAGGCCTGCGGGTGATCGATCTCAGCGCCGATTTCCGGCTCAACGATCCTGCCGTCTACGAGGAATTCTACGGCCACCCGCACCCGGCCGTCGATCTGCTCGAGGAAGCCGTCTACGGCCTGGTCGAAACTCGCCCCGAGGCCGTCTCGGAAGCCAATCTCGTGGCCTCTCCGGGCTGCTACCCCACCAGCATCCTACTGCCCCTCATTCCCCTGCTCAAGGCCGGGCTGATCGAGCACAACACCATCGTCGCCAACTCCATGAGTGGTGTCAGCGGTGCCGGCCGCAATGCGAAGGTGCAGTTCCTCTATGTGGAGTGCAACGAGAGCGCGCGTGCCTACGGCCTGCCTAAGCACCGCCACCTCTCCGAGATCGAACAGGAGCTCAGCATCGCCGCCGGTGAAGCTGTGACCATCACCTTCATCCCCCATCTGATTCCAGTTAACTCTGGCATCGCGACCACCACCACCGCCAAGCTCAAGGACGGTGTGGATCTGGCCGCCGTGGGCGAAGCCCTGACATCCGCTTACGCCGACTGTCACTTCGTTAGACTGCTGGGTGAAGGTGGTTCCGCCGACACCAAGAACGTCTCGCGCACCAACTTCATCGACATCGGCTGGCATCACGATGCCCGCACCGGCCGGGTCATCCTCACCAGTGCGGAGGACAACCTCGGCAAGGGCGCCGGTGGTCAGGCCATCCAGAGCTTCAATCTGATGTACGGATTGAACCCAACAGAGGGATTGCAAAATTTCTAAGGGCCTCTCAAAGTAGCGGCTCCCTCTCAGTCTATCCGTCCCATGGATCTCCCCTTCGTTCGCATCAAAGGTGGTGTCGGCGCCGCACGCGGCTTCCGCACCGGCGCGGTCGGTTGTGGGATCAAGGATCCCAAGAACAAGCGTTTGGACCTGGGACTGATCTACTCCAAGGAGCCCTGCACTTCCGCGGGCACCTTCACCACCAACCGGGTGAAGGCCGCACCGGTCAAGGTCTGCCAGAACGCCCTGCGCCGCGGTGAGATCCGCGCCATCATCGCCAACTCCGGCAACGCCAACGCGTGTACCGGGGTCGAAGGCCTGCACGATGCCCCAGCCATGTGCGAGGCCGTCGCCAAGCCTCTCGGACTGCGTCGCAATGAAGTGGGTGTGTGTTCCACCGGTGTGATCGGCCTGCCCATGCCGATGATGCGCATCGAGCCCAAATACGAAGAACTCATCGACAGCCTTGAGCGGCGCAACGGCAATCCCTTCGCCAAATCCATCATCACCAGCGACACCCATGAGAAGGAACTCGCGATTTCCTTCGATCTGGACGGCACCCGCGTGCGACTGGGCGGCTGCGTGAAGGGCGCGGGCATGATCTGTCCGAGCATGGCCACCATGCTCTGCTTCATCACCACCGACGCCAACATCCCCAGCGGCACCCTGCGCA
>CAZIPY010000315.1:0-33045 GCA_964541125.1 uncultured Luteolibacter sp. | reverse complement strand
TCATCGAGGTCGTAGCGATCCGGCTCGTCAGACATGGTGATGGAGCTGGCCGGTCAGGGATTGCCAAGTTCGCGATAAGGTCGGCCGGTGGCGTCCATCAGATCAACTTTAACGAGAAAGACGATGGCTGTGGAAATCGGCAGATGACCACTGGAACTGAACATGCGACCAAAAACCGGGATATCACCAAGCACCGGAACCTTGTCTTCAACCCTCTGAATGCTCTGTGAGAGCATACCGCCGAATGCAACAGTAGCGCCATCGGCGACGGTTAACTGGGTCACCGCACGCTTGGTGCTGAAGACCGGCATCAGGATTTGGTTCTCGGTCAGCACCACCCTGGACAAGCCACCGAAGGCATTTTCGACAGGCACCGTGATGGGACTACCGTAATTAACGAAGCCATCAAACTCGACGATCTCGGGATTCAGTGTGACGCTGATATAACGTTTATCTTCTCCAGCTACGGGCAGGACTTCCAAATTGATGCCCACGTCGCGAGTCTCGAAAGCCGTCGGGTTGGCAGGCACCACCGGGAAGGCGGGCCCACGGCCACCACCGCCGCCGCCAAAGTTGTTATTGCCACCACCGCCGGACTGCAGCTCCGGGGGATCGTATTCGGTTGGATAGATGAATTCACGGGCCAGAGTGATCCTAGCGGATTCACCATTGCGGGTAACCACGGAAGGCCGGACCATCGTGTCGATGCCGGTTTTCTGACTGAGGCCACGCATGATGACCTGCGCGGTTCCATCGCTGAGCACCCCGGTCAGAGCGAGAATACCGGGTGCGACCCGGTTGTTCTGAGTGGACCGGGAAGGGTTATTGATGATGGCATCGATGTTATTTGCAACGAAGGCACGGTCACCCGAGCGAAGGCCGTTAGTGATCACATTGGTGGCCGTGGAATCGGGACCACCAGTAGGCGGAAGCTGATCAGAAAAATCAGCCCAGGTTCGTCCAAGCGTATTGCCGGCAGTTCCGCCACCAAGCGAGACCGCGTCACCATTATTGAGTGAATAGGGAGTCAACATCCAATCGAAGCCCAGTTCCTCCAACTCACGTGCCTGAGCTTTGATCATGGTGACCTGCACCGAGACAATCACAGGGTCAGCACCCTTGATCAGCTCGATGATCTGTTCAACGAGCGAGTGATTCTTGGCGGTATTGACCAAGATGAGGCTGTTGGTGGCCGCACTGTAGCTGGCACTGGCTCCCTCGCCGAATGACACCCCTTTACGTTTGAGCAGTTCCTGAACCGGAAGACGTTCCTGTAGCAGGCCTTGATTGGGCTGCACTTCGGCAAAGGGATCAGCCTCTACGACACCACGGGCATCTTCGCTCAATGCACTAACGAAATCCGCAGGCACACTGTACTGGCGCAGGAAGGTCTCATCGGTGACCTGGCCTCGAGGAATGATGATGACCGAGTAGGGATCCACCTCATAGGCGGTTTCGGTCAGTTCCATGATATATTTCAACACCTGCTGAACCGGCACGTTTTGAAGTCGCAGATCAAAGCGTTTGTTCTGAATGGCCTGCACCACCGGTGAGTCCTCAGGACCCAAGTTAATGTTGAAGTTGATGCCGCGTTTACTCTGATCTGCGGTCATTAAGTCGAGACTCGAGGAAGTGACCCGCAGAAAATCGATGGCATCATTGAGATTCGCATCGTCCAGGTTCACCCGAGGTATGATGATCTGACGAAGCTTAGCTTCGACAGTGACATCCTTGGGTTGCTCATCGATGGGAATGCGAATGGGCTGACCAGGTTCCTCATCCTGTGCACGCACCGACAGTTCCCAAGCCTTGTCGACTTCCAGGAGTAGTTCGGTGCGGGTGTGATCGTAGGCGGCGACTCTGGATCTACCCTTCAGGCTGAGCACCTGCACCAAACCGCGACGCGCCAACACATTGTGGGGGTCGATCTTGAGAATATCCTCATAGCATTTGGTCGCGAGATCGAAGCGGCCGAGCGCGACCGCACTATTGGCCAATTCAATCAGCCGCAAGACTTCCTGAACATTGTCGTGATGTTTCGGCGTCAGAGCCGGGTTGACCCTCACCGGGTCCGTGAGCATACCCTTCATGCGGAGAGCTTCGGGGTCCTCGGGAGCGACACCCTTCTGCAGAATCTGATCGACCATCGCATTGGCAGCTTTCAAATCACCCCGGTTGGCGAGGGCAGCCGCTTGAGTCAGAGCAGCAGCGACATAGCGCTCGGTCACCGCAGCACGCATCTCCTTGAGGGCGGGAACGTCCGGCAAGAGTTCGCGGGCACCGGCATAGGCTTCGACCGCCTTGTCTGCCTTCTCGTCCTGCAGCGCGAGGTCACCCTGAGCGACCAACTCGCGTGCCTCTTCAACCATCGCCTTGCGCTTGGCCAGTTCGATGACTTGGATGTCCTTGTTCTGGGCGTTGAGGATGCCCGATCCGAAAACGCCCCATGCCAAAATCACGGCAAGCCGGAAGGCGTTGCCGTGGGAGCGCTGGAGGGTTTTGAAGGGATGCATAGGCTAGATGCTGGAAGCTTTATAGAGCCAAGATCGTCCAGCGTAAGCCCAAAATGCGTAAAATTTCAACGTTTGTGAGAGACTCGCACCAACTCCGAGAACTCCAATTGTTGGGAAACGGGGCGCCTTGAGGCAGCTCGCTGACGCTTCATTTGGCACTTGTAGGAAGCCCAGCGCTGCTCCAGGCGGTAGAAGGCCAGTTTACAGCGAAAGCGCCAGCTGGGGGGCTCATGGTTAAAACGGTTCATGTGAGTAGTGTTCACTTGAACTGCACGATGTCAAGACAGGTTCTGCAGATTCGTACGGCTTGTCGGCCAATGTCGCTTCTGCCCAACATCCCACGCCCACCCAAAACGACCCATGAACCGCCCATCCCTGAGCCTTCTGGCCATTTCCGCCCTCGTCTTCGCCACCACCTCGTGCCAAAACGGCCTCCACATGAGCCAAGCCTCCCCTAGCCAACAAGTCTACGGCACCCTGCCCGACGGCCGTGAGGTCAAACTCTTCACCCTGACCAACAAGAACGGCGTTACCGCCAAGGTCATGGAATACGGTGCCATTCTCGTCTCGCTCGAAGCACCAGACGCGAACGGCAAGATCGAGGACGTCACCCACGGCTTCGACACCCTCGACGAATGGGTGGCCAAGAACGATCCCTACTTCGGCACCACGGTGGGCCGCTACGGCAACCGCATCGCCCACGGCAAATTCATCTTGGACGGCAAGACCTACCAGCTCGCCACCAACAACGATCCTGGCGGCATCCCCTGCGCCCTGCACGGTGGCAAGATCGGCTTCCACAAGAAGCTGTGGAAAGGCACCCAGGTGGATGACGAGACCGTCGAGTTCACTTACACCTCTCCCGACGGCGAAGAAGGCTACCCCGGTAACTTGAGCGTGAGCATCACCTACTCCCTCAACGACAAAAACGAACTGCGCTGGGAAGCCGCCGCATCCACCGATGCTCCCACCGTGCTCAACCTCGTGCACCACAGCTACTGGAATCTGAGCGGCGACTCGAAGAGTATCCTCGATCATCAACTCACCCTCAACGCGCCCCACTACCTACCCACCGACAAAGGCCTCATTCCCACCGGTGAGATCGCTCCGGTCAAGGGCACGCCCATGGACTTCACCGAAGGGCGTGTGATCGGCAAGAACATCGACGACAACTTCGAGGCTCTGAAGTTCGGCGGCGGCTACGACCACTGCTGGGTCCTGCCCAAAGGGGGAGGCTTCCAACACGCCGCGCGCCTCTTCGATCCCAAGTCCGGCCGCGTCATGGACATCCTCACCGACCAACCCGGCATTCAGTTCTATGCCGGCAACTTCATGGACGGCTCCATCGCCGGCAAAGGCGGCATCCGCTACGCCAAGCGCAGTGCCCTCTGCCTTGAAACTCAGAACTTCCCCGACGCTCCCAACCAGCCCAACTTCCCCTCCCCCGTGCTGCGCCCCGGCGAAGTCTACAAGCACGTGATGATCCACCGTTTCTCAACGGTGAAATGATTGGAATCGAGCCACTCTTATCCCCACTGACATGACCCTGTTTTCCCTTCTGGCCTTCACCCTCTTTGCCGCGGGCCTGACTATCTTCATCACCCGTCGCGATGAGAAGAAGTCCGCCGACGGTTTCTTCCTCGGTGGCCGCTCGCTGACCTTCCCCGTCATCGCCGGTTCGCTCCTGCTGACCAACCTATCCACCGAACAGATGGTCGGCCTTAATGGCTCGGCCTACGCCAACGGCCTCAGCGTGATGGCCTGGGAAGTCGTCGCCGTGGTCGCCCTGGTGATCATGGCCCTGTTCTTCCTGCCCAAGTTTCTCCGGGCTGGCATTACCACCGTTCCAGAGTTCCTCGAAAAGCGCTACGACCGCACCGCACAGACGGTCGCCAACACCATCTTCCTAATCGCCTACACCTTCCTACTGATCCCGCTCATTCTCTACACGGGAGCCGTTGGCCTGATCAGCATCATCGATCTTCAGGCCATCACCGGCATCAAGGACTACAATACCCTACTGCGCATCACAGTGGTGTTCATCGGCATTGCCGGAATGTGCTACGCACGCTTCGGCGGTCTGCGCACGCTGGCCGTCCTCGATACCATCAATGGCATTGGTCTACTTATCGGCGGCATGCTGGTGGTCTACTTCGCACTCAATGCAGTTGGCGACGGCGAAGGCATTGCAGCCGGTTGGGGCGCCCTCAAGGAAGCCCAACCCGAGCGACTGAACTCAATTGGCGCAGAAGGCAGCGAAGTCCCCTTCTCCACCCTCTTCACTGGCGTGGCTCTGCTCAATCTCTTCTACTGGTGCACCAACCAGCAGATCATTCAGCGCACCTTCGGTGCCTCTAGCCTAGCCGAGGGCCAGAAAGGGGTGTTGCTCACCGGCGGCCTCAAACTGCTTGGCCCTCTATACCTAGTGCTACCCGGTTTGATCGCCTTCCAGATGTATGCCGGTCAGGACATTCCCAATGACCAAGCTTACGGAACGCTGGTGAAGGACGTGCTACCCGACTCTCTCACCGGCTTCTTTGCCGCGGTAATGCTGGGCGCCATTCTCAGCTCGTTCAATGCCGCCCTCAACAGCACCTCAGCCCTGTTTTCCATCGGCCTCTACAAGCACGTCATTAATCCCTCGGGCACCGAGCAGCAGACCGTCAAAGCCGCCAAGTGGTTCGTGGTCAGCGTCGCTATCGCCGCGATGATCGGTGCCCCACTACTCATCGGACAGGACACCATCTTCGGTTACCTGCAGAAAATGAACGCCATCTACTTTATTCCCATCTTCGCGGTGGTATTGGTTGGCATTCTTCATCCACGGGTGCCGGGTAAGGCAGCTTCGATCGCGATGATCGCGGGCATTCTCCTCATCTCACTGGGCTACTTCGTACCGGCCTTTGACAAGGCCATCGCCGATGCCGGCATCCACGGTTTCCACTTCATCGGAATCGTCTTCGCCCTGCTGGTGATCTTCCTCCTGATCATGGGCACCATCGCACCGCGCAAGGAGGCCTGGACTCTGGAAACCGATACCACCATCGACCTAACTCCCTGGAAAGGCGCGAAGTGGGCCGGTCTTGGCTTGTTGATCTTGGTCGTTGCGATTTACGCCAGCTTCGCCAGCTTCTAAAACAGCTCGTGATGAAGATCTCCCTCTACACCGGTGGCATGGTGCAAACCAACGGCTACCTTGTTGAATCACCCGACGGCAACTTCGTAGTCGATGCTCCCGAAGGCATCACCGACTGGATTCTCGCTAAGGGCGTGCGAGTGGATGAGGTGCTGCTGACCCATCAACACTACGATCACGTCGAGGACGTCGCCAAACTGCAGGCCTTGGGCGCCACGATCCGTGCCTTCGCCGATTACTCCACCGAACTCACCCTCGAGTCCGTTGCGCGCAACTGGGGTATGCCCATCGTAGTCCACAAGTATGGCGTCGATGAGCGCATCGACACAAATGAGCCCATCGCCCCCATTGTGGTTTGCGGTCAACCCATCCGCGTAGCCCATGTCCCCGGCCATTCGGTCGACTCCATCACCTTCTATCTCAAGGACGAGGGCGTGGTCTTCGCCGGTGACACTCTCTTCTCCTCATCCGTCGGCCGCACCGACCTACCCGGCGGTAACACCGAGACTCTGATCGCGGGCATCCACAAACATCTACTCACACTGCCCGCAGAAACCCGAGTTCTTTCAGGCCATGGGCCGGAAACCACCATCGGCCAGGAGGTAGGAAACAATCCTTTTCTCTGAGGCATGTCCGACGAATACCGTTATCATCTCTCCGGAAAGAAAATCCGCAGCAATCCTCATCCAACCTACCATCGGATGAGGCAGGACGACCCGGCTTACCGGATATTCGACCCTCTCCACCATAAGTATGCCTGGTACTTCACGCGTTACGAAGATTGTGTCGCTCTACTCAAGGACAAGCGACTTCTCAAGAGCCCCAAGGCCGCGGATCCCTCAAGCGCAGAACCCAATCCTGACGACTACGGCATCGATAGTCTCATGCTCTATCAGGACCCCCCGGATCACACCCGCCTAAGAAGCCTCGTTCATCAGGCATTCACCAAAAAGGCCATTGATCAACTCGCCGAAAAAATCGAGGCCCATGCCAAGCAACTGTTGGATGAGATGGAAGGGATGCGCAAGGTCGACCTGATTGAGTCCTACTGCTTCCCACTCCCAATGCTGACCATCAGCGAGATGCTGGGCATGCCCAAGAAGGACCTGAAGCGATTTCGCACTTGGACTCAAGCGATCATCAAAATGAACACCACGATGAGCAGGGATGCTGCGGCTGCGGAGTTTCTCGAATACTGCCAGCACATCATCGCCGAACGCCGCAAATCACCCTCGGATGATATTCTCAGCGGCCTCATCCTTGCCAATGATGACGGCAACACCCTCAGCAATCAGGAGCTCACATCCATGATTCTGATGCTATTGGCCGCAGGTCATGAAACGGTCATCAACCTCATCGGCAACGGCATGCTGTTACTGATGGAACACCCCGATCAAATGGCCAAACTCAAGGCTAACCCGGACCTCATCGACACTGCAGTGGAGGAAATCATGCGCTACAACGGCCCTGTCGATTGTACCAGCACACGTGTCGCACCTGAAGACATGGAACTGAATGGTGTCAAAATCAGTAAGGGCGAACTTGTCTTTGGTCTCGTATTGGCAGCCAACCGTGACCCCGAGATCTTTGAAGACCCTGATCGCTTCGATATCACACGGGATCCCAACCCCCACATCAGTTTTGGCGGAGGTATCCACTACTGCATCGGCGCACCATTGGGACGACTGGAGGGATCCATTGCCATTCACCGACTCATCGAGCGCTTCCCCAACATCCGGACCAACCTGTTTTTCAAAAAACTGAAATGGACGAAATCTATCAGCCTACACGGACTCAGGGAACTACCGGTTAAGCTGCGGTGATTCCAACAGCGACACCCCTTCAAGACTCAAGCTTTCGCCGACCATATCCATGGAAGAAAAATACAAGTTGATGACCCGCAGGTCTCGGAGAAACCCTCATGAGCTGTATCATCGAATGCGCCGTGAAGACCCGGCATATCGGACCATGGATCCGATCTACAAGTGTCCTGCATGGTTCTTCACGCGTCATCAGGATTGCGTGAACGTCCTCAAGGACAAGCGGATCCTCAAAAGCCTGCAGGCCGATCAGCCTCACTCCTCCTGCCCGATGAGCTCCTCAGCGGATATCCACGGGTCCTTGTTGTACACTGATCCGCCCGACCATACACGCCTCAGGGCCATTGTACACCAAGCCTTCACCAAGGAAGCTGTTTCAGCCCTCGCGCCAAAAATCGAAGAGATTGCCGAATCACTACTGACCGACATGGCGGGATCAAGCGAAGTCGATTTGATCGAGAGTTTCACATACCTCCTACCTCTCACCGTGATCTGCGAACTACTGGGACTTCCAAAAGAAGATCGAAGGCGCATCCGGGTCTGGACTCAAAGCTTGGGCCACATCGACGTGGAAGCTGACCTCGAGCAATCTGCAAGGGAGTTCTCCGATTACATGGATGACATCATTCAGCAGCGCCGTCAGTCACCGAAAGAAGACATCCTCAGTGGCCTGATCCTCGCCAATGAAGATGACAGTCAACTCAGTGATGCCGAGTTGATGCATATGGTGTTCTTTCTGCTAATCTCTGGGCACGAGACCCTCACCCACCTACTCAGCAATGGCATCGCGACCCTGTCGCAACATCCCGATCAATTTGCGATGCTCAAGAACGACCCTGAACTGATATCTGGAGCAGTTGAAGAGCTACTTCGTTACGAGGGCCCGTTTGACTGTTCCTCTTATCGGTATGCTCCAGAAGACATGGAACTCAACGGCGTGCAGATCCGCAAAGGAGAACTGATCTATGCACTCGTTCTCGCAGCGAATCGAGATCCCGAAGTATTCGATGACCCCGATCGCTTCGACATTACCCGCTCGCCTAACCCGCACATCAGCTTTGGTGGCGGCATTCACTTTTGCCTTGGAACCCATCTCGCCCGGCTGGAAGCCAACATCGGCTTGCGGGCATTGATCACGTATTTCCCTGACATCCGTTTGGCCGTTAAACCCGAAAAATTGGAATGGCTACCGAGTATCATGATCCATGGAGTCAAACGACTACCGGTCAAACTGAATCAACCGGGTTTGCTTAAGCGTTGCCTGCAATGATCTAGATGATCTAGATGATCTCTGAACCTTTCCCATGATCACTTTTGCTCAACTATCCCGCATTTCCTGCGATCCCCTTGACCATGATCAGCAGCAGTTCTACTGATTGATCCACATCGAACACAAACCATGGAACCTACCACGACTGCATACGGCACCTGGAGCGGCGGACGCTTCATGCACTTCGGCGAAACCCTCAGCGAGGAGCGCTACGTCAGCTGCATCCAAACCGCTTACGAAAAGGGTATTCGCACCTTCGTCACCTCCGACGTCTACGGCAACGGCAAGGCTGATGAACTCCTTGGAAAAGCCTTGGAAGGCATCGATCGCGACACCTACAGCCTCGTCGGCATGATCGGCCACGACTTCTACAACGGTCAGCGCGCCGGCAGCCGTGGCTATCCCCGCCTCACCGACCCCGAACTGCGCGGCCCCGAGGGCTATGAAGAATTCATCAAGTTTGCCGCCGGCAAGGAACTCGAGCGCTGCGGCGTCGATCAGTTCGACCTCCTCATGCTCCACAACCCCGATGAGCTCGGCTACACCAGCGAACCCCTCTGGAAGGCGATGGAGTCCACCAAAACGGCTGGCCTCACCAAGACCCTCGGCATTGCTCCCGGTCCCGCGAACGGCTTCTCCCTCGATCTCGTCCACTGCTTCGAGCAGTTCGGCGAGCTCATCGACTGGTCCATGCTCATCCTCAACCCGCTCGAGCCTTGGCCCGTCGGATTAACCCTCCCCGCCTGCGAGCAAAACAACGTCAAAGTCATGACCCGCGTGGTCGATCACGGCGGCGTCTTCCACGGCGACCTCATGCTCCCTGGTCACGAGTTCAAATCCGGCGATCATCGCACCTACCGCCCCGAAGGCTGGGTCGAGCACGGCACCGAGAAGGCCAACAAGATGCTGTCCCTCGCCGAGAAGTACAACCTCACCCTGCTCCAGTTCGCCTGCATCTGGAACCTCAGTCATCCGGCTGTCGAGAGCGTGGTACCCACCTTCATTCAAGAATCAGGCGACGATGCTAGACCCATCGAAGACAAGATCGCCGAGTTCGCCAACATGCCCGACGTTCGTTTCACGACGGAGGAAGTCGACCAGATCCGTCAGATTGGCGACAACACCGGCTGCATGATGCTCAAGGGAGCTTCCAAACGTCACGAGACCAGCGAACGCCCCGACGAATGGCCCATGCGCCCCGAACTACTGGAACTCGCCGAGCGCCACGGCCTCGGGGACGACTGGTAAGCGGCTCGAATCTATTTGGATTCTGTCTGGCCCGTCACGAAGGCCTGGTCATCAGCATGCAGGAGTTCGAGTTTGAACTTCATGGTCTTGCCGTTCTCGCGGCGCACGGAAACCACCTTACCCCGCGGATCGTAACCCAAGAACTGACCCTTGAAGGTTTGTGAGCCGTCCGCGCTGCGAAACTCGCGCACTTCGGCTTCTTTGACCTCTGCTGCACCGCCGCCGGATTCCTTGAGAATCTCCTTCATGGCTTCACCCATGGCTTGGCCGATGAGGTAGTAGGTCTCGGCATTGCTATTCCAGTGATAGCCCTGCTTGCTGGGAGATTCCTCGACCGGTCGGTGGAATTCACCGGTCTGCACGCAGCGGAAATGCCCTTCGAACTCCTTGTCCTTGCCAGGTGCCGCTTGGGCATCGCGAATCATTTGCCGACGACCGCCATCCTTGGCTCCACCGAATCCGGAGTCCGCCACCACGAAGGGCAGGTTCTCCACGCCGAACTCCTTGCGCACATCGCGGATGAAGTGCTTCAGGTTCACCTCATATTCCTGGCACATCGGCATGCTGCAGCCGTCGTTCCAGCCTTGATGCCAGCCGAAGCCGACAATCTCATAATCCTTGCCCAGGCCGGGAAACTCTCCATTCAGATCTTCGAGCACCCCTTTCACTTTGGTCACCATCTCGGTGTAAAAAGGTCCCACATCCCCACCAGCGCTTGGCGGACGAAAATCCACCGCCAGACTCTTGCCGCCCCATGCCGTTTTGATCAACAGCACCGGTTCCTCAAAGTGATCTCCCATCACGTGACCAAAGCCAAGCTCCGGCCCAATACTCCCATCGCGCACCCCGAAACCGGGCGCCAGCTTGCCCTTGCGCCCCAGCCAGGAAATCGACACGTCATCGCGCTCCGCCCAGCCTGAGCCCTTCTTGAGATGCTTGTACTTCTCGTCGTTTTCTGCCAGGTGAGCGAGGGTGCCCTTGGTTTCGACACCTTCCACCCGACCATGTCCCTGCATGTTGGATTGCCCGGCCAAAATGAAGACCTTCACCGGCTTGGCCGTTAATGAGCCTAAACACAGTCCTAGCCCCACAAGGGGCATGAACATGGGAACGGCGCGGAGAGTGTTCAGCAGAAACATCATGCCAACAAAAACGCACAAATGACCTGACCGGGAAAGGCAGGATATTCGGGCTAGCTGTAGCAGAATCGATCAAGTTGCATTGACCCTGCGAGCCCGCGGAGCGACAATCGAAGGTGCGATGAGCAAGGCATCTTTGGATTGGGCTGTGGATCTCGAGCAGCTAATGGGACCGGACAAGGTTTCCGCCCGGAATTCGGTCATTGAGGAACATTCGGGCGACAAGTGGTCGGCGAGCCATCCGCCGGACATCGTCGTCTTTGCGGAGTCCACCGAGGACGTCGCCAAGGTGATGGCGTTTGCGCACGAGAACGAGGTTCCTGTGACCACGCGCGGGGCCGGAGTTGGATACGTCGGAGGCTGCGTGCCCGCGCTCGGCGGCATTGCGCTGTCCACCGTGCGCATGAATCAAATTTTGGACATCGCTCCGGAGGACGGCGTCGCGGTCGTCCAACCCGGCGTCATCACCGGCGATCTGCAAGCCGCCGTGGAGAAGGTCGGCTGGATGTATCCTCCCGATCCGGCCTCGCTCAAGGAATGTTCCATCGGCGGCAACATCGCCACTAATGCCGGTGGCCCGCGCTGCCTCAAGTATGGCGTCACCCGACACTACGTGCTCGGCCTGGAAGTGGTCCTGCACGACGGCAAGGTGCTGCGGACGGGTGGACGCCTGCACAAGAACAAGACGGGCTTCGACCTCTGTGGCCTCTTCACGGGTTCGGAGGGCATGTTGGGCATTGTCACCGAAGCGACCCTGCGCCTCATCCCCAAGCCCGCCTCCCGCTCCATGCTGACGGCCATCTTCCCCGACTTCCCCATGGCTGCCGAAGCCGTGCAGAAGATCCTCAACTCCGGACACTTGCCCTCCGCTTTGGAGATCACCGATGGCTTCACGCTCGAGGCCGCGCGCAAGCGCCTCGGACCCGATGCTTACCCTCCCGGCGACGCCCATCTGATGGTGGAAATTGACGGCCGCTTCGCCGCCGTAGGCGCTGAGCTCGAGGAGCTGGACACCCTACTCAAGGGGCTAGGCGCCACCCACATCACCCATGCGGTGGACGAAGCCGCCTGCGAGGAACTGTGGCAACTGCGTCGCGAGTTCTCCTACGCCCTGCGCGACACCGGTCTCACCAAACTCAACGAGGACATCGTTGTCCCCCGCTCTAAGCTGGTGGAGTTGGTCGAGTTCGCGCGCAAGCTACAGGCCGATACGGGAATCGACGTTGCCTGCTTCGGTCATGCAGGAGATGGCAACATTCACACCAACCTTATGGTTGGCGACTACAACGACCCCGTCGTTCACGAAAAAGCCAACCACGCCCTCGACCTCCTCTTCACTTGGGTGCTCGAGCAAGGAGGTGCCATTACCGGCGAGCACGGCGTGGGCCTGGCTAAGAAGCGCTGGCTGCACGATGCGCTGGGAGAAGTCGGCCACGACCTCCATCAGGACATTAAAAAGGCGCTCGATCCCAAGGATATTCTCAATCCTGGGAAGTTTTTGGAGTGAACAATGGATCCGACGATGCGCTACACAATCGCTTTAGTATGCAGCATGTCTCTTCTTTCGTGCGAGAAGTCGGAAAGAAAAGATTCTGCTGAACATTTAAATCCACAAGCGAGAGCCTATCTCGACCGGATGGACAAAAAAGAGGCGGCGAACCGTGAGAAGGGTTGGAAACACGTCGAAGGAAGCGGCTATCACTACAAAAGGCCAACCGGATGGGTCGAATCGAAGGACATTGATAAAGGCGATTATTTCATCATCACCTCACCAGAGAACGATACCCTCATCAAACTCACCTCCCGCTACATTGAATCGATACCAGAGAATGTCTCCAACCTGACAGACTGGGCAAAATTCCAATACTCCGAAATGGGCATGCCAGAAGCTCTCCTAGCAACCACGGTACTCGATGTTACTCACGGAGAAGCTCTCGAAGCACGTGTGAACATTGGCCACCAATATATGCGAGCCAGATATTTCACGGACATTTTCACGAACCCACAAAGCCAGCGCTTCTGGATTTTAATGGTGATTGCCGACCGGCAAGCAGAAACAGAAACCCCGGAAGTTCAGGCATTTTTGGACACATTCAGGATCGAAAACTTCAACTGGATCCAGCCTGAGACAGAATAAGCGCCCTCAAATATTCCGATGAACCCAATCCACAAAGCTCTCATCGAGGCAATCGTCCATCTTGCCACAACCGAGGGCTCGGACGGCTGTGAAGACGATGACATCCGCGCCATCGAGGTGATCATTTCTGAAATCAGGAACGCGAATCCTGAAGAACAAAATAAATTCATCAGCGCAATCAATGCAGAGCTTAGCGAGTCTCAAGATCCGGGTAGAATCGATGCACTGGAAAGCCTCGTAGAGGCACTCACCGATTGATCTGAATAACACAATACCATGGAACCTCCACTCCTGTACACGGTCGAAACGATCACCTTGTTCTTGGTTTGGTTAGGAATCCCTGCTCTCGCCTTCGCTCTACCAGCGCGAAAGCAACAGCGTAACCTGATGCTCCGCTTCTTCTCAAGTATCTTCGCCACTTGGCTTGGCTTCATCGTCCATCGCAGCGGAATCGGGCTACCTGCTTCCTACACACGAGCAGAAGCCAATGGTAATGAGATGTATGATGGCATTGCCATGAACGTCGCCGTGCTTTTCTTAGGCTGGGCACCAGCTTTGGTGAGCACCGTCCTAGCATTACTCATCTATCTGGCTATTGCATTCATCCACAAACGGCGAAACCAGTCAGCCCTCAAATATTCCGATGATGAGCCACCTCGCTGTTGAGCATGCCCTTGAGGTCATCGAGGCCTTCCTCGAGCTCCGCTGAAATCGGAATCACGTCCACCTTGGGGAAGCGTTGACGGAAGGCGGCGAGGTTCTCTTCGCTGCCTTCGAGATCCATCTTGTTGGCGACCACCTTCCAGGGGAACTTGGCGAGGTCCTCGTCGTATTCCTTGATCTCGGTGCGCAGGATCTGCAGGTCGGAGATGGGATCGCGCCCTTCGCTGCCGGCCATGTCCAAGACGAAGAGGAGCATGTGGCAGCGCGTGATGTGGCGCAGGAATTCGTGACCGAGGCCCTTGTTCTCGTGCGCGCCTTCGATGAGGCCGGGAATATCAGCCAAGGTGCAGCGGCGATGGCCAGGAAACTCCACCACACCCACCACGGGCTGCAGTGTGGTGAAGGGATAAGAGGCCACCTTGGGCTCGGCACCCGACATCTTGGAAATCAGCGTCGACTTTCCGGCATTAGGGAATCCAACCAGACCGGCATCGGCGATGCGGCGGAGCTCGAGATAGAAGACACCGGTTTCACCGGGCGTGCCCAGGGTGTGTTCCTCGGGCGCGCGGTTGGTGGGAGATTTGAAGTGGAAGTTGCCCTTGCCGGGTTCGCCACCTTGGCAGAGCACGAACTCCTCGCCGTATTCGGTGAGGTCGGCGATGGGCTCGAGATCGATGCCCTCTTCACTGCGCTCCTGCTCAACCGCTTCCTGAATGGTCTCGGCGGTGGATTTGTAGACGACCGTTCCGGGAGGGACCTTACCGATCACCTTCTTGCCGCTCTTGCCAGTCTTGCGCTGGCCGGCACCGTTCTTGCCGTCGGTCGCAATGAGTTTCGGATCGTAGTGATACTGGCGCAGGGTGTCGGTGGAGGGATCCACCAGTAGGACCACGTCGCCACCGGCTCCACCGTCGCCACCATCCGGACCACCCTTGGGCACGTATTTCTCACGACGCCACGAGACCACGCCGTCGCCACCGTCTCCGGCGCGAGCAATGATGCGAATGTGGTCGATGAACATGGGAGGGTATGAAGATCTTGCTGAGCAAGACCTCCTTGAGGCACAAGACCCTCAAGGTCAACGGGATTTCAACGATCGGCCACGTAATGCCGCACCAATCCGGCCACCGCGGCCTCGGCATACTCGTGAAAGATCGACGGCTGGAGTTTGCCCTCCACCTCGCGTAGGCCCACGTATTCCCCGGCCAGCATGCGCGGGTAATCGAGTTTGGAGTTCATCAGGTAGGGCTCGAGATAGACCACCGGGCAGTCGTAGAGCCGATTTGCGAGAAGATTGCGCGCCCACACCCCTTCTGTGCCGGGCACCTTGCAGACGTATTTGTTTTCCTTGGAGTAACTGAAAGCCGGATGGGGAGTCACTTCACGGAAGGTCTCCATCATTGCCTTGCCGATGGAGGCTTCCTCGGCGTGACCCCGACTCAGCAATTTGAGCAGCATGGAGTGGCGGTGGTCTTCGAGTGCCACCTCGTCATCGCCATAGCCACCGTGCACCAGCATGTGGACGTGGCTTTGATCGATCAGTCGCGGGTTCTTCGGGTCACCCCAGGCCTCGGCGTTGAAGTGCAGGGCCAGCACGACGTCCGGCTTAATCTCCTCGTTCACCTTGACTGCTCGGGCCCGGATCTCCGCAGTGCGGTAGAACCAGCGTTCGGCGAGTCGTTTGGCGGCAGCGGAGTTTTCAGGATGCTTCTCCGTCGCCTGTTCCATTAGGTCGTCAGGCAGAAGCTTGGTCAGCGGCATGGCGTTATCGCGCACCAGACTCACCTTGGCGCCGAGAGATTCGAGCCGATCTACCATCAGGAAGGCCACCTGCAGGGTCATATCGCCCTCACAAATCGGTGGATTGCCGTCCACCACCAACCAGCGAGCCTCCATCCGTGCCCATTCGCCCCCGAGATGGCCGGGATCGATGGCCACGTGCACGCCATGCAGGGGGCGGGCCGTAGGTGCCGGACCGAACTCGTGAGCGTATTTCCAGTAGCGAGCTTCAGGCAATTCGCGGTTGGTCGGAGCAAACTTCAGCTCGTAAGTAGCCTCGTGGGTTACGATCTGGGCCATGTCGTCCCGGATGGCGATCCACTCCTTCCAACCATCACGGGCGGTGTAGATGGTGCTCAGCAGATGTTCAAAGTCCGAGCGGGTAATGCTGTTCTGAAAGGCGTCGAGCTCAGTCCAGTCCGGAGCTTCGCCCATGATGGACAGTGCAGTCCCACCCTCCGGGATGGAGATCTCCGGTGGTTTTGGGTCGGACACCGACGTTTCCCAAGGTCGCCACCAGAGCACCGACACCGCCACAAGCATGATCAACAACAGAGTGGTGGCGGGTGAACGGCGGGATTCGGACATGAGGCAGTGGCGTGGGAAATTCGAATTGTGGATGAAACCTTACAATAGTAAGTAACTCCCAACGTTCTTCACTCTGTCAGCATGTCTGAAATTCGCATTCTTTTTCTCGGCGACATCGTCGGCGAGCCCGGTCGCAGTACCGTGATCGAGCAACTTCCCATCATCAAGGAACGGGAGAACATCGATTTCATCGTGGTGAATGGCGAAAACGCCGCGGGCGGACGCGGCATCACCCCCAAGATCGCCATCGACCTGCTGCGCGCGGGAGCGGCGGTCATCACCACCGGCGACCACGTCTGGGACCAGAAGGAGATCATTGAGCACTTTCCCACCGAGCCACGCCTGCTGCGTCCCCTCAACTACCCCGCCGACACCCCTGGGCAGGGCTCTGTGGTTCTCGAAACCGAGAAGGGCAAAGTGGCCGTGATGCAGGCCCAGGGCCGCACCTTCATGCAGCCGCCGCTGGACAACCCCTTCACCATGGCCGAGGCCGAGGCCGACCGCTTGAGAGCTGAGGGTGTGGGCCCCATCTTCATGGAGTTCCACGCCGAGACCACCAGCGAGAAGATCGCCATGGGCCGTTGCCTTGATGGCAAGGTATCTGCCGTGATTGGCACCCACACCCACGTTCAGACCGCCGATGAGCGCATCCTCCCTGGAGGTACCGGATATCTGAGCGATTCCGGCATGTGCGGACCTGAGGAATCGGTGCTCGGTCGCAGCATTGAATCGGTGGTTTGGCGCTTCAAATCGAACATGCCCACCCGATTCCCCATCGCTGAGGGCCCGGTAAGGCTCTGCGGCGCTATCATCGAGGTGGATGCTGAAAGTGGAAAATGCCTTGATATTACAAGGTTTTCCGAGCTTCACAGCGAAGCCTAATCTCCCTCTACGCCATCGGAGAAATAACCCTATTCCCGTTAGGAACGGAGCGAAAATTGTTCAGATGGGAGAAGAGTGCGATTGTTAGACCAACTTTTCCCTGCCGGCCATTACTCTTCCTCCCACCATTGCATCTTATCGCAATGCCCTGCTCGCCTTCTCGCTGAAGGCTGGAGTCGTCGTGGAGGCAGCGACCGTCTTCAACAACAGTCAGGGAGATGGCGATTTGGACGATCCCAACAACTGGTCGAGCAGCATCCTCCCCACAAGGAATACGGGCGAGGATGGAGTGATCGGCGACACGATGGCCAATACCTCCTACATCACAACCTATGGTAGTAATGGGGATGTCCTCAGTGAGGCAGAGGTTACTCTGTATGCGAGCTCAAGCATGACAGGAGGCACGACCCGCCTGACCGACAGCATCATTCGGTTGGAAGACAACTCCACCTGGGCGACCACCAACAATTTGATTTTGGGGCGGGACTCAGGATCCAGCTTCACCCAAGTGTTCATCTCCGGGACCGCCACCTTGGACGTTCAATCCAAGAGCCTGACACTCGGTGAAGATCAACGCGCAGTGGTCACCCAGACTGGTGGTAGCGTCAGTGTGGCGGACGACATCCTCATTGGAGCCGACAATGGTGGTGCAAACAGCGCCTACAACCTCTCCGGCGGCACCATCACTTCAAACCGTGACATTATCCTCAATAGATCCAGTGACTTCACCATCACCGGAGGGTCCGTCAACATCGCCAGAAATCTGAAGATCGAAGGCGGATCCACTACAGATTTTTCGGGCACGCTTCTGGAAGTCACCGGAAATATCGAGTTGAAGGGCGACTCACTCATGACCCAATCCTCGGGCAGCGTCATCGTTGGTGGCGACCTCCAACTCAATGACCGGAATGACGCCAGCGAGTATCGCCTAGAAGGTGGGCGGCTTGAGGTCAGCAATCGGATCGAGGTGGGGTCTTCGGCTGTATTCTTCTGGGGCAGTAACGGCACTCTGGCCGTGGCTACGGGTGAAACTAAAATTGATTACCGCGGGGATCTTGAGGCCAGCCTGGATGCGATCCTAGCACTAGGGGATTCAAGCCAGTATCTGGATGTCAGCGGAACTCTGGACATCAATGATCTGACCATCAATGGCTACAACCTGATGCTCAGCTCGCTGCAAGAAGGTGTCGGCGGATCAAACGTGACGGGCTCCTATCTGCTCATCGAAAGTGGCACCCTCACCGCCGGCAGCTTCGACAACACCACCTTCAACTTCACCAGCGATATCGGCATCGAAACCACCGAAGCCGGCAAGGGCTCACTAAATGAGAACACCCAAACCTTCTGGTGGTACAAACAGGATGGTAATGACATCCGAGTCTTCTACAATGTCGCTCCCATCCCGGAACCCTCCACCGCCCTGATTGCCATGATTGGCGTTTCCATGATGGCTTTGCGAAGAAGGAGACCCACGCAGGCCAATTGAATCAGGGCTAGGCATCCCGATGGACATAGATCTCATCGACTTTAAAGCTACCGACGTAGCGGAAGCCCGTGGCCTCGAGAAACTTCCGGATGGTCCGCGTGTAGTAGTTATTCTCCACTGAAATCACCCGTACCGGAGTTCTGGCAAAATCGATACTCTTGAGAATCTCCAGTTCTCCACCTTCGGTGTCCACACTAAGAAAATCAACTTCGCTGATACCGAACTTCTCAAGCAGGGAGTCGAAGGTGAAGCATTTCACCTCAATCTCCCGGATCTCAGCCCGGCGACGACGAATGCTCTTGCGCAATCGTCTGGCGGTGAGGCCCACATCATTGACCGCGAGGGTACTGAGCATATTAGAGCCCTTGACCACTTCGAGAAAGGACGCGGTTCCCCCCGTAGGAGTCACGCAGCCCTGCACCGCATGGCAAGAACGGCGAGCCTCCAACTTTTCAAAGGTGGATGGAATGGGTTCAACCGCGATACCCGTCCAAGCAAAGTCCCTCTCAAGCCGGTAGGTATTGCTAATGGTCACGCCGTTATTAGCGCCGATATCGACAAACACCCCCTCTCGCTTGTGGTTCAGTAATTCATGGACCAATACATCTTGGCCGCAGGCCCCACTACCGCCCTGGCGATCGGACAACATCTCATACGTCCGGTGATACCACCATCGCCTGATGAGATGGATGAGTTTTCGGATCACAGCTTATTGATACACCTTCTCGTAATACTCGGCCGCCATGCGGTCTGAATCGAAGAAGGGCACCACGTCGTTCATCGAGTTGAGCACGATGCGATCCCACTCGGAAGGATCGTCATAGTAAGCAGGCAACACCTTACTGGTGAGAACGTCGTAGAATCCATTGAGATCGCTCCGATCCCGTTCTCCGTGATCGAGCGAAAGGTCAGCTTCAGGAATAATGAAACAGTTCTCACCATCTTTGGCGAATTCACAGACCCAACCATCGAAGGTGGAGAGGTTAACTGAGGCATTCATTGCCGCAGTCATGCCAGAAGTTCCGGAAGCCTCGCGGGTGACGACCGGATTATTGAGCCATATATCCGAACCTTCCTTGAGCAGGCGTGAGAGTTCGAGTTCATAACCGACTAGTACCGAGGCATTGGGATGATCACGGGTCAGGCCGATGAGATGGTTGAAGGTATCGATGGCACCGTAGTCGAAGGGGAAGGGTTTGCCAGCCCACAGTATTTGCACCGGGTGCTCGGTGTTGTTGAGCATCGCTCGGAAGCGCTCGATCTCGCGGGTGATGAGATCGGGGCGCTTGTAACCGGCAAAGCGGCGAGCCCAGACGATAGTCAACACGTCAGGATCGAACAGCTTGCCGGTCTGGTTGGCGACCTCACGGAAAAGTCGCTCTTTGAGCTCACGTTTGCGCAGACGCAACTCCTCAGCATCTCCATTCTGACGGGCATGTTCGAGGCCGCGATCGGCCCAGTATTTCTTGTTCTGAGCGTTGGTGATGTGAGTGATCTCGCAGATATCGGGATGCCCACCCCACATGTTTCGTGAAACTTCACCGTGCAGTTTGGAGACTCCGTTGGCGATGCGGGCCAAACGCAGAGCGGCCAGCGAATGATTAAATTCATCACCTTCGATGCCGGTGGCGCCACGCACCTCCTCTTCGCTCATGTCGCCAAAGAAGCTGAAGTCCTTGAGTAGGTGGAAAGAGCTTTTCTCATTGCCGGCCTCTTCCGGGGTGTGGGTGGTGAAGACGAGTCGTTCCTTGAGACCCTGAGCTCCCCCGTATTTGCGGTAGAGGTGGAAGGCGGCGGAAAGGCCGTGGGCTTCATTGAGATGCCAGACATCAGGATCCACTCCGAGTTCATCCATCAACCTCGCGGCACCTCCACCAAGAATGATGTATTGAGCAATGCGCCGGAGGGGATCCTGATCGTACAGGCGATGCGTGATGGCCCGTGAGAGCTCATCATTTTCCTCGATGTCGGTACTGAGAAAGAACATGGGCACAGTGCCGAATACATCACCGGGAAGATAGAGCGCCTTCACCTGCACCGGGTGGCCATGCACGGGAACCGTGAAGCGGATGCCGGTGTCTTGAAGGAAAGCATACTCCTTCTTGCGGAACTGGACGGCCAGCTCGCGGTCCTCACCCCTTGCCTGATTGTAGTAGCCATAGGTCCAGAGAATGCCGACTCCACAGAGGTTCTGCTTGAGATCGGATGCCGAACGCATGTGCGAGCCAGCGAGGAAGCCGAGACCACCGGAGTAGATCTTAAAACTCTGATCGATCGCAAACTCACAGGAAATATAGACCGCGCTTTTTCCATGCTCTGGGGCGATCTCGTAAGGATGCGAGTAGGGAGCAGGAAGAAAGGATTGGGGGGAGTCGGACATGACAGGTATCGGGATGTGGGAATGCTCGGGAAGATGGGCGGAGGATCAAGCCCAATGGCTATCGAAGGACTCCATATGGCTATTGGTGGGTTCCAACAGCAGCTTTTGGGCCCTTCCGAGGCCTTTCTAGACCTTTCGAATGGCCTCACTGCGCATTCTCTCTTATTCTTTGCGCAATGCCCGATTCCGACGAACAGGCCTTCTTCGACTTCATGGAGACAGAGCGCAGCGCTTCCCCGCGCACCCTGCGAAACTACCGCAATGCTCTGGCAGCCTACGTCGACTGGCGTGGGGAAGCCTTCGCCGGCTGGCGCAAGGCAGAGGAGGATGATTTCCGCGACTACCTCTTCGAGCTGATGAAGCAGGGACTCAAACGCTCGACCATCCGCCTGCGCTTCGCTGCCCTTCGGTCATTCTACAAGTATTTGGTGTTGCGTCAGGGCCTAGCCAACAGCCCCGTGTCTGGTGTCCAGCTGCCCAAGCCGGACAAGCAGTTGCCCGTCGTTCTGAGCGTGTCGCAAATCGAACAACTGCTCAATCTGCCGCTCACTCTGGAGCCAGACCCCAAGTCCCCTGCATGGCTGCGCCTGCGCGATGCGGCCATCCTCGAACTCTTTTACTCCTGCGGACTGCGCATCTCCGAACTGCTGGCTCTTGATGTGAGCGATGTCGACTTTGTGGGCGAGACCCTGCAGGTCATGGGTAAGGGCTCCAAGGAGCGCATCGTCCCCGTCGGAGGTCCCGCCATCAACGCGATCCAGCGCTACCGTCAGGAAGCCGCCATCACCTCCGGCCCGCTCTTTGTTAGCAAGCGTCGCACCCGCATCACCCAGCAAGCGGTGGATCAATTGCTCAAAAAGTATCTCAAACTCAGCGACATTCCCTTCGCCATCAGCCCGCACAAACTGCGCCACAGCTTCGCGACCCACCTACTCGATGCTGGAGCGGATCTACGTAGCGTACAGTCGCTGTTGGGACATGCCTCGCTGTCCACCACCCAGATTTACACCCACGTCACCAAGGATCGCCTCAAGCAGGCCTACGATGACGCCCATCCCCGCGCTAAATGACCCCCCCATCGCTTGTCTTCGTTTACGGCACATTGCGCCGCGGCGGCTCCAACAATTTCCGCATGGATGGCTTCAGCTGGATCGGTCCTGCCGCCGTCAATGGCCACCTCTACGAGGTGAGTTGGTATCCCGCACTAGTACTTGATGAAAACGCCGGCGAAGTCGTTGGCGACCTCTACAAAGTCAGCGAAGAAGGGCTCGCAGCCCTCGATGAGTTTGAAGGCAGCGAATACCGGCGCACCCGAACCATGGTGCAAAACTCCGACAACGAGGCGGAAAGCGCATGGGTCTGGGCGTGGAACAAGCCGACCGAAGGCCTGCAGCCCATCCCGGGTGGCGACTGGCTGATGGTCGACCCTGGAGTGAACCTCGACGATCCATCTAACGATTAAGGCGTGACAGCGAGACGCTCATCACCTTCCTCGCCCTCAAAGGCGAAACCATTCTCCTTGTAGGTCTTGAGACGGAAGTGGGTTGCCGTGGATAGCACCCCTTCCAGCGAACTCAGCTTCTCGGAAACAAAACGAGCAACGTCACGCAGGTCATCTCCCTCAACCACCACCATCAGATCATAGCCACCGCTGGCGAGATAACAGGACACCACCTGATCGAAGCGCGCGATGCGCATCGCCAGACGATCGAATCCCCCACCCCGTTCCGGAGTCAGTTTAACTTCGATGAAGGCAGATACCCGCTGGTCGCCCAAGGCCTCCGAATTGATCACCGCATGATAGCCGAGGATGCTGCCGTCCTTCTCGAACTGCGCAATGCGATCGGCCACCTCAGAGGCATCCAAGGTGAGCATCTCGGCGAGTTGCTCGTGACTGTAGCGGGCGTGGGTGCGGAGCAGTTGCAGCAGTGGGTCAGTGGACATGATCAGAGGAGTGTAAAATGGATCAGGGTTGGAACAGGGACTTGCGCGGTTCCTTGATGGGATTGGGAACCTTGATAAGCTCGCGCCGTTCGCTTTTGACGAGACGTCCCGCAGCCACCCAATTGTCAAACTTCGACCACCCTTGTCCAATCAACGATTGGGTGCGCCCAAAACGATCGGAGCTATTGAGGACCACCACGATCAGACGGCGCGGGATGACTCCCTTATGGCCATCCGGCTTCTGGAAGACGATGGCATCGCGGTGCACGGAAGTAGCGAGGCAGGGACCAGCCAATCGAGTGGTGCCGGTCTTGATGCCAAGCACCCCATTCTTACCCACCAGCTGATTGGTGTTGCGAGCGGTGTAGCTACGCGCACCGTTGGCGCCGTCCACCGAAATGCGGCGCGATTTCTGACGAACGATGAAGCTGAGTGGATTGATTCGCATGGCGTAAACCGAAAGGCGGGCCATATCAGCGGCAGTCGAGTAGGCGCGGGTTCCTTCGGGCTCAAGGCCGTGAGGAGTCTTGAAGCGGGTCTGTTTCATCCCCAGCCCCTTGGCCAGACGGTTCATCTCTGCGACAAATGCGGCAATCGGCTCACCACGCTTGGCGCGACTGACGAGCAACTGACGCCCGACATGATCGGCCACGGTCAGAGCGGCAAAGTTGTCGGAGGAAAGCATCATGGCATAGAGCGCGTCGCGCATGCCGATGCGCTCACCCGGCCTGAGATTCATCGGGTTGGGGCCACCGAGGGAGGCAGCAGCCACCGGCACGGTCATCTTAATCTGGGAAATATCACTGCCCGAGGCGGAGGCCCAGTCGAAGGCCACAGCGGCAGCAGCCATCTTGTTGAGACTGGCCACCGGGCGCTTGCGGGTGGAGTTGTGAGCCAGCAGAACCTTTCCCGAATAGGCCTCGAGCACCATGATGCACTCATTCTCGGGGTAGACCGGTTCAGCGGCAGTCTGTGCGATTTGGCCCTGCAAGTGGGATGCCGAAAAAAGACCACAAAGGGTCAGACAGATAGGAATCAGGCGGAGGAGGCGGGAAGTCATCTTGATGACCGATAACGAATCAGATCACGGAAACCTTTCCTAGCCCAGTTTCTCCATCAGGGCAGCGAAAATGGAATCGCCGGTTTTCCTCTGAAAGCGGATGGCAACACCAGCAACGAAGGCGACGACGGCAAGGACTGTGATCAGCTTGTTGAAGCCGCCGCTGTCCTGGCCGGCCATGATGGTGGTGGCCGGAGCATGCTGAGGAGCCGCCTGAATCTGCGGGTCGGCCTGGATCTGCTGGGGTTGAGGCTCCGGCTGAGGTTCTGGCTGGGGCTCCGGCTGTTTCTGAACTGGCTCCTCTTTGGGCAGCTCCTTGATTTCCGGCTCCTTGGGCAGCTCCTTGATGTCCGGGTCTTTGGTAAGGTCAACGGAGGCAGGGCCTTGGTCCTCGTCCTTTTTCTTGGAGCTCTCCTCCTTCTTGGTGGGATCGTCCTTCAAGGGCGGCAGTGAGGAGGTCGGATCCTCAAGTCGCAGAGCGGTCAATTCCTCCTCGTTGAGCTCGAAACCGAAAAGAACATCACCAATGTGGATCTCCTGACCATTGCGGAGGCTGATGGTATCCACCCGTTCACCCTTGAGCTTGATGCCATTTGTGGATCCGAGATCCTTGAGCACGTAGCCACCAATGATTCGCTCCATCACGCAGTGTTCCGAGGAAACAGAACCGGAATCGATGTGAATGTCATTGTCGTCACCACGGCCGAAGTGAACGATTTGACGCTCGAGAGAGAAGCGGTAGGGCTGCTCAACCTGGTCGGGAACGGTGATGGTGAGGCGGGGCATGGCAAGGAAAGGGAGGGTTCGGACCATCCCTGGCGGGAAGGTGGGCTACAGAACTAGCGAAATTTCGGCCGATTTCCAAAAGAAATTCTCCCTAGGTCGTATTCACCACCTAGCCCCTGACATCAGGACGAATCCGTGCTAGGTCTTCCCATCATGGAATCTGAACAAAATCCCTGGAGCTTGGAACTGGCTGCCATTCTCACGGAATTCGACTGCCAGACCGGCACCCTCCACCGCTGCCCTCCCGACGGCCCCGAACTGGAGCTGGTAACCCAAATCGGGGTTCCCGATCAGCTGATCGGCATCATTTCCCAGATTCCCTTCGGCAAGGGCATTGCGGGTGCTGCCGCCGAGACGCGCGAGCCGGTTGAATTGTGCAATTTGCAGCAGGATCTGGGCGGCGTAGCGAAGCCCGGCGCCCGCGACACCCAGGTTTCAGGTTCTCTGGCCGTGCCAATTTTCCATCCGGATGGTGGCCAGGTCATCGGCACGCTGGGTGTGGGCATGCAGACCCCCCATGATTTCAGCGATGAGGAGAAGGAGCGACTGGCCGGACACGCCCGCTCCATTGCCCCCCGGCTTCTTTAAGAAGTCTACGGAGGCAGGTTGACCGGAACGCCATTATCCCTACAGTAAAAGTCATGAGTCACGCGGAAGCCGCCAGTAAGATCCTCGACACTATGCTCGGTCATCTCGGCATTGCTGCCGAAATCGAGACCATGGAGGCCGAAGACGGCCCATGCCTACAGATCCACTCTAGCGAAAAGGATCTGATCATCGGCAAGGATGGCGACCGCCTTGATGACATCCAGTATCTGGTGAACCGCATCCTCAGCCGTCAGGACAAAGATGCCCCCCGGATCAAGGTCGATTGCGAACACTTCCGCTCCATGCGTGAGGACGAGATGACCAAGGAGGTGCAAGAGATCGCCCAACGAGTGAAGGAAAGCGGCCAATCCCACCAGATGCGCCCACTCAACGCCTATTACCGTCGTCTGGTCCATAATGCGCTGGTCGACGACGATGAGATCGTCACCACCTCGCCCAAGAGCAAGGACCGCCTCAAGCGCATCACCATTGCGAAGAAGGAAACCGCATCCTCCGGCGAATGAAATCCCTCCTCTTCGGCTGCGGCACCCGAGACATCACCGCATCGGTCGGCATCCTCGCGCTGCGACTGGGTTTCGGACTGTTGATGTTGATCGGGCATGGCTGGCCCAAGCTCAAGAATTTCCAAGCTATCCTCGACAACAAGGAGAGAGACTTCCCCACCCCGGATTTCTTTCCCCTCAATTGGATGAATGAAACCGTGAGTCTCGGTGCCGTCGTGACGGCCGAATTCTTTGCCGCCATCCTCATCATTCTCGGCATGGGCACCCGTTGGGCCGCCTTCCTCCTCGGCTTCACCATGGTGGTGGCGGCCTTCGTCGTGCTTGGCAATGCACCATGGTTCACCGGACCCGGCGTGCCCGCTTCCAAAGAGCCCGCGCTACTTTTCCTGCTCGCCATGATAGGCATCATTCTCGCTGGTCCCGGCCGTTATTCTGTCGACGCCATGATCGACAAGCCGCGCAAGGGCCGGATGAAGATCTCCCTCTAACTGTAGACCGCCTGCCATGGAAACCCATCGCCTTGTTCTACCCGAAGACCTCAATCAGTATGGCTTCCTCTTTGGCGGCCGTCTGTTGGCTTGGATCGACGAGGCTTCCTGGATCGCTGCCAGCCTGGAGTTTCCCGAACACAAGTTCGTTACCAAGGCCATGGATACGGTTGCGTTTCATCACAGCGTGAAAAAGGGGTGCATCCTCCGCATCGCCTGCGTACGCGACAAACTGGGCACCACCAGCGTCACCTATGCGGTCAACGTGTTCAACGAAGCTAGCTGTGCCGAAGCCATCTTCACCACCAAAGTGACCTTTGTCTGCGTCGACGACAGCGGCAACAAATGCGCGATCAAGGGCTGAGTTGTGAAGCCGCACATCGAGACCGTCGACATCATCCTGCCCCTCGAGCAGTCCGAGGATGAGCAGGCCCGGCGCGAAGCCGCAGCCGCCAAACTCGGGATCCAAGCAGAGCGCATCGTCGACACCCGGATGCGCAAGCATTCCATCGATGCACGCCAACGCATCATCAAGGTGCAACTGCGCCTCGAAGTCGGCATCGACGAGGCCCTGCCCGAGGACATCAAGCCGACTTGGAGCTGTAATCCCTTGCCCACCGAAGGGTCAAACCCCTCCCACCCTCCTAAGCCCAAGCGCGTGGTCATTGTCGGCAGCGGCCCAGCCGGTCTCTTCGCCGCTCTGCGCTGCCTCGAGCTGGGTGCCAAGCCCATCGTGCTCGAGCGTGGCAAGGACGCTAGCGCCCGCCGCTTCGACCTCGCCCCCATTCTGCGACAAGGCAAGGTCATCGAAGACTCCAACTACTGCTTCGGTGAAGGTGGAGCCGGTACCTTTTCAGATGGCAAACTCTACACCCGAGCCACCAAACGCGGGCCGGTGGCTAGAATTTATGAAGTCCTAGTAGCGCACGGCGCGCCAGAACGCATTCTCACCGACGCCCATCCCCACATCGGCTCGAATCTGCTGCCCAATGTGGTCAAGGCCATGCGCCAGTCCATTCTCGATGCGGGAGGCGAGGTTCACTTCCAACATAAAGTGACGGATCTGGTGATCGAGAACCGCCAACTGCGAAGTGTGGTCACAGCGAACGGAAAGGAATTCAATGCCGATTGCCTGATCCTCGCCACCGGCCATTCCGCCCGCGACATCTACCACCTGCTGCATCAGAAGAACGTTCTACTGGAAGCCAAACCCTTCGCTGTCGGTTTCCGCATCGAGCATTCGCAAGCGCTCATCGATCGCAACCAGTATCACCTCCGCAAGGACGAGGAGCGCCCCCGCCTGCTTCCCGCTGCCAGTTACCGACTGGCCACCAAAATCAGGGATCGGGGCGTCCACTCCTTCTGCATGTGCCCGGGAGGCTTCATCGTGCCTGCAGCCACTGAGAACGACGAGGTGGTGGTCAACGGCATGAGCCTGTCGCGACGAGACTCTCCCTTCGCTAACTCCGGCATGGTCACGACAGTTGAACCAGAAGACCTCCAAGAACTCGCTAAGGAACACGGCGTGCTGGCTGGGCTGGCTTTCCAAAAGAAGATCGAACAATCAGCCAAGCAGGCCGGCGGTGGTGGGCAGATGGCACCAGGTCAACGAGTGGTCGACTACCTTGCTGACAAAGATTCCAGCGAACTCCCCAAGACCAGTTACTTCCCCGGCATCAAATCCGCCCCGCTGCACGAAATGCTGCCACAGGCGATGACTGGCAGGATGAAGGAAGGCCTCGATCAGTTCGGCCGCAAAATTCGCAACTACCTCTCTGAAGAGGCTCTGCTCATTGGCTTTGAGACCCGCACCAGCTCACCGGTGCGCATTCCTCGTTTGGATGCGAGCTTGGAGCATCCAGACGTTCGCGGACTCTTTCCCTGCGGTGAGGGCGCGGGCTACGCTGGAGGTATCGTCAGCGCGGCACTGGACGGGCTGCGGGTCGCTGATGCAGCGTGCTCCTGAAACAGAGGCGCTCTATCAGGGCTTGGGGTAAAGCTGCTTGGAGCGCTTGAGCTTCTCATCGAGCTGCTTGCGATCCTTAATAAACTCCACCCCCTTGTCCTGATTCTCCCAGCCCCAAGTCTTGCCCAAGACGTAATGCTTCACCGGCAAATTGGGCACGATCAAGTTCAGCTTTTGATTGAGTGTGGTGATCACCTGTAGACCGAAGGTATCTCCCGCACGCGACACCTTGGAAATGACGATCAGTTCATCATCGGTTCCATAAACCTCCAGGATCTCAAGCTTCCAGGCACTGTCCGGTACGGTGACCGTCACTTCCACACCCTTGGGTTCATCCCCAAAGGCGAAGGGCAGGCACAAAAAACCGCAGGCCAGGATGATACTCTTAAACAGTTTCACGGCCTGCGGTATCGAAGGATTTAGCTGATCAGAACGAGGTCTGCAGCGAGAAGTTGAACTGACCTCCCTTGTCGGCCTCACTGTCCGGTGAGGAAACGGGAATGGCATAGTCCAGAGCAAGTGGCACTGGGCTAATGGGAAGGATGATACGAACACCAAAGCCAACGTCAGCATAGATATCATCAGGAGCAGGATCCCAAGCGCTTTCGTTAACGAAACCGGCATCTGCGAAGACCGCACCACGCACGACATCCACAATGGGAACAGTCATTTCAGCACTGATGTAACCGAGTGAGCGACCACCCACGGCTTCCTCGGTGTAGTTGGCGTCACGAGGACCGACGTCACGGAACTCGAAACCACGCAGAGTGCTAGGTCCGCCAAGATAGAGACGATCGAAAACCGGAACATCACCACTACCATCAACAAACGCGAGTTCACCATTGAGGGAGAAAATGGTGTCATACTTCCAGTTCCAATAGCTCCCTCCCTGAGCCGAGAAGGAGACAATGTCGACATCGCCACCCAATCCGGCGTAGGTCAGACCGAGATCGTATTTCTGACCGGTACGAGCGAGGATGGGGCTGTCACGGGTGTCATACACCCAGCTGCTGCTGAGCGCGATGCGGGTGTAGTCGCCACCAATACGCTCATTGGAAAGCAAGGAGTTGGCACCACTGGTGGCATCACCATCAATGTCCATGCGATCTCCATCGGGGAAGCTATCAGAGCCATTGACCTGGGAATCGATCTCGACGTTCTCAACGCGGAGCTCGCCGCGAATGTAGGACTTGTCGGTAAGAGGTTTGCGCAGCGACACGGCAAAACCAGCATTGATCTGATCATATACGTCACTGAAGAAAGCGGAATTGCGGTAGAACAACTCAGTGCCGAGGGCCAGTTGGCGATCGAGGAACCAAGGCTCGGTGATCGAGATGCTGGCGTCGTTGCGCTCGGTACCAAGACGAAGGTTCAGAGCAAAACGCTGGCCGCCACCGGTGAATCCGCCATCAAGCGGATTGCCGGGATTGAACAGGTCGAAGTTGGACTGCTCGAGATTGAAGAAACCAACGACGCTATCGATCGTGCCGAAGCCGACACCCACGCCGACACTACCCGTCTTGCGCTCCTCCACCAGGACGTCGATGTCACGGTAACCACCACCGGCGGGAATGCCGTCGACATCCACTCGGTTGAAATACTGCAGATTGCGCAGGCGAGCCTTGGAGGTCTCGAGTTCCACACTGTTGAACATATCACCGGGCTGCAGGGTAAGCTCGCGGCGGATGACCTTGTCCTTGGTCGTGGTATTTCCCGAAATGTTGATGCGTCCCACCTGGAACTTCTGACCTTCGTTGATGATGTAGGTGATCTTCACGCGGTTTGGGCCGGCATCCGCGATGTCAGTGGCGACTGCTGCATCGGAATAGCCTTTGGAACCATAGTAGCTGCGAATCATGCGGATGTCCGCGCGCATTTTCTTGGACGAATAAGCGTCGCCACCGACAAGACTCAGACCAGGCTGAAGCTCCTCCGGCTTGAACACGCTCATCTTGCCGAATGCCACGGAGTCGACCGTGTATTTGGCTCCCTCATTGATGGGTATAATGAGATCGGCTTTGTCGTCGTTGACTTGTTCACGACGGATACCCGGGCTACTGACACGAAGATAGCCCTTGCTGCGATAGAAATCGAGAATGGCGTCAAGATCATCGTCGAGTTGGTCGGGCTCGAAGCGGCCGGACTTGGTGAGGAAGGAAAACCAGCCCTTCTCCTTGATCTTCATCTCCTTGCGCAGGTCACGTGCGCTGAAAACCGTGTTACCCTCGAACTTGATCTTGCGGATTTCGAACTTGAGACCTTCGTCAATCTTGAACACCAGATCAGCAAAACCTTCCCGGTCAGTGGGCCGGACTTCGGGATCGATGAACACATCGGGATAACCGGAATCGCGGTAGAAGGTCTCGAGCTTGCGGCGAGCTTCGAGGATTGCGATATCACTCATCACCCCGGTGGGTCCGAGGCCGGACTCCTTGGCGAGTTCCTCATCATCAAACACCGAGTTGCCAACAAAGCCGACGGCGTTGCGCATGGGGCGCGTGGTGACTTCAGCGATCAGCTTGACTCCATTTTCGCCGACAGCCTCGGCAAGGAAGCTAATGTCGTCGACCAAGCCACTCTCGTAAAGCGAGGTGATGTCGTTATCCAGATTGTCGGCGCGAAACACGGTTCCGGGCTTGGAGCTGATCTGGTCACGCAGCTTGTTCTCATCGATGGTCTTGACTCCACGATAGCGGATTTCAAGAGCGGTGATGTTCTTGCCTTCGAAATCCTGAGCCTTGGCGGGGATCGCCAGACAAAGCATGGAAAAGGCAACGAGGAAAAGGGACGGACTCAGCCGGAACGACGTGAGTTTGCGGAGGACGGTTGAAATACCCATGGGACGGTTGATTGCGTGCCTATAAACGGATTCTGCCGGAGTTAGGTCAAGGCAATAGACCGCCCCGACAGGCTTCGTCACATGGGGGTCCTCGAAAATCTTGCCCAGCGGGGCTACGATCGAAGAGCCTGTCTGAAAATGCTGGATGCTGTGCTGCCGCCCGAAGGGTGCTAAAAACCGAAAAAGTCGCTATTTCCTGAGCCAAAAAACAAACACAGCTTGCAGCATTTTCAGAGAGGCTCTAAACCGCCGCCGTGCTCACCATCAAAAAGCTGACTAAGACCATGGGCGGCCGCACCCTGCTCAGGGAGGCCGAAATGACCATCAACTGGGGCGAACGCGTCGCTCTGGTCGGCCCCAACGGGGCTGGAAAGTCGACGCTGTTCCGGATGATCCTGGACGAGGATCAGCCCGATGAAGGCAAAATCGAGCGCGATGAATACGCCATCACCGGCTATCTCGCGCAGGAGGCAGGCGAACCCACCGATGAGACGGTGCTCGAAATCGCCATGAGCATCACACCGGAAATGACAGACATCCTGCGCACCATGCGGGAGTTCGAGGCCAAGGGCGAACTCGACAACCCTGCCTTTGCCAAAGCACAGGACCAATTCACCGACCTCAACGGTTATCAGCTCGAACCCAAGGCCAAGAAGATTCTCGCCGGCCTCGGCTTCAAGCAGGAGGACTTCAAGCGCAAGGCTGCCGAGTTCTCAGGCGGCTGGGTCATGCGAGCCCACCTCGCCAAGCTACTGGTGATGGAGCCCGATCTCCTGATGCTCGATGAGCCCACCAACCACCTCGACCTGCTCTCCCTGCTCTGGCTTCAGCGCTACCTGATCAACTACTCGGGCGCCATTCTCATGATTTCGCACGATCGCGACTTCATGGACGCCATGATTGAAACCGTCATTGAAATCGACCCAGATGCCGCTCAGCTCATCAGCTACAACGGCAACTATTCCTCCTATCTCGAACAACGAGAGAAGACCTATGAGCAGAAGGTTCAGGCCTATCGCGCCCAGCAGAAGGAGATCAAGGGCCATGAGGAGTTCATCAACCGCTTCCGTCAAGTCGGCTCCAAGGCCGCCCAGGTCCAGTCGCGGATCAAACTGGTCGACAAGATCAAGAAGCTCGAGAAGCCACGCGCCCCACGCAAACCCTTCAAGTTCAGCTTCCCTCAGCCCGCCCGCTCCAACCAGAAGCTCATCGAGATGGAGAAGGCCTCCCAGGCTTATGGCGAAAAAGTCATTTACCAGGACCTCGATCTAACGATTGAGCGAGGCGACCGTATGGTTCTCGTCGGACCCAACGGCGCGGGCAAGTCCACCCTGCTCAAAATTCTCGCCGGAATCATCCCCGTCGACTCCGGCAAATGCGAGGCCGGCTACGCCACCAAACTCGGCTACTACTCGCAGCACCGCCTCGACGCCCTGAACCCGGACAACACGGTGCTCGAGGAAGTCATGGGCTGCTCTCCCGAACTACGCGAGGAGGATGCCCGCTCAATTCTGGGCACCTTCCTTTTCCGCCGCGCTGACGTCGAAAAACGCTGCTCGGTACTCTCTGGCGGTGAGAAGTCGCGCCTCAACCTGGTGAAGTTCCTAGTAGATCCTCCAAACCTGCTGCTGATGGACGAGCCGACCACCCACCTCGACATTCTCTCCATCGACTCTCTGGTCAATGCCCTTAGGGATTATGAAGGCACCCTGGTGTTCATCTCGCACGATGTGCACTTCATCCGTTCACTCGCCGAAACCACTCTCCACATCACCCGTAAAGAGGACGACAGCGCCAGCCAGCTCAAAC
>CAZIPY010000314.1:0-2479 GCA_964541125.1 uncultured Luteolibacter sp. | reverse complement strand
ATCAAGCGAAGCATCGCCTGCGCCATCGCCTCTCCAATCAACCAATGGGATTCGCCATTGTGTTTCCAGTGGTAGCCGAACTTGGACGGCGACTGCTCCATGGGCCGGTCGAAGTCGCGGGTTTCGACCGCCGCGACACTGCCTTTGAAGTCGGGATATTTTTTTGGATCCGCGATCGAGAGTTGGGTTTCGCAAAGCTCGGCGCGGATCCCTCCATCCTTGCCCTCCTTGGGCCAGCCGATCATGCCGGTGTTCGCGACCACCACGCGCAGATCGGGCGCCTCCAGATCCTTGCGCACGTCGCGAATGAGGTTCTCGAGGTTCTTGCCATACTCGGCGACCATCTCCTTGTTGCCGCCGTCATTCCATCCCTGATGCCATCCAAAGCCGACCAGTTCCGGGGTGTGCCCTTTCAATTCAGGGAAATCCTCTTCCATGTCCTTGAGGGCGGACTTCACGAGGCGGAGTATCTGCTGGTAGTAGACTCCGGGCTCGCGCTTGCCCTTGCCCAGTTCGGTCGGGCCTGAGCTTGGCGGGCGGAAGTCCACGCCGAGGTCCTTGCCGCCCCAAGCGGTCTTGATGATCAGGACGGGATCCGTGAGCTCCTGTCCGATCACATGGCCAAAGCCGAACTCCGGACCGATCCACGAGCCCTTGCCGAAACCCGTCGTCAGCTTCCCCTTCTTGGAGCCCTGTTCCGTGGTGCAGTGAATCCAGACGTCGTCCCTTTCCATCCAATCGCCCTTGGTGTCGACCAAGGGAAGCTTGCCTTGGGCTCCCCATTGATCGGGCTTCTCTCCGATCAGCCACCGCATCGATCCGATACCTCCCGGAACCTCTTTCTTACCGCCTTCGGGATCGCGTCCCATCTCGACCTTGCCATGCCCGACCATGTTTGACTGACCGGCGAGGATGAACACCTTCACTTCTTTCGCCGCCGTGAGGGGAGCGAGCACCAGAAGCAGGCCGAGGGCTGGAGAGATCGGGAGATTGGAAAAGATCATTGGCCAGCTATGGCGACGTCGATGGCCGGAATCAAGCAATCAAGAAGCGGGACCGAGCGGAGAAGGGGGAGGGAGTCGGTCGGAGGATCGAGCGATGACTGCTCCGATGCGTGTTTGGAGAGAGTCTATGACTTCTTCTTGGATGTCTTTGAACGAAGCCAATGATCCCACGCGATGAGTAGTGCAATGCCAAGGTAGGCCACCGGAATCAGATAGAAGGCTTGGCTCAGGCTGCCGGTCTGATTGCCCAGATAGCCCATGAGGTAGGTGAAGGCACCGCATCCCGGGACCCCAGCGCAGGACAGAAGGATCAGGAGCATGGTGTAGTCGAGTTTTCCGAGGTGGTCGGTGGCATGGCTTTGAATACTGGGCCAGAATGGAGCCGTCGCCAGTCCGGCAGCAAAGAGCAGCAGGTAGAACACGCCGATGCTGCCAGCGGAGGGGAGGCATAGCGTGATGGCGGTCCCCAAGAGCGCTGCCACGGCGATGAGATGACCCAATTTTTGCTGGGGAACGAAGCGGCCTGCACAGGTGCGCCCGATGATCATGGCGAGAGCAAATAGGGCGACACCCAGTCCGCCCGACCATGCCGAGCTATCGAAGTGGAGTTGAATATGGCTGGCGCTCCAAAAGGTGAGGCAGAACTCGCCACCTCCAGCGAGGAACATGGCGGCGTAGTAGATCCAGAAGCGACGTGTCCCGAGGATCGTTCGAGCGTTGTGCCAGACTGTCTGCAGAGAGAGCCTGGTGTGGTTGTCGAGTTGGGGGAGCGGGGCCTTCGAGCGGGCGAGCAGCATGAGTCCAGCGATGAAGCCAAGGGCCGCGGCCGTTGCCACGAGGACGCGCCATGAGATGCCGAGGCTCAGCAGCGCTCCGGAAGCCAGCACGGTGACGAGGACACCGGCGGACCAGAAAGCGTGGGTCGTATTGATGTAGCGACCCGAGTCGACCGGATGGAGGTCCTGAACAAAGGGGGTGGCGAGACCTTCGATGACCCCTTCGCCCACACCTGCGAGCATCAGCGCGAGAAAAAGGACTCCGTAGGTGGGAGCGATGGCGCATAGCAGCACGCCAACGCTCATGATCAGCACCGAGTGTCCGAGAGTTCGGCGGTTGCCCCAACGACCGGCGACAAAGCCGACCAGCAGCATCGCGGCCACCATGGCAACCGTCCGGCCCATGTGCAGAGCGCCACCGTCGGTCATGCCTCCCTCGGCCAAGGAGAAGTCCAGATCCTGCGCAAGCTCGACAAGGCAGACCGGCACGATGACCGAGCCTGCCGCATACGCGAAGAAGGTCAGGAAGCCAGCGTAGTCGTAGCGCCCGAAGCGAAGTCGTGGCAGTTTCTGATCAGAAGGCATTCCGGATGCGTCCGCATGCTGACTTAATCACCGCCGCCGACGAGTCGAAAGAGTCTTGAATCATTTGGAGAATGCACCGCGCACCTCCTGCCTCCCCGGGGGTGACTGGTAGTG
>CAZIPY010000313.1:0-1678 GCA_964541125.1 uncultured Luteolibacter sp. | reverse complement strand
TGTCAATCGCCGTGGTTTCAGTCCGTGACGCAATCTCTCGAGACCCTCGGCATCATTCCTTCACTTGGGATCTGTCTCAAAATGTCACTCGAGCCCCGTTCCGTACTGGAACAGTGGGAGTCAGCGGGTGTGTCACACCGGGAGGGGAATTGCTCCTCCCTCACAAAGGCCGAACTGCCATGGGTCGAGAGAAGCTTTCGCTCCAAGGAATTCCCGCGGACCGCCTGCAGATTGATCACCTGAGCGAGGTGCAACAATCGGATCTGGCTGGAAACGCCATGTCGGTTTCGGTCGTTTGCGCTACCATGCTGGCCGCCCTATGCGCGCCCGAACTCCGCCGTGAAAGAGAGAGCAAGAAGACTGCTCCATTGTCCAAGTTTGCCTTGAGCCACAAGTACGATGAAGCAGCTGGCGCCGTGATGGCGGAACGCGGTGACCTTTACAAGGCCAAAAAGGAAACTGACGGGGCATTTATGGATGCCTTCCAGAGTGTCACCCAAGAGCTAGCAGTGGATGCCTTTCGGTCATCGGTTCTCTGCACTTGCGAATCCTCTGGCACGTGCACTGATGACCCGAAGATGTTACAGTGCACTGGTTGTGGTGTAGGGGTGTGCGGAAACTGCTATGATCATTATCGTATGGAGCCCCACAAAACCGTAGAGATCAATGTCTGTGGCGACATGGGCAGGCCCGACCCACACGAGTTCGAACGCAGATTGCGGGGCGCAGTTCCATCCACTCTGCGCCTCGGAAATGGCTGGGAAGAATTGCTGAAGGATGGGGATGGGCTTGAGTCATACAGCTTTCAGCTGCAGCTCGTCAAGAGGAAGAAGCGCCACTGGACTCTGACCTATGGAGCCTGGGAGGATTTCGGCTCTGGACGACAGGGTGAGTTTGGTGTCTTGCATTGTAATTGACGGTCTTTTGTTTGTGGAATTCTTCTGACCATTTCCTCCTCCCCCCTTTTCTTCAGTGGCTGAAATTCGAGTTGACATTGGAAAGATTGGGGCCATGGATTCGGACTTCGGCTTGGCCGCCTGGGTCCGTTGTTTCGCCGCCGCAATCCGTGACAAGAACCCTCTTCGTGGTCCGCTGAAGGATGGTGCGCGATTGATCTACAAACTCAATGGCTCCAAGGACAAGTCTCCGTGCTGGGAATTTCCAGATTCGTCGACCAAGGCAACCTTGCAGCTCGTGGGTTCGGATCCTTCTGATTCTCAGCGCGTTCTCGCCGGATTGAATGAGGATGCCTACAAATCCCTCAAAGCGTATAAGCCAATGAAATCATTCATTCCTAAGATTGATTCCCGCAACAGCCATACGGTCTATCATCCAAAGTGGAAAACATTTCCTGGCACTATTGTGGTCTCGGGCGATAGCCGCGTCGACGGCACATACAAGAGGCTCAGCTGCCAACAGACCATTGTTCATTCGGCACTTTGGCGAAGAGACGCTGACGAGGAGAAACCAGCATTGTATATTTACATCAGGCCAAACGTTCTGCGCTGTGATTTGGATGTTGCCGTCATCTCTACCACGCCGTCGTATGAGGATGGCATGGAGTTGTGCGAGTTGCGTGATTGGATCCCTGAGAATGCTTTGGTGGAAAAGACGCACAAGACAAAATCAACCTTCTTCAACTGGAAGAATGGCCCTGCTAGCTTGAAAGTGGAACTAC
>CAZIPY010000312.1:0-10362 GCA_964541125.1 uncultured Luteolibacter sp. | reverse complement strand
AGTGGCAACAAGCCATTGGCGACGAGATCCCCCCGCGACCCCTCACCCTGAACCCCGAGCCTACGAGCGGCGGCGCAAGCCGGTCCGATCGGAACAAAGGTGGTTTCATGCGTGGCATGGCCACAAAAAGGCAACCAAGGGCAACAAAAAGCTCAGCCCGTTCCTGATCGCATCGGAAGGCAGCAGTCCACCCACTGCAGATCGGGATTCGCCCATGCCCCTGCACCGAACCAGCTCGTCAACCCCACGACCCCCAAGACACGATGTCAGACAATACCGACGCTCCCAAAAAACAGGGACAACGCCGCCGCCGCCGCGGAGGACGCAACCGCAACAACAGCAACAACCAAAACAACAACAATCAATCCAACCGCTCGCAGGGAAACAAAGGCTCCCAAGGCAACAAGCAAGGTGGTGGCCAGTCCGGTGGCGGCAAATCCGGAGGCCGGCGCCGTTCGCGCAATCGCGGTCCCCGCAAGCCGATCAAACTGAGCTGGTGGGACAAAGTGCTCATCGCCATCGGCTTCAAACAAGATCCGAACAAGCGACCTGGCAAACCCCAGGCGAAGAAGGCCGCCAAACAAGCCCAGCAATCATCCTCCCGCCCACCCAAGTCCAACACCCGCAACGCCCGCAGCAAGGATAGCGGGGATCGCCCAAAGGCCGACTCCACCCGCAAGCGCGCCGACCGTGGTGGTCGTGACAAGCGCCGTCGTGGTGGAGACACATCCACCATCGAGTCCGGCCGCGTCTACGTCGGCAACCTGTCCTACGATGTCACCGAAGAAGACCTCAAGGAGCTGTTCAAGGGCATCGGCACCGTCCGTCGTGTTGAGATCGTCTACAACCGCAACACCCATCGCTCGAAGGGCTATGGTTTTGTCGAGATGATGAACAAGGACGACGCAATTCGCTCCGTTGAAGTCCTCGATGATCAACCCTTCATGGGCCGCAACATGAACGTTTCGGGAGCCAAGAACAAAAGCGAGTCCACCGATCCGGACGAGCTTGAACCCGAAATGAATGTCAACGCCGCGGACATCGAACTCGCCCCTCTTCCCGAAAAGGTAGAGGAGGAGCCGGCTGCCGAAGCACCTGCCGAGCAAGAAGCTCCCGCGGAAGAAAGCGCTCCTGCGGAAGAAAGCGCTCCTGCGGAGCAGGCCACCGTGCCATTGGCTGAGGCCCAAGTCCCTGCAAGCCCGGCTGATGCAGACGAGCCCATTATGGATGCTCCGGTTGCCACTGAACCCATCGAAGAAGTCGCAGCCCCTGCACAGCCGGGAGCTGAAGCACCCGTCGAACCCGTCGCCGAAACAGCTCCCGAAGAGGCTGCCGCAGAGGCTCCGGCTGAACCCGTCGCCGAAGCTGCCCCTGAAGGTGATCAGGAAGAGCCCAAGCAGGCTTGAGCAAACTCAACTCACAAAACCCTCACCTGGATGTCCGGGTGAGGGTTTTTTGTTGGTGGCAAACACCCGGAAACCTCTTGCCATGAGAGGCTTGCAAAGTTACCCAATCCCCCTCCGCGGCCGACCCCTCAAAGGATCAACGGCCATCGTCCCCATCATGAAGCTGTCCACTCTGCTCGAAAAGGATCGCATCATCCTTGAGATGAACGCGACCGAGCATTGGGCTGCCATCACAGAACTTGTGGATCGACTGGTCGAGACTGGAGGCCTCACTGAAAGCCATCGTCAGGACATGCTCGATGCCTTCAAGGAGCGAGAGGAGCAGATCAGCACCGGGATTGGCGCCGGAGTTGCCATCCCCCACACCTTCTCGGATGAACTCGAGGAAGTCGTTGCCGTCCTCGGTCGCTCGCAGACCGGCATTGATTTCCAGGCATTGGACAATGCGCCGGTGCACCAGATCATCCTCTTCATTGTGCCGCGCAAGGAATACCACCTGCACCTGCGGACCCTTGCGGCCATCGCCAAGCTCTTCACCAACGAAGAGGTTCGCCGCGCTTTGACCAAAGCCACCAACACCCGGGAGATTCTCGACATCCTCGATTCAAAGCCCTCCCGCAATACCACCAAGCTCACCCTACCACCTCGGCCCGCCCGACCCGAATCATGACCCTGCTCAACGAGCTCGAAAGCCGTCTCGCCACCGCCCTTGCCAAAGTACTGGGCGAAGCCACCGACGCACCCGTCACGCCGGCCGCTGATCTGCGCTTCGGCGACTACCAGAGCAACGCGGCCATGGTCCTTGCGAAGGTCAAGAAGACCAATCCACGCGCTCTGGCCCAGGAGATCATCGATGCCCTCGACCTCGAAGGCCTTGCCACTGCCGAAATCGCCGGTCCGGGCTTCATCAACTTCCGCATCCTGCCCGAGGCCTATGCGGCCCACGCCAAGAAGCTGCTTGCGGATGATCAGCTCGGTGCCCCTGCCATTGGCAAAGGTCAGACCGTGGTGATCGACTTTTCCGCACCCAACGTGGCCAAGCCCATGCACGTCGGACACATCCGTTCGACCATCATCGGTGACTCACTCTGCCGCATCGCCCGCTTTCTCGGTTTCAAGGTCATCGCCGACAACCACATCGGCGACTGGGGCACCCAATTCGGCATGATTCTTCATGGCTGGAAGACCGGACTGAATCGCGAAGCACTCGAAGCCGATCCCATTCCCGAACTGCTGCGCCTCTACCGCGAGGTCAACGCCGCCACCAAAGAAGACCCCGCCGTCCTCGAAACCTGCAAAGGCGAGCTGGTCAAACTGCAGGCCGGCGATGAAGAGAACCTGGAGATTTGGAAGCAGTGCATTGAGCTCTCCAAGCTGGGACTTCAGCGCATCTACGATCAGCTCGACGTCTCCTTCGACCACTGGCTCGGCGAAAGCTTCTACAACGATCGCCTCTCCGGCCTCGTTGAGGAACTCCTCGAGAAAGGCATCGCGAAGGAAAGCGAAGGTGCGGTTTGCGTCTTCTCCGATGAAACCAAGAAGCCAGAAGAAGACCCCTTCAAGGTACACAAGGAAGAGGGCTGGACCGACAACCCAGCCATCGTGCGCAAGGCCGACGGCGGTTTCCTTTACGCCACCACCGACCTCGCGACCATCGAATACCGCATCGAAAACTGGAAGGCCGACCAAGTCTGGTATGTGGTCGGCGTCCCCCAACAACTTCACTTCCGTCAACTCTTTGAGGCTGCCAATCGCTGGGGCAAGACCGGTGACTTCCGCCACGTCGCTTTCGGCTCCATCCTTGGCGAAGACCGCAAACTGATGAAGACCCGCTCCGGCGACAACGTGCAACTCGCTGACGTGTTGACCGAAGCCGTAGAGCGTGCTGCTACCATCATCGCCGAGAAGAACCCCGACCTGCAAGGTGATGAAGCCGCCGAAGTCGCCAAGACCGTCGGCATCGGTGCCGTGAAATTTGCCGAACTCTCGCAAGGCCGCCTCACCGACTACGTCTTTGCTTGGGATCGCATGCTGGCACTTCAAGGCGACACTGCTCCTTACCTCCAATACTCAAGCGTCCGCATCCGTTCCATCTTCCGCAAATTGGAAGAAAGCTTTGATGCCAACGCCGCCGAGATCACGTTGGAAGCACCCGAGGAAATCCACCTCGCGCGTCTGCACGCCCGCTTCGGCGAAGTCCTGCCCTCTACTCTCGACGACTTTAAACCCAACCTGCTGGCCAACTACCTGTTGGAGATGGCACGTGCCTTCCACTCCTTCTTCGAGGCCTGCCCAGTGCTGAAATCAGACGAACCCGTCCGCTCGAGTCGCTTGGCCTTGTGCGAGCTCAGTGCACGCATCCTCGAAACCGGCCTCGGCCTCCTCGGCATCAAGTGCCCGGAGAGAATGTGATTGGCACGAGATCCGCTAACAACATCCCCCAATGCCTCCCTTTTACGTCATCGGCCACAAGAACCCGGACACCGACGCCATCTGCTCGGCCATCGGCTATGCGGCCCTATTGCAACAGAGCGGTATGCAACCGGATGCCGTAGCTGCCCGCTGCGGTGACGTCTCCCAACGCACCCGCTGGGTGCTGCAACGCTCCGGCCTCGACCTTCCCAAGCTGCTCACCGACGTCCGTACCAATGCCGGCATGATTTGCCATACGGACGTTGTTAAGGTCAGCGCCAACGACACCTTCCTCACCGCCTACAATCGCATGCTCGAAGCTGAAGTGCGCTGCGTGCCGGTTGAAGATGAGGAGGGCGCACTCTGCGGCATCCTGCGCTACATCGACCTTCTGCGCCTGCTTCTTCCCCAGGATACCTGTGGCATCAGCGTGCGCACCGTTCACGCCTCGCTGTCCCACCTTGCCGACACTCTGTCTGCTGAACGCCTGGACTCCAAGGACCCGCTTCCCGAAGAAGAGGAAGATCTGATCCTGCTCGTCGGAGCTTCCTCCCAATCGACGGTGGAGAAACGCCTCAAGGAAGCCGAAAAGGACGGCAACCTGCCACGCTTTCTCGTCCTCTGTGGCGACCGACCCATCGTCCAGCGCTTCGCCATCAGCAGTGGCGCACGTGCCCTGTTGGTCACCGGCAACCAGCCCATCTCCCCCGAGATCCTTGAACTCGCTCAGGAAAAGGGAGTGGTCCTGCTGCGCTGCAGTCACGACACCGCGAGTGCTTCGACTCTCATCCGTTGTTCGCGCACCGTGCGCCACGTGATGGAGACCGACTTCTTTACCCTCGAGCCCCATCAGGCCATCTCTCGTTTGCGTCGCAAGCTCTCCACTTCGGAACAGGACCTGTTCCCGGTGGTGGACTCCAAGAAAGGCTCCATGGTTGGCGTGATCTCGAAATCCGACTTGGTGGACCCTCCACGCATTCGGGTGGCCCTCGTGGACCACAACGAATACGCCCAGGCCGTCAATGGCATCGAAGAGGCTGAAATCACTGAGGTCATCGACCACCACCGCCTCGCCGGCGATCTGGTATCACGCGAACCCATCCGCTACCTCAACGAACCGGTTGGCTCCACCTGCACTCTCGTCGCGCGGAAATATCGTCACCGTGGGCTCACCCCCACGCCCGAAGTCGCCATCTGCCTCTGCGGTGGCATCGTTTCGGACACTCTTTGCCTCACTTCGCCGACCACCACCGATCTCGATCGCGACATCCTCAGCTGGTTGGGCGAGGTCGCCGGAGTCGATCCCGAGAAATTCGCCGAAGAATTCTTCGCAGTTGGCTCACTCATTGCCAACGGCACCCCCGACGAAATCCTCAATGCTGACCGCAAGGAATTCGACGAACAGGGCCACAAGATCAGCATCTCCCAGGTTGAAGAGCGCGACCTTCACGGCTTCAAGGCTCGCCGCAAGGAACTCGAGGAAGAACTTGGCAAGCTACACAAGGTCAACGGCTACGACCTCAGTCTACTGGTCGTGACCGACGTCGCACTCCACCAGAGCATGGTGGTCGCCATCGGCAAGGAAGGCATCCTCAGCCACCTTCCCTTCGAACGAAAAGGTGGCAAGGTCTTCTACGGCGCCGGCGTGGTCAGCCGCAAACGGCAAATCTTCCCCGCAGTGTGCGAGGCGATCTCACACGCAGAATAGCTACCTAATAGCAGCCTTACTTGACCGTGAAGACACGGCCACGGCCAGTGCGCCATGCGGTGCGGGCGCTACTGTAGAGCTGGCCGAGAGCACCGGAGCTCATCACGCGATACTCAATCTGTTTGGCATGCGTGGTATGCGGAAACTTCTTCTGCACCATGTCGTGCACACGAGTGCCACCCACCTGACCGGCGCGTTCGACCATTTGTCGACCGCGATCAGCAAGCCGTCCTGCAGCAGCACCAATACCCGAACCACGCATTTCATCGGTCACAGGAGTGATGTAATAGAACCGAGCAAGGGCCTGACCCTGAGTATCGACGACAACCTCATCCACCAGCAAAGTACCATCTAGAATGTATTGATGGCGACTGACCGAGGTGATGCGTGCGAGGGCCACCATGAACTGGCCGCCGCCGACATTGGCCTCCCAGAAGCGCTCACGCTGCTGCTGGTCGGTGACACCATTATTGTCCGGATTATTCGGGTCTGCAGGATTGGTGTTGTTCTGCGCGTGGATGGAACCGCAGAGGGCCATCATCACAAGGCCGGTGAGTGTAAGGAATCGTTGCATGAGGAAAATAATGGCAGATTTCCTGCTGGATGACCAGAACACACTGATTGCAGACTCACACACACCTCTTGCATGCAAGAGACACTTTTGTTAAGATGTCTTAGCTATTTGCATGAGCCTTCTCACCGCCAAACCCAAACGCATGGTCCGCTTCCGACCCAACGTGGCTGCCTTGTTCCTCAATGAGAAGGGACGCCTTTTGGTGTGCGAACGCACCACCCTTCGAGGCTCCTGGCAGTTTCCCCAAGGTGGAGTCGACCGTGGGGAACGCATGATCGACGCGCTGTATCGCGAGGTCCGCGAGGAGATTGGCCTCTCCCCCAAACACTACAAGGTGCTCGAAGAGCGGGATGGGTACCGTTACCTCTACCCTCTGCACGTGCGTCTCAAGAAGTTGCGCAAGCATGGCAACCACGGTCAGGAACAAACCTACTTCCTCTGCCAACTGAAATCCAAGGCACCGGAGATTGATGTCGACCAAAAGGCTCCCGAATTCCGCGACTACAAGTGGATCAAGCCCAAGGATTTCAAACTCAAGTGGCTGCCCAAGTTCAAACGCGACGTCTATCGCGAGGTCATGCGCGACTTCTTCAAAGTGGAACTCTAAACGAGATCACTTTCCCTTCAGCCCACCCGGATCACTTCCAATCCCAAACAGCAAGGCCAGCGCGCGCCATGCCTTGCCACGAAGATTGCTCCACGGCCGCTTGGGCCTGACAATCTTCCAGCCGTTGTCTTCAGCCAACTGGGTCAATCGCTCACCCGGATTCACACACACGGCATCGTCACACAACTCAAGCATGGGGAGATCCGCCGTGCTGTCGGTGTAACCTTTCGCATGCAGTGTCTCTCCATCAAACCACGAGGCGGGCAGCACCCGATGCAATCGCTCCACCTTGGCCTCACTCTTGTGATTGACGAGATCGGGAAAGAGGTGATCTGACTCGATGACGGTGCCGAGGCTCAAATCGACACCCAAGCGCTTGCCGATCTCCTTCACGTAGAACTCGGGGCTGGCGGAAGTCAGTACCGTGAAGTCTCCCTTCTCTCGATGCTCATCGAGCATGGCCTTCACCTCGGGATAAATGGCTGACATGAGCTCATCGGCAAACTCACTCGCGTATTCCTCGAGCACCTCCTTGTCCATGCCCCAAAGATAGCTGAGGAAGACCCGTTTCATGGCCTCGGTACCGAGCAACTTGGCGAAGGGCGCCAGCAGGATGAAATGCTTGAGGAAACCGATGCGCCAAGGCTCCTTTCGCACCACAAAGTGGCGAAACAGCAGCTGACAGTCCCAAGCGATCAGGGTGCCATCGAGATCAAAGAGGGCGATGCCCTGTGGTTTTTGATCGGGGAGCGGGTCGAGTGAGGCCATCGGGATGCCGGAGAGTGGCACGATCCCGGCCTGAGGAAAACGGGAAATCGCCCTTTGCTACGGAGCTCAATCCCTCCTAGCCTCAGACCCAGCAACCGCCCACCCTCCCATCATGCCCGACACCCCGGATGCGGATCCCCGCTTCAACGAATTCATCCTGATTCAGGCCCAGAACGCTGGCCTCTTCCTCGGCCAGCTCCCCAATCCCCAAACCGGCGAGAACAGCGTTAACATCCGCGCTGCCAAATCCGTGATGGATTCACTGGAAATGCTGGCTTCCAAAACCAAGGGGAATCTTACATCCTCGGAGGCAAAATTGCTCGAAACCGCGCTGACCAACCTCAGACCTATCTACGAGAAGGCCTGCGAGGAAGCCGAGTAATCTTCATTTTCATTCCAAGATGTCCTTCGAACCCTTCCAAATCGGCAACGTCCCCGTCGGTGGGCCCACCCCCTTCTTCATTCTCGGCCCCTGTGCCCTCGAAACCGAGGACTTCGCCTGGGACATGGCCCGTTCTCTCAAGGAGATCGCCGACCGCACCGGTATCGCGATGATCTTCAAGGCTTCCTTCGACAAAGCCAACCGCACCTCGGTCGACTCCTTTCGCGGCCCCGGCATCCAAGAGGGCTGCCGCATTCTGGGTGAGATCGGCAAGGAGCTGGGCGTTCCGGCGACCACCGACATCCACACCGAAGAACAGGCCGAGATTGCCGCCGAGCACATCGACCTGTTGCAGATCCCCGCCTTCCTCTGCCGCCAGACCGACATGCTCGAGGCCGCGGCCAAGACCGGCCGCGCCGTCAACGTCAAGAAGGGCCAGTTCCTCGCTCCTTGGGACACCGTCAACATCGCCGGCAAGATGCGCGCTTTCGGCTGTGAAAGTTTCCTCATCACCGAACGTGGCACCACCTTCGGCTACAACAATCTCGTCACCGACATGCGCTCGCTCTACTGGATGCGCAAAGAGGGGCTGCCGGTCATCTTCGATGCCACCCATTCGGTGCAGCGCCCGGGAGGTCTCGGTGGCAGCACCGGAGGTGACGGTGAACTCGCTCCCATCTTGGCGAAGGCCGCTGTCGCCACCGGCGTCGACGGACTGTTCATGGAAGTCCATTCGGATCCAGCCAACGCCCTCTCTGACGGCCCCAATCAGATTCCCCTCGAATTCATCGAAGATCTGCTGATCAAACTCGTCGCCGTCCACCACGCCGCTCACTAACTCCTCTCTCTACGATCCACTCTCACCATGCGCCCCTGGCTTCCAGCTCTGCTTGCCCTCTCCGTCGCCGCTCCAGGCGCCGAGAAGGAAGCCGAGCCCAAGAAGAAGCTTCCTGCGTCCAACCTGCTGCCAGATGGCAGCCAGCTGCACGGCGTAGTTATTCCCCGTCACAATGAAAAGCGCCAGCTCGTCAACTCGCTGATGGCCGATGTGGTCACGCTCGTGAACGACGAGATCATCGCGGGTCACAAGGTCACCATCGATTTCTTCGACGGAAAGGGCAAACGCGACGCCCGGATCAAGCTCAAGGAAGCCACCTTCAATCAAAGTGTCGGCATGCTCCACGCCTCCGAGCAGGTCACCATGGATGCCGAATCCTACCGGGCCAAAGGCACCGGCCTTCACTACGCCATGCGCCAAGGACGAGGGCTCCTCACCGGCCCTGCCACCACCTGGATCATCAAACCTCCCGAAGAAGAAGAAACCGCCATGAAGTCGAAAACCTCATCCCTCATGGGAGTTGCCGGAGCTGCCGGCGTCGCCCTTGTCGCCAACACTGGCGCACCCGCAGATGCCCAACCCGAGAAAGCCAAAGAGCCCGTCAAGATCAACACCGTGCAGGGCCCCATCGCGAAGTCGCGTGCCGAATCTGAAAAGGAACTCAAAAAGAGCATCGAAAATTCCGCCACCACGGATGCCGAAGTGAAGGAGTTCGTAGAGAAGATTCCACTGAACTACGAGAAACTCACGGGCAGCAAGCCCACTCCTCCACCTTCCAAGCCACTTGAGGTCAAGCCCACCCCCGAACACACCGTGATCAATTGCGAAGGCGGCATGTATTTCGACTCAGACAAGGGACTGCTGGTCTATCTCAAGAACGTCGACGTCAAGGATCCGCAATACATCCTTCAAGGTGCCGACATTCTGCAGGTCTACATGGCCAAGAAGCCGGAGAAGCCCAAGGTGGATCCCAAGGCCAAGGGTGCCGACAAAAACAAGAAACCTGATCCCAAGGATAAACAACCCGATCCCAAGGCAGACCCCAAAGCCAAGGACGCCGACAAGAAAGATGAAGGCAAAGGACCCGTTCCCGCCATCGGTGGCAACTTCGATCAAGTCGAAAAGATTGTCGCCAAGGGCGCTGTGCGCATCTTGCAGAAATCGGTCGAAAAGGGCAAACAACCGGTGGAAGCCAGCGGCGCTCTCTTCATCTATCATCCCGAGACCGGCGACATCATTCTCAGTGGCGGCTACCCCTGGGTCAAACAGGGCGACTTCTTCGCTCGCGCCAAGCAGCCCAACCTCACCCTGCGCATGAAAAAGAACGGCGACTTTGTCACCGAGGGCGCATGGGAAATGGGCGGACGCCTCAACCAGAACAAGCCCAAGCCCAAACCAAAGGCAGACGACAAAGCCAAGCCGGGTGATAAACCCAACAACTGAGATCCCTCCGACTCCCCCACCCTGATTTCATCCATGCACGATCCCGGCTCCACGGTTCTCCAGACCGAAACCGCAGTCCTCTTTGCCGAAAGCCTGAAGAAGGTCTACGGTGGGCGCGCAGTCGTGGACGGCGTCTCCATCACGGTGCAACCGGGTGAGATCGTCGGCCTGCTCGGCCCCAACGGCGCCGGCAAAACCACCTCCTTCTACATGATCGCTGGTCT
>CAZIPY010000311.1:0-14993 GCA_964541125.1 uncultured Luteolibacter sp. | reverse complement strand
ACCACCGACCGCAGCTTTGTGGTGATCTCGGGAGACTTCGATCCAGATGCCGCCCGCGAGCAACTGGAGCCTCTCACCACCGACTGCCAGTCCGGCGGAGGCCAGGAGCCATTGGTGCCCGGCGATGCCGCACAGCTCGGGCCCCGATTTGCTCGCGACCGCTTCGCCATACCCGCCAGCCGGGTCTCACTGAGCTGGCGCACCCCCGCCCTGAATGATCCCGCCTCCCCGGCCTTCGAAATTCTGGCCGCCGTCCTCGGCCGTGGCCGCTCCTCCCGACTCTACCAGGGCCTAAGGGAAAAACAGGCGTTGGCCCTCGAAGTTTCGGCTTACCAATGGAGCTTTCCAGCCATGGATGGCCTCTTCGGAATCAGTGCTGAATGCGAATTTGAACGTGTGGACACTCTGATTGGAGGCATCAAGGACGTCCTTCGCTCAATTAATACCAACCGTTTGGTTTCTGACATAAACAAAGCCTGCCGACAAGTCGCTGCCAGCCAATTCAGAACCCTCATGAGCGCCTCTGGGCGGGCCACCGACCTCGCCTCCAACTGGCATGAAGCACGAAATCTGAACTTCACACGCCATTACCTGCAGAGTCTCGAGCGAGTCACACCCGAGCAGGTGGAAGCCGCGGCAAGCCAGCTCACCGAGCGTGGCCTCAACCTCACCGTCCTCGATCCTCTCGACGCCCCCGCCCCAGAGCGTCGGCAAGCCAGCACCCGCCAGCGAAATGCCATCCAGAGCCACACCCTCAGCAATGGCCTCAAGGTCGCTCTGATCCAAGATGGGCGGGTGCCGATGGTCCAGTTCCAACTCGCAGCTCGCGCCGGACTGCCTTCCGAATCCGACGCCACTCAGGGCATCAACCGCCTGCTGGCCGCCACCATACCCAAAGGCAGCGAAACCCGCAGTGGTGAACAGATTGCCCGCGAGCTGGAGAGCCTTGGCGCCACCATGGGGGCCGCAGCCGGCAACAATGCCCTGCTCCTCCATGCCACCAGTCTTACACCCGACTCCTCCACAGTGGCCAAGGTCTTGGCCGAGGTGACCATCGCTCCGAGCCTCGTTGAGATCACCCTCAAACGGGAAAAGGCCAGCCAGTTGGCCGCCCTCCAAGAAAGCCGCCAAGAGCCTCTTCACCTCGGAATGCAGGCCCTAAAGAGCACAGCATACCAATCGGTCGGTTATGGGCTGGAATCGCTTGGTTCAGAGAGCAGCCTGGAGAACCTTCACCGGCCGGATTTACTCAAACACCACCGTCAGCACCTGGCTGCCAAGAATCTCAGTCTGGTGGTCTGTGGCGATTTCGAGACTGAGTCCATGCTCGAAGAGTTGGAAAAGCAGTTTGGAGTCATCAACCCGGGCAAATCGTGGAAACCGCCCGCCCAGAGCTTCCAACCCGCCCAGGAAATCACTCGTCACCTGCCGAAGAAACAAGCCGTCTTGGCCATCGGCTATGAAGGCAGCGATGTCAGTGACTCGGATCGCCACGCCCTCGCCTTCCTTCAGGAATACGCCTCGGACATGGCCGGCCCGCTCTTCGGCAGGATTCGAGAGGAGCTGGGCCTAGCCTACCAAGTCGGCGCCACCCAATTCATGGGCTACGACAGTGGCCTCTTCAGCTTCTACCTCGCCACCGCCCCGGAGCAGGTCGAACTGGCCCGCGCCGAAATGCTCAAGGAGATCGCCAAAATCGCCGAGCAAGGCATTCCCGAAGACGCCTTCGAGCGGGTGCGCGCCACGGCACTCAGCGGCCTCGCCATCCAACAGCAATCGCTGGCCGCCACCGCCCGAGCCACTGCCCTCGACTTGCTCTTTGGTCATGCCGCCGACAGCCACCGTCAACTGGATGGCATTTACGCCCAACTTTCGCCCGATGAGGTCACTGAGGTGGCTCGACGAGTCTTTTCAAAGGAGCCGGTCATCGCCACCGTGCTTCCGAATGATCCCGGGGCTCGACTGGGGCCTAGTGGGCAGGAGGGTTGACCCCCACCGCGCAATTGAACGAAGCTCGTACCGATGGCAGCACTTCTCAAAGGACTGAAAGGAGGGGCATGTGAGCTGGCCCATTCGCTGCGGCAGCGCCGCACCTGGATGCGCCTGGGACTGTGCACCACAAGCGGGGTGGCCATCGCTTTGTGTTTCCCACCCTTTGACATCGGCAGTCTGGTCTGGCTGGCTCTGATGCCGTGGCTGTGGGTGTGTTGGAATCTGGATGGTCCTCGCGCGGCATGGCGGGGTGCGCTTTATGGCGGGGTCGGCGGCTTGGTGACGTTTGGCATCCAGTTCTGGTGGTTTGGCACCGTGGCTCCCATCGCAGCCCTGCTGATTCCCGCATATCTCTCGATCTATGCCATGCTCTTCGGAGCCTTCACCGCCAGTTGGGGCAATCCGTGGCGAAGCTCGCTGCAGGAGCGTGGCACGCTCCACACCATTCTTCGCAGTTTGCGCTTTGGCTTTTGCAATGCCTCGGTGTGGGCCGGCTTGGAGTGGATCCGCAGTTGGATGATCACCGGCTTCGGCTGGAACAGTCTGGGCGTTGCCTTCCATCAAACTCCGGTACTGGCCCAGTCAGCCGACCTCCTTGGCGTCACCGCTCTCGCTCTGGTTCCCATCTTCGTGCAAGTGGTTCTGATCCAAACCTTCAGCCGTGTCTTCGGTAGCGCACGCAGCGGCAAGCGTCAGACCCGCCTCGACTTCTGCGTTGCCGTCATGCTGGTGGCCCTCCTTCTTTGCTACGGCATCATCCGACTCGCCAGCGAAGGCCGCAAAGAGACGCTGCAACTCAAGACCCTGCTGGTGCAGTTGAACATTCCCCAGGCTGCCGCGCAGGTGCTGTGGGAGCCTCTGGACATCCACATGGCCTATGAGGACGAGACCCTCCGCGCCCTAGAGGCCACCATCGAACAGGACAATCAGCGCCTGAAGGAGCAGATCGAGCTGGGAGACGAAGGCGGCATTGAAACCTCATGGCCCGATTGGGTGATGTGGCCCGAGGCGGCGCTTGCCGGCAGCATCTTCCGCTTCGACAACGGCACCTGGGACGAATGGATCGACAACGCCATGACCATCGATCTCGTACGGCAACCCGGCCCCTTCCAGCTCATCTATGGCGTCACCGAGTTCGAAGCCGTGGAGGGCGAGGATGAAGAAGGAAAGCGCATCATCTTCAAGAAGGAAGGCGGCGATGCCTGGAACTCGCTGGCGGTCTATGGACCCAAAGGCAAACTGCAGACTCACCGCAAACATCACCTCGTATGGTTTGGCGAAACCATTCCTCTGATCGAACAAATCCCCTGGCTCAAGAGCATCTACGAAGCCCAATCCGGCGCGGAGTTCCATGGCAGCTTCGCCAAGGGTACGTCCTTCGATCCCCTGCCCATTCCGCTGGCCAGCGGCGAGGTCATCCACGCCATTCCCTCCATCTGCTATGAGGACAGCGTGCCACGGCTACAACGCAAATTCATCCGACCCAAGCCGCAGGTGATCGTCAATGTCACCAACGATGGCTGGTTCAAAGAAAGCCCGGCCGCTGCTCAGCACTTTGCCTACGCCAAGTTCCGCTGCATCGAGCTCCGCCGCCCCATGCTGCGCTGCGCCAACAACGGCGTGAGCGCTGCCATCAATACCATTGGCACAACCGCACATCCCAAAACCGGAGAGCCGCAGGAACTTCGCGACAAGGACGGCAGCCACTTCACCCGTGGTTCGCTGCTAGTCGACGTCAACATCCCCATCAAACCCACCATCACCCCCTACTCCATCATCGGCGACTGGGGTGTGATTGTCCTGAGCGTCTTGGGTGTGGGGCTGGGTTGGTGGACCGCCAGAACGCCCCGCGACAAAAGGCCGGATGATTCCGATCTGGTGAAGCGCATCCTCAAAGAGAGTTGAGCAGCTTCCCTCAAATCAGAATCATGCAGTCACCATAGCTGTAAAAGCGGTAGCGTTCCTCAACTGCCTTGGCATAAGCTTCCAAGGTCAGTTCGCGCCCGGCAAAGGCGCTGACCAGCATGATGAGCGTGCTTTCGGGCAAGTGGAAGTTGGTCTGTAGTGCCCCCACCACTTGAAACTCGTATGGCGGATGGAGGAAGATGTCAGTTTCGCCACTTTGATCACTTCCTAACAGGCGACCACCCCCTGATGGATTGGCTAGCGACTCCAGCACTCGGGTCACGGTGGTTCCCACCGCAAACACCCGACCCGCTTCGTTTACCTGCTTTGCTGTATCCGCGCTGAGGTGATAGCGCTCGGAATGCATGACGTGATCGTTCACGTCCTCCACACTCACTGGGCGAAAGGTGCCCACACCCACATGCAGCGTGAGGAAGGCGTGGCGTATCTTTTCCAAGACTTCCGGAGTGAAGTGCAAACCGGCGGTAGGCGCGGCAATGGCACCTTCTTCACGAGCAAATACGGTTTGGTAGCGCTCTCGGTCGGCAGCCTCATCCTCGCGGCCCATGTAATGCGGCAAGGCAAGATGGCCATGCTCATCTAGATCCACAGGACTGTCCCAACGCACCAGGCGGTCACCGTTCTCAAAGACCTCAATCACTTCGCCCTGAATGCCGCCGACGGTCACCGTGCGCCCCAGCTTCATCTTCTTGCCAGGGCGGACCAAGCAGCGCCACTCCAGAGGCGAGAGACGATCGAGGCAAAGCAACTCGATACCGCCATCATCCGAGAACACCCGTGCCGGGATGACCTTGGTGTCGTTGAGGACCAGCAAATCGTCGGGCTTCAGGTAATCCGGCAGATCGCGAAACATCTTGTGCTCGATAAGACCCGTATCGCGGTGCACCACCATCATCCGCGAAGCAGACCGCTCAGCCAATGGCCGATCGGCGATCAGCTCGTCGGGCAGATCGTAGTGGAAGTCCTTGGTACGAAGCGACATGCGGGAGCTTCTTAGCCCGTCTCCGGCTCAATGCAAGGGCCTTCGGCTCAGTCCTTCCGAATCTGAGTCATCACATCCCCGGATGAGACGGTCGTGGCGACACCCACATCCACTCCCGCGCTGTAGAGCCCCTTGGCCGTCCACTTGTTGCAGGTGTTGAACAGGCCGTAGCGCCCAGCTCCCGTGTAGAACGCCGAATTGCCGTAGATGCCCGGGCCTTCATAAATGGGCACACCATCATCATTGGAGCTCATACTCAGGGCAATGAAGCGCAAGAGGTTGTCGTGATTGGCATCATGGATGGACAAGCGGATCACTTCGCTGGCTGGAAACTCGACGGCGGGATGATCATCCAGGCCGACCACATGCACAATGGACCGGGTCGGCCGGAAGATGGCTTCGACGGAGAGTCGGCTGGTAATTTTTTCGGCGCGGTAGAAGCCAGCGTCGCCCCAACCAATCTCGTAGTACTGTACCTCGCCAAACTGGTGTTTCCACTGGGGGATCTCCCGGTTCATGGCCTCAGCATCAATGATCAAGCCGGTGTGTCTGCCATGACTGACCACATGCACATCGCGGGATGGACCGTTGCCATTCACCGCCACCGGATCGAGAGGCCGAGGATGGGTGACGCAGCTGCAGAGTAGGAGCAGCGTGAGGGCGGCAAGCAAATGGATGGCTTTGATAGGCTTCATGGCCGCTTGGGAAGGTCTGAGGTGGGTTTCAATTGGCCACTCATCAACTGACCGATCTGACCACTGAGCCAGAGGTAGTGATCGCTGGGCAGACCTTCGTAGGTGATGAAATTACTCTCCCCCACAGGAGGCTGGTTGCTGCACTTAAAGATAGCCGTGCCTTCATCCACTTCATCGAACATGGCGACATAAGCCATCTCCGCGCCAGCCTGCTTGGCGGCGACCGCTTGCGACCAAAGAAATTTTCCGCCGAGCCGAGGGATGTGATTGAGTGGTGCGTCCTCGCCCTTGCTCTTCTTGAGATTCTGCCAGCTGAAGCCGGGGAACATCACCGGTAGGAACTCCACCCCGCGTTCCTTGCACCAAGCGATGTCGGGCTTGAGCACGGTCTGTGCATGGCGCTTGGCCTCATCCGGCGTGCGGTAGCGGCCCACCGACCAGGGGCTAATGATGTCCGCTTGAGCAATGATGACGTGGAGTTTCTTGTCCTTCACCGAGTCGCGCTTGAGCTCGCGCCAAAACGAGGGCACGCCGAGCATCACCGTGTTGCCGCCATACTTCGGGTCGTCCTTGAGGAAGCGCACGAGTTTCTCGCATTCCTCCAGCGTGTAATCGCGGCCGTCACCAAAGCCAATGCCCCACACCGCCACCAGCGGCTTGCCCTTGTGATGGAGGTAGCTCTTGTCCTTAGTGATCTGCATGCGGTCGATGAGGCGTTTCCAATCTGGAATCAGCACACTCTCGATCTCGCCCTTCTTTAGGCCGGAGAGGTCATACATCATCGCCCACACCCGGCCGTGCTGATTGGCCCCGGCCTGCACGTTGGCCGTCACCCGGTTGCGATGTTTGTAGGTGTTGTTGGGTCGGCGCAGGCTACTGGCGAAACGCTGGAGGAAGGCGCCGTCGATGCCGTGCTCCGCCATCCACTTGAAGTGCCGATTGACCGTATCGGGATGGTAGGAGCTGAAGATGTGGGCCATGGAGCCGTCTTTGTTTCTGAAAGCCGTGGGATACTTCTCGCCTTCGCCGTACTCACTCATGTCCGGCCACAGATCGATGGTGCAGGTACCCGGCTTGAACTCCTTGCCCACTCCGTAGTGCACCCAACCGCGCCCCGAGCCATCACCCGGCGTGGCGAACCAGCCTTGATAGCCGCACATCACCTTGCCCTTGTGGGTGGTGGCATCCACCCCCTTGCGATGCGTCCCGCTGTAGGGCTTCATGCCCGCCTCGATCTGGGCCCAAGCCTTGGCGTCATTCTGGGCATGGACGAGGCCCGTGGTGAGCAGGGCAAGGATGGCAAGGAGCGGTTTCATGGCTTGAAGCAGCTCCCATGAACTGAAAACTTCGCTGCATGCTCAAGCAGGAACGCGCGGATCACCTTCTCCAACGGCTGGAGGAGCTGTATCCGGAAACGCCCATCCCGCTCGATCATACCGACTCCTACACCCTACTGGTGGCCGTGCTCCTGTCCGCCCAATGCACGGACGTGCGGGTCAATCAGGTGACCCCCGCCCTGTTCAAACTCGCGGACAATCCGCAGGACATGATGAAGGTGCCGGTGGATAAGATCCGCGAAGTGATCCGCCCCTGTGGCCTCTCACCGCGCAAGTCCAAGGCCATCTCCGAGCTCTCCAAGATCCTCGTTGAGCAGCACGGCGGCGAAGTACCCGACAACTTCGAAGACCTCGAAGCCCTGCCCGGCGTGGGTCACAAGACCGCCTCGGTGGTCATGGCCCAGGCCTTCGGCGTGCCAGCCTTCCCCGTGGACACTCACATCCACCGCCTCGCCAAGCGCTGGAAACTCAGCCGCGCCAAGAACGTGGAAATGACCGAGCGCGACCTGAAGAAATGCTTCCCCAAGGAGAAGTGGAACAAGCTCCACCTGCAGATCATCGTCTATTGCCGCGAGCATGGCACTGCCCGCGGCGGCGATGGCAAGAGCTGCATGCTTTGCAAGGAGCTGTTTGGTTGATCAGACCTGTTAGAGAATATTGAATACCCAAGGCCATGCGCCGACTTGTTAGGCCGCCTTTGAATTGGAGAAGAAGAGCATCTTACCAAAAACAAGAACCAACACAGCAGAAAGCCCGAACCAAAACACCTTGGACTTACCCGATCTAATTAATTCGGATTCCGCAGCATCGATGACATCTGGGTCAGCCTTCCATATCTGCGAAAATTGGATTTTGCCAACATTGCGATTGTATTGATCCTTAAGGATACCGTCTGCCGCCCAAACGGATTCATCCGTATCAGGTGCTATAAACTCAGCATATGCGATAAATTCTGGCGCATCTAATGTTACATAACGATCTACAAGCTGCACTGTTCCTGACGCGGATAAAGTGACATCGATTGGCTTATAAACTTCTACATCAGCTGCCGCGTTGAAGGACACTCTTGTTTTCAAAAGATTATTCCAAACCGTGTCGGAAGTCGTGTCTTCATCTAAAATATAAACTGCAACCTTTCTTCCTGGAGCAATCTGCTTGGCAATAATATTGGTCATCAATGGCTGACCAGCATACTCACTGGTATATTTTGGTATGAGATACTCTCCTTGCCCTTCAATCGCCACAATGATGTAAACATCAGGCTTGCTGAACACATCAGCCCAATAGACTGCGTCAGCATTGTTATTGAGTGTAAAGTACGTCGAAAAAATTGCACCTACACGAGGGTCGACACCTTGTTGGCGTATGCGATCAACAACCGACATCTTCTGTTCTTGGATCGACTCCGCTTCAACCCCGTTTGCAATAGCGCCTGCCGCTGCTGATCCAACCAGCATCTTGACGACTGCTTCCAGCGCCTTCCCTCGATTCGCCTGTACGGGAATCGCAATTGCAATGAGTACTGAGGTACAAATCAGCGCGGTTTTTATGCTGTAATTCATTTAAACAAAACGTTAGAGAGTAGATGCCGAGCACAGCGAGCTCATTCTATCGAATCTTGTTCTTTCGGTTGTTTTTGCGACTTCGCCTTAAGAATCCTATCAACCGACCAGCGATCTGATTCTGATAGACTAGTCCAAGTTGAAACTTCCTCCACAAATTTGAGCGGGGAGTTGGGATTCATCAGAGTCTCTCTGAATGATGCGCTAAGCGGAAGTCGGTCAGACCGCAGCTTATAGCTATTAAAACCTTCGCTAAGAAGGACCAAAGGACAGTCTTCATGATAAAACATCGTCTCCAACCAGCTAGGATGCTGGTTCGCAAGATGCAAAAAATCTTCCTCACTGAAACTGCCTTCAGAATTCCAAAGGACAGACCGCAATGCCCTACCCCGAGGACTGTCGTCATTAGGCCACTCTTCGTCTCTTAACACGCCGGGAACAGAAATCAGGCGATCTCGATGATCCTGGAATAGCTCGTTCGCAGTTCGTTCGCGGTCCTGCCTCATGCCATGGCTGATAAAGCCGAACCCAGCCCACAGAGCAAAACACAAGCAAGGGAGCGAGATCAGCAGGGATACTTGCGCCATGCGCTCTCTGCGAATGAAGGCGTAGGCGGATAACAAAACGACAACAACGCTTCCGACGATTAGAGATACGAAGAATCCCCCAAATGCGGAGAACAGGCCCCAATCAGATTCACTGCGCTCATAGCGCAAGAATCGTCAGCACTCCGTAAGCAACCGCGATGCCCAACGCGATAAATGAGGATAATGTCGATATTGAGCGTCTCAAATTCTGTAGCGAAGGTTATAGGAGAGGCGCCATCGCAGGAAGCCTCGGTTAAACAGGCGGCTGGTTCGGCGTCGCCTCCTCCGACTTGTTCTGCTCCTTAGTTTTTATTGGGAGTGGCTTCCAGCAAGCCCAGATCAGCAATAAAATGGATGGTCCGATAAGAAACAGAATGATGTTCATCGGGTAGGCAAGAATGGTCGTAGGCCCTACAAAATCCAACCAAGGAGATTCAGCATCGTCTCGCTGGAAAATGACGGTCGGAATTGGCCAGCCGTGAATGCGAGTATTCGAATTCGCATAGTAGACTATATAAAAAGTTGTATAGGCAGCAATGCATCCTGCCGCGACAACGAGCGACATGTATGTGAAGCCCAGCCACTTCGATACTCGCCCTCTCAACACTTTAACCAACGCAGTGATCTCAGCAACGGCTGCCACAAGAAAGCAAATGAGAATGAGAATTGCCATATCACCAAAAGAGACAACATTTCGCGGACTTATAGCAGAACAGTGTTGTTGAGGGGCCCTTATCAAGTTTGCCCGCATTCTTGTGAGACTAACAAGCAAGGATTTACACCACAACCAAATCCATATTTGTGGCCTCTGTGATCTCTGGCCTCGCTCCCACTCGCCCCACTCGCCCCATGGTCGGCCACCATTTCAAAGTTCAACGTTGGCTGTTGGGCGTTCAACGTTCATCCTGACCCCATGTCCACCCCGTCCCGTGAACTGCTGATCGTCGCGCCCGAGCGCTGGGACGAGGCCTGTTTTTCGGTGCCAGCGGTGCGTGCTCTAGCAGGCGCGGGCATGGGCATTGGTGTGCTCTGCCAAGCCCGACAAAAGGCCTTCTGGGAAACACTTCCGGGCCTGAATGTTCAAACGCCCAGAACTCTCAACGAACCCTGGCAGGTGGCCCTGATCTGGGAGCCGGGCGAGTTGGTGAAGGTGGTGCGCAAGGCCGGCATTCATAAGCGGATCGGGCCCGCCCACGGCCCGCAGGCCGGAGGCCGGAGCGAAAAACCTAATAAGCTGACCAGACAGCTCACCGAAACCCTCAACGAGGCCCCCCACCCCACCGAGCACCGGGTCCAGTTCTACCTCAAGGCGGTGGCAGAGATGGGCATTCCCACCACCAAACCGGAGTTCTTCAACCCGGTGCAACTCGAGGTTCACAAGCAGGAGGACACTGTGTTGTTGGTGCCGGGATCCGACTTTGGCTCGAGCCATGAATGGCGCTTGGAGGGATGGAAACAACTCGCCGACGAACTGAGAAAGGACCACGCCCTTTCCATCGGACGCATCGAGGGTGGCCGCAACATGGGCGAGCAACTCGCCCATCATCTGGGAGGCAACATCCCCATCGGCAATATCCATCTGCGCGAGCCACAACTCGACATGATCGCGAGTCATTCACGAGTGATTGCCGCTGATGGCTCGCTGCCCCACCTGGCCTCCCACCTCGGTTCAACCTGCATCACTCTATTCGGCCCCAACGATCCGAACTGGAAACGCCCACTCGGCAAGCGACATCAGGTGGTGAAACGCCACGTGGAATGCGCGCCCTGCTTCACCTTCCGCTGCCCGCTGGACAAGCGCTGCCAGAAGGAACTGGAAGTGGACCACATCCTCGAGGCGATGAAGGCCGTGGCGATCTGGAAATAGCCCAGAAAGCTACTTCTTCTCGATTTTGATCAGTTCGGAAACCACGTGCTGATCCACGGATTTTACCATGCCGGTGCCCAGGTGGTACCATTCCTTTGCGTCGGTGATGTCGAAGAATCCAGGAGATAGACTCTCAGTATAGCGCTCGATCACCACGCAGTCCTTAAAGGTGCCCGCCTTGGTCTTGATGGTCTCCTTGCCAACCACACGTATCTCCTGCCGGGTCTTGGTGGTCTCGGAGAACACCCCTTCCTCATCTTTGTGCACGTCCTGACTGATGGTGTCGCATTTGTGGATGGCATTGAGACGCAGCTCAAGAGGGAGATTCAGAGATGGCCTCTCGTAAGTGGAGGTCATGAATTCATCCTTCCCTTCCACCGCCCATATGCCTTTGTCGTCGACCAGATAGGTTGCCTTCCAAATTCCGGATTCTCCGTCTTCCTCCCATGGGCTTTCAAAGTTCAGTTTGGTTCCCTCAGGGGTCTTCTCAACAGATTTCATCTCCCAGCTCCAAGTACCTTCGATGCCCTCATATTCGTTCCGGTAAAAGAGTTTGTTGCCGACTTTGTAGCCGCCTAGATCCATCCCCTTGCCAAGGACCTCACCGACTTCGGGCTGCGGTAGCGCCAATAGCTTCGACTTCGGGCCAAGGTGCATACGCAAACGCAGACCATCTTCGATGAAATCCATGCCGGAGTGCATGCGGTCGTATTTCAATAGTCCCTGTTTCTTCTCCGGCTCGCGGGGCGCCCCACGATGCCCGAATACCACCGACTCCATGGTCAGATGCTCGGCATTCCAGCGATAGCCCTTGCCCCCGGGACAGTTGATGCTGACCCCGAAGAGACTCTGATGCACCACCGCTGGGTCACGATCGGGATAAAGCCGGCGCCATTCATTGAGAATGTGGATGGCATTCCAACTGAGCTGGGCCATGCGGCTCGCCGCACTGCTACCCATGTCAATGCGGTCGATGACATCAAACATGGCGGGATCGACGTCGATCATCAGGCTATCTGCCTTTGGCAGGGTCTCAATCTGTTCGTCGGTGAGCTCCATCTGCTCAAGGTCCATCGCCTTCTTGAGATTGCGCTCGCTGAGAGTAATGAGCAGTGCCTTGCCGACAATCGCGTAACAGATTTCGACGGATTCCCCAAAGTCATCCTCCGCCTGTTCCGCGATCACCACGTAGGACCGATCTCCATACTTGCGGTTGATCCACTCAAAGGTATCGGGCGCGGAAGTCTGCATCAGGGTGCGCATGGCGGTCAGAAACAGCCCAAGCTTGATCTTACTCTTCACTTCCACCCGAGCCACCAGGGGTAGATTGCCAGCTTGCTCAAACAGCCCCGATTCTCCCAAACCCTCCCAGAACAGACTGTCGATCAGGTCGATGGAAACGGATTCACCCACCCACGACAGCGGTTTGATTTTCAGCTCGGGCATCATCTGCACCAGTTGCTGGTCGAACTGCTGGAAAAACTCGCTCTTGGAATCGATGGCGCAGGCGAGGTGAAGAATGGAATGTTCCGGGCGGATACGGGCGCGAGGACTGAGCTTGGCCTTGCCCGCGAGGTCCATGACTTCGCGGATGTCGCTGTTGACGTTGAGCGGCAACACCGTGAGGTCCACATCCACCGAGTCTCCAGTCATCTTGAGCTGAATGGCGATGGGATCGAAGACTTGAGTCCAACCGCTCTCGTAGCCCTCGCGCCAACGCTCATAGGCCTGCTTCTCGGTTTGGCTGACCTCACCCAGAGCCAGTTCCGAGATGGGGGTCAGAAATTCGGCGGTTCCATATTGTTCGCTGACGGCGCGGCCTTCGGAGATCACCACCCGCCCGAGGAGTGGGGCGTATTCCTGGAGGTCCTCTTCATTGCCCGTTATCGTCCGGCAAGTGAGTTCGTTGAGGGCGGCCAGTGCCCGGTTGCGACGTGAGGCCCCAATGCGCGTGACTGGCCCCGCCCAGCGGCGGATGGCGGCATCGGAGAGGAAGATGAAGGCATGCTCATCGGCCTTGGGATAACGATGTCGGAAGACCTTGAACTCCTCGCTCTTGCCGAGAGCGGGTGCACGTTTATCGGCCACTTCGGTGATGCGCCTGACTTGGGCCATGGAGTTGGTGACCAGCACCAGGTCTCCAATCTGGCAAAGGTGGCTGGAGATCCCCTTGTCGGGCACCACGAAGGACAAGTACTCCAGTTTACCATCGCGGTGGCGCTGCGGTTTGACACCTGCCTTGGAGGTCACTGCCAACTCCAAGGCCTTGAGCAAGGCTGCGGCGTTCCCGGCCTCCATCAGAATGGCGACATCGGTGCCGGTTGCGAAGTAGAGGTCGCCACCAGTGACAGCTACGGACTTAACCGGCAGGAGTCGTGCTGCAGCGTCGGTGAGATCGAGGCCCAACTGTTGGCGGTAACGGGTCATCAAGCCCCGATAGGAGCTCTCACTGGAAGCCATACCGACCAGTGGAGTGAGTTCGGCTTCTGAGCGCTTCATCAGTTTGAGCAGGCCGTGCAGAGAAGGTGCGAACAAGGCGTGCTGATCCTCGGGAATGGACATGGCCAGCGAGTCGATGATCACGGGTTCCTTGGGCAGATGATCCGACCAGTCGATGGCCTTCACCGTGACACCCTCGATGGCATCAATGCGAACCATGCCCCCGTCCTTGTCAGCCGCAAGAATCAGATCTCGGTTCAATGCCAGGTTGTCTGCGATGGCCCGCCCCCCACTAAAGATGTCAAAGGTGTCCGCCACATCCACATTGCGAAAACCGGGCTGGGATGCAGCTTCGCCATGATCGCTCTGATGATTGAACCAAGGCTTGCCGGGAACACCGTCTCTCGAGCGACGCTCGGCCCAATTTCGACGAGCCTTCAGGAAATCATCCTCCGTGATCACCTTGGCACTGCCATCGGGGATGCTGAAACGGAAGGTCTTCACTTCATCGGCTGTATAATCCAAGGCCAGATCGATGGCTCCCTTCAGGGGCAACTTGGCATCACCCCGAAACACCACCAGGGCCTGTTCCTGCTGGAGCTCTCCGGCATCAGGATCGTCCAGGGTGAGATAGGCCTCGGAGGCCAAGCGGGCATCCAGGAGTTGAAATATATACGCGGATACATCCTGGCCAAGCGCAGCTTCCACCTCCTCCTTGGGACCCTCAAACTTGAGCTTGGATACTTCGACTGAACGATAGGTCTCTGCTGACGACAGGGCCACGCCAAGGACGAAAAGAAGAGAGAAAAGAAGCCGGGCTTTCATGCTATCAGCATGACCCATGGGCCTCGGCAGGGAAGCAGATTCTAACGCCTCAAACGACTCTTTACAAAGAGACGCCTACTTTCGTTTGCGCGTTTTTTTGGCGGAGAAGTCCACCGCCATGATATCGAAGGCCTCGGGATCGTAGCCTGGGCTCATCCATTGGGTATCACCAGCCTGAGACTGAATGTACTGGAAGGTGCCGCCGGAATCTTCCTCGGGGCAGTTGCGCTCGCCATCGATCATCTCGGGGCCGGCCGCAGCAGCGCCCTCCTCCTTTTTCTCGAAGACCAGCTCGTGCACCCACTCGTCAGCGAAGTCGTAGCGGTAGAGTATGCGGATGGGAGTGCGACGGCGGCCAATGAAGTCCGCGATGGTGAGCTTGGTCTCGTCCTGAAACTCACCCGGGGTCTGGTCCTCCAGTCCCACCGGCCCGATCACGTCCACCAAGCGCTTGCCCTTGCCATGTCGAAACTCATGGGGGTGCTTGTTGTCCCAGCCCATGGCCGCCTGGATGGCATCATTGAGCTCGAGGAAGGTGGCTGAGTGGTCAATGGAGAAGCGGCGCCAGATCTGCGGCTGAATGCCGTAGAGAAACACCTTCACCACCACCCGGTTGTCGTTGGAGGACTTGGCCATGGAAGGCACTTGTGGACCCGAAACCCGGGAAAATCAAACCGGAATTGCCCCCATCAGACCCTCAACCATAAGAACTAGCCAAGCCGAGGACGCCCTGCCAGCATCGGCCAGCCTTCGCGATGAAAGTCATCCAGATCCTTCCCGA
>CAZIPY010000310.1:0-13026 GCA_964541125.1 uncultured Luteolibacter sp. | reverse complement strand
CATCCTCTTCGGCTCGGTCGGAGGACCGAAGTGGGCGAACCTGCCGCCGGACACCCAGCCCGAGCGCGGCGCCCTGCTTCCCCTGCGTAAGCACTTCAGCCTTTTCGCCAACCTTCGTCCCGGTGTCTGCCTCCCTGCTCTCACCCACGCTTCTCCCGTCAAACAGGAACTCATCGCCGATGGCTTCGACGTACTCTGCGTGCGCGAACTGACCGGTGGTGTCTACTTCGGTTCTCCCAAAGGCCGCCATGAGGAAGATGGCGAACCCGTGGCACTGGACACCATGATCTACAAGAAGAGCGAAATCGTTCGCATCCTTCATGTCGCCTTCAAGGCCGCCATGGGTCGCGGCAAGCGCCTGCTCTCGGTCGACAAGGCCAACGTCCTTGCCTCCTCCGTGCTGTGGCGGGAAACCGCGATCGAAGTGGCCAAGGAATACCCCGAAGTAGAGCTCGAGCACATGTATGTCGACAATGCCGCCATGCAGTTGGTGCGCCGCCCCGGTGAGTTCGACGTGCTGGTCACCGAAAACCTCTTTGGTGACATCCTCTCCGATGAAATGGCCATGATTTCCGGCTCACTCGGCATGCTACCCTCCGCCTCGCTGGGCACCCAGAACGAGAACGGTCTCTACTTCGGCATGTATGAGCCCTCCGGCGGCTCCGCCCCCGACATCGCCGGTCAGGGCATCGCCAACCCCATTGCTCAAATTCTCTCGCTCGCCATGCTGCTGCGCTTCTCCCTCGGTGAAGTCGCTGCCGCAGACGCCATCGACGCCGCGGTCGCCAAGACCATCGCCGACGGCTACCGCACCGGTGACATTGCCACCGGTGCTGAGGGCGAAACCAAGGTCGGCACTTCCGAGATGGGAGACGCCATCCTTGCGCGCCTCTGAAATCGGCCCTTAATTGTCTCATGAAGATCACGCTCGGCATCTCAGCCTCGATCGCTGCCTACAAGGCCGCCGATCTGGCGTCGCAGTTGGTCAAGCGTGGTCACGAAGTGCACGTGGTGATGACCCAGAGCGCGACCGAGTTCGTGACTCCCCTCACCCTTCAGACCCTCACTCGTAATCCCGTTCTCACCTCGCTTGAGGATGAGAAGAACAGCTGGAAGCCAGGCCACATCGAATTGGCTGACCAATGCGACTTGTTCCTAGTCGCTCCAGCGACGGCCAACCTACTGGGTGAATTCGCCAACGGCCTCGCACCCAATCCGTTGAGCTCAGTCTACCTTGCCCTTCCTCCGGAGACTCCCAAGTGGATCGCCCCGGCCATGAACGGCAAGATGTGGCAGCACCCAGCTACCCAGCGCAACGTTGAGCAGCTCAAGGCCGACGGCTGCAAGTTCATCGACCCCGTGGAAGGCGAATTGGCCTGCGGCTACGAGGGCATTGGCCGCTTGGCCGAGATTGAGGCCATTTTGGCCGTGATCGACACTCTCTGAGGGCGTAAATTGCCCGATTTTTCAACGCAAAGGGCGGATTTCGCCCCGCTTTGCTCATTGCAAGAGGCTGGTCCCGTGCCAAACTCAAGAATCCCTAAGTAATGAGTACCGAAGCACTTCAGCAAGAAATCACCCAATCCAGCTCCTGGATCCAGGCCGTCCGTGAGGAAATGGGCCAGGTTCTCGTCGGACAGGCCGACCTCGTCGACCGCCTGCTCGTCGGCCTGCTCTGCAACGGCCACATCCTCCTCGAGGGGGTTCCCGGCCTCGCCAAGACCCTCGCGGTCAAAGCGCTCTCAGGCTCATTGGACACCTCCTTCGCCCGCGTCCAGTTCACCCCAGACCTACTACCTGCCGACCTCATCGGCACCATGGTGTATCATCCGCAGGAAGCCAAATTTGAGCCAAAGCTCGGCCCGGTCTTCAACAACCTAATTCTCGCCGACGAAATCAACCGTGCTCCCGCCAAGGTGCAGTCGGCTCTACTCGAAGCCATGCAGGAACGTCAGGTCACTCTCGGTGACAAGTCCTACGGACTGCCCGACCCCTTCCTCGTATTAGCCACGCAGAACCCCATCGATCAGGAGGGCACTTACCAACTTCCCGAGGCCCAACTCGACCGCTTCCTCCTTAAGGTGAGTGTCGATTATCCTGAGCGTGATGAAGAACTCATCATTCTCGATCGGATGGCGACCTCCACACCGCCCTACGAAACTCAAACGGTCGCGAGTCCCGAACAAGTTGCCGCCTCAAGGAAACTCGTGAACGAGATCTACATCGACCCGGCCGTGCGCCAATACATCGTTGAACTGATCCACGCCACACGCCACCCCGAGACCATCGACGCTCCGCTTAAGAATCTGGTGCGCGCCGGTGCCTCTCCACGTGGCACGATCAATCTTGCACTCACCGCACGGGCCAATGCCTTCATGAACGGCCGCGCCTTCGTAACACCACAAGACATCAAGGACATGGCGCACGATGTCCTGCGTCACCGCATTCTGCTCACCTACGAAGCGGAAGCAGAAGAAGTCAGCACCGATGAGGTCATTGACCGCATCATGACCAAACTTCCAGTGCCCTGAGCCGGAACAAGCCCGGCCATTGTATATTGAATATTGTAGATTGATTATTGGCGCCGAACCCCCTCCTAGACGACCACGCAACACAATATTCAATAATCAATATTCAATAATCAATTCTCCGCCTTGCTAACAGACGATCAGATTGAAGAGATGATGGCTCGGGTGCGCAAGCTCGAGCTCAAGGCCCAACGTCTGGTCCGCGAATCTTTCTCCGGCGAATACCGCTCCAGCTTCCGTGGTCAGGGCCTCGATTTCGATGAGTTCCGCGAATACCAGCACGGCGATGAGGTTCGCTTCATCGACTGGAAAGTAACCGCCCGCATGAACGAGCCCTACGTGCGCAAATTTCACGAAGAACGTGAACTCAACGCGGTCTTGGCAGTCGACGTTTCAGGCTCCGCCGACTACGGCAGCGTGCAGTGGAGCAAGCGCGAGATCGCCGCGGAGGCCGCCGCCATTCTCGGTTTCAGCGCTCTGCACAATGGCGACAAGGTCGGCCTACTCCTCTTCGCCGACGACACCCTCTCCTACATACCTCCCGCCAAGGGCAAACGACACCTGCTGCGCATGATCCGCGACATTCTGGTGACCCAACCCGAACGCGCTGGCACCTCCATCGAATCCGCCTGCACTCACCTACTGCGCATGCTCAAACGCAAGTCGCTGGTCTTCATGATCTCGGACTTTCACGCCAACCCTCTGGACAAACCGCTGGGCAAACTCTCCCGCAAACACGAGACGGTGGCCATCCGAGTCCACGACCAATTTGAAGCCAAGCTGCCCGATATCGGCAAGGTGGTGATGCTCGACCCTGAAAGCGGCTTGGAAACCCGGGTCAACACCTCGAATTCCAATCTACGGATGGCCTACTCCAAATTGATCCGCCGTCAGAACGAAGGACTCGAGTCCATCTTCACCAAGCACGGCATCCTCAACACTGCGCTCAGCACCCACGAGGACCCGCTGCCGAATCTGCACCAACTCTTCAAGAAGCGCACACGCACCGCAAGTCGCTGAATCCATGGACCCGAGCAAAGAAGACATTCGGTTCGTGGAAACCTCCGCAACCGACAACCTCATGCCCACCCCAATTTCCTGGGAGACCTGGGGCATCATCGGACTCGCCCTTTTGGGAGTCATGCTTCTGATCTGGTTCCTCTGGCGCCGAAGCCGGAGAAACACCACCCCCACACCTGAGAACCTCATCAAGAAAGCCCATGATGAGGCACTCGCGGCACTCGCGGTGTGCCCCACGGCGGAACGCACCCCAGCCGCCACCGAATGCTCTCTGATCCTGCGCCGCTATCTGGTGGCAGTGACCGGAGACCCCGCCCTCTTTGAAACCCACGATGAGTGGATCGCCCGCCACGATTCGATGGAATCCTTCGACGAGGAACTCAAACAGCAGGCTCAGACCCTCTTCGCAAATCTAGCCGAATGGAAATACTCTCCGGCGGACCACGGTGATGAACCAGCGGCCATGATCGACCGCTCCCGCCATCTGCTCGAAGCCTTCAACCGGGAGGTGACAGCATGAATATCTTTTTCGGTCCCTTTGGATTCACTCAAGCTGCTTGGTTCCTGTTGATTCCACCCATCCTGATTCTACTGATGCTGCGGCGTGGACGAGGTGCGGAAGCGGCGATCTCCTTTCCCAACCTTTCCATCCTGGTCAGCCTCGGACAACGGGTTCGCCAAACAGCATCCGGCCTCAGCCTACCGCTGGTCTTCCTTGCCATCCTCGGCTGTATTGTTGCGATGATGCGTCCGGTCCTACGGACCGAGTCCTACAACCGCACTGCAAGCGGCATCGACATCGTCATCGCCCTCGATGTCTCACTGTCCATGGACATCAACGACTTCATCCGTGATGGCCAGAATGTTCGCCGCATCGATGTGGCGAAGATGGTTGTGGATGACTTTATCGAGCGCCGAACGGATGACCGCATGGGCCTCGTGGTCTTCGCCGGACGTCCTCGCAACGCTAGCCCGATCACACTCGACCACAAATGGCTTCGCAGCACACTCGAACAAGTGCGCCTCAACGACCGCTTCAATCGCGGCTCTGTTAAGGAAGCCGGCACCGCCATCGGCTCGGCCATCTCTGCCGCCTCCACTCGCCTCGATTCGCGCAAATCAAAGAGCAAGATCATCGTGCTGATCACCGACGGCGCAAGCAACTCAGGCAAGATATCACCGATCGAGGCCGCCGAGTTTGCGAGCAAACTGGACATCAAAATCTACACCATCGCCATCGGCACCACTGAAGGCCGGGTTGACCCCAATATCATGAGAATCCCCTATCAGGAATTCGACCTGCCCACCCTCCGTAAAATCGCCCAACTGACCGGTGGCGAACACTACTGGGCGCAGGACCTGGACTCTCTGAAGCAAACATTCAGCACCATCGATGAGTTGGAAAAGACTGAAGCCAAGACTCTCACAGTGATCAACGATCGTGAGCTGTTCCCGTGGCCGCTTGGCTTCGCTCTGCTCTGCACGATCGCCGCAGCCACCCGCCAAGCCTTCAACCCCGCCCCAAAGGTTTAAAAAGACCACCCACGAGTCCCAAGCATCCAATCCCTTGCATCACCCACCTTTTACAAGCATCTTCATGGTGGTTTCCTCCACAAACCTTTAAGATTCCGCAGATTTTCACCTTGTCCCTGGCTCATCCATATTGGCTTCTAGCCTTGCTTATCCTTCCGCTGATTGTGGTAGGCGCTGGCATCGTGACCAAACGTCAGTCCGGGAAATGGAATCAACTGGTAGCGGATCGCCTTCGCCGCCAACTCATCCGTAGCGGCAGCGCGATCCCCAGATGGCTAGCTCTCATTTTCCTGCTAGCGGGAACTGCCCTAATCATCATGGCCATCAGTCGCCCCCAAGGAGACGGCGGCACCAAAGCGGAAATATCGATGGGCCGAGATCTACTTCTCGCCCTCGATCTATCGAACAGCATGCGGGTCCAGGACGTTCAGCCCGATCGACTCGAACTCGCCAAAATCGTCATCTACGAGCTACTTGAAGAAATGCCCAACGACCGAATCGGCTTGGTGGGTTTCGCAGGTGAACCTCACCTCTATGCCCCTTTGACCATCGACCATTCGGCGGTTCGCGAAACCATCGAGCAAATGGATGAAGACTGGCCGACCATGGGAGGCTCGGATCTTGGAGCCGCCATCAGACTTGGCATTGAAACCCTCAAGGAAACCGGCAACCCCAACAACGCCATGGTCATTCTCACGGACGGTGAAATGCACGACGGAGACATCGAACAGATGGCTGCCGAGGCCCGAGAAGCAGGCGTCTACCTCATCACCATTGGTGTAGGCACTGAGGATGGCGGAACCATCCCCAACGACCAATTCCGAGGCAATCTTGTGGTAGACCGCAACGGCAACCCCGTGCTCAGTCGTATCAATACAGAGAATCTGATGAAGCTCGCACAAAAGACAGATGGTTCCTTCGCGATGGCGAGCAGTGGGGCGGACATTCCCGACATGGTTAAAGCCTCGATCTCAGGCCTAGAGGCCTTTGAAATCGAAGGTCGCGAGCGCAAGGTCTACATCGAGTTCTATCAATGGCTGGTGCTACCGGCCATCCTACTGCTGATCGCCTGCCTGGTGGCCGGTACCCGCTGGAGAGCTCTCACTCCCGTCACGGCTGCAGGACTAGCCATTCTTCTCATCTCAAACCCCGAAGCCAACGCTCAGGAAGATGATGGCATTCCCAATGAAGCTCCCACCGCACAAGAACGACAGATGGAGCGCTTCGCCCAACTCGCCGACAAGACTCTACTCGAGAGCCGCCGCGCCCGCTATCGACTGGGAGAAGCCACCGCCGCATATCGGCTCAAGCAATGGGATCGCGCCTCAAATGCTTATAGTCAGGCACTTCGCACTCATAGCGAGGATGTGCGCAGAGCAGGCCATCATGGCATGGGCAACACTCTCTTCCAGAAGGGCTGGCTGAATTTCTTCGAAGAAGCCTACACTGCCGAACTCGACTCCATCGAGAGCATGAAGCGTTTTGAAAATGCCGCTCGCATGAAGCTTGAAACCCTCAAACGCCAAAAGCCATCCGAAGACAACGAGGACAAGGCCGGCAGGGGCTACGACGAGATCGAACAAACCATTCTCGATTGGAGCGACGGCATTCGTCATTACCAGTCCGTGCTCAAGCTTGACCCGAATCATCAGGGAGCCATCCAGAACAGAGAACTCAGTCTGGCCTACCTCAGGAAGCTTCAGGAACTGCTGATTGAAGATGAAGAGCGGACTGAACAACAGATGCCCGAGCCTCAGCCAGACCCAAGCCAAGGCGATGATGGCAACTCCGAGAACCAACAACCCGGCGATCAGGACCCCGATCAGAATGGCGAGCAAGGAGACAACCCCCAGCAATCTCCGAATGGCGACCCCAATAACGATGGCCAACCGGGCGATCGCGATCCCAATGCCGAACCCAATGACCAGCCTGGAGATCGAGATCCAAATGCCGAGGATGGAGAGCCCGATCCCGATGCCGAAATCCAACCGGGCGAAACCCCCGAAGAACATGCCCGGCGACGACTGCGGGAGAGTTCGGATTCCGAAAAAGGACCCATGACTCCCGGACGCATCCAACTTCGCACCCCGGAAAAAGACTGGTAATCATGACCCTCTTCCCATCACCCCTCAAACTCTGGACTCTGCTTTTGGCCGTGTGGATCACCCTACTGCCGGCACTCGAGGCGAGTGTGTCCAGCCGTCTGTCCTCACGCTTCCTGGCTCGTGGCGAGAGGGCCATTCTGGAAGTGGCCATTGTTGGCAAACGGCCGACTACCTTTCCGGAAATCCCGCCTATCGAAGGCGTCAAGATCCAACCCACCGGTCGTGGACCGCAGACCCAGATGATTCCTGGCAGGAGAGTCGAACACGTCTACTCATACATCATTTCAAGTTACGAAGTTGGCCAGCACGAGGTGCGCCCAATCCGCGTTCAACTCGGAGCCGACATCCACTTGACCGAACCCCTCAACTTCTCGGTCTTTAACCCCGATGATCTCACCTGGGGCAAGGCCATGGCCGGGGATACCGAATTCCGCTACGCCAGCACCTTCAAGGTGCTCGATGAAAACCCTTACGTGGACCAAGCCGTTCCCGTTGAAATCAAACTCTACGTTCCCCGCGACCTGTTCGTCATCGACTGGGGAATTCCTGACTTCGAGCGCGATGGCGTCACCGCCTGGCGCATGCAACCCAGGGAAACACGCAGCGAGATCAACCTTTTGGGCATGCCCTATATCTCCATCGCCTATCCGAGCACGCTAACCCCAAACCGTGTTGGCGAAACCAGTATCGGCCCCGCGAAGGTCAGGCTAACCTCCACCCAAGTCGTCATGGACGGCATCCTACGCCGCATGCGCGTGGAGTCATGGCCCGAAATCCCCCAACTCAAAATCGCCGTCAAAGAGCTGCCAGCAAACGCACCTAGTGGTTTTGAAAATGCAGTGGGCCAGTTCAAGATCCAGACCCGCATCGACAAGAGTGAGGTTCGTGAGGGCGATCCCATCCCCGTCGACATCCTTGTCTCAGGCAGTGGCAATCTCGACACCCTGCGACCTCCCATCCCGACTAGTCCGCTTGGCTGGAAGGTCTACGAACCTTCCCGACAACAACGCGGCGACGAACGTCGCGAACTCAGCGGCAGCGTGAGTTTTCAGCAGTTCCTCCGCCCTCTTGAACTTAAATCTGGTATCCCACCCTACAAACTCACCTTCTTCAATCCCAAGACCGGCACTTACGAATCCGTTCAGACCGAGGCCATCGCCCTACAGATGACACCCGCTCCATCCGGCACCATGAAACCAGTCGGCCCTGCACCGCAGCTGGACACTCCAATTGAAGAGATGACCGACATTCTCGGCCTCATCCCCAATGCCAACCTCATCCGCAAACCACCCCTGAGGATCAACTCTTGGTGGTTGCACGGTTTGGGCACCTTCCTTCTGCTGGCGCTTGTGATCCGTATTCTCTGGTTGCATGGCAGACATCGCCTCCAGGTCGATCCGATTCGCCGACAACAACTCAGCGAGCTCAAAGAACTCGAAAAACAGACTGCCGATGATCAATACCTAATGGCAGCCGGACGCTTCATCGAACGCTGGCTGGGAAAACACTCCGATCCGGAAATCCGTGGCATTTTGCAGGAACGTGACTCCAGCTGTTTCCAAGGCGACACTGGACAGGCGGTGAAGATCGAATCCAGTCGCCGCAAGGCAATCCTCGCCACCCTTCGACGGGGACTCAGCTCCTGCTTACTCATTGCCAGCTGCCTGTTCATCGGTAGTGGAAGCCTCCGGGCTGAAGATACCGCTGAAGATGCAAATACCATGGCTCGAGAAGCCTATGAGTCGGCACGATATGATCAGGCCATTGAACACTGGTTGGGAGCTGCTCCGTATGCCGAGCTTTCCGCCGACACCTTGTATCATATCGGCAATGCCTGTTATCGAGCCGGATCATCGGGTCACGCCGCTCTCTACTATCGCCGCGCCCTGGCGCGCGATGGACAGCATCAGGAAGCCCGACAAAATCTGCGCTTCATCGAGCGCCAGTATGGCGTTCTGACCATTCAGCGCCCCGATCACCAGTACTTACTCGCCCATATACCGCTTGAAGCATGGAAGTCGGTCACATGGGGAGGCCTCTGGTTGTGCGTACTAGGACTCCTCTGTTTCCCTGCAACCAAAAGGGGCGCCAAAGTTCGCAATGTCGCCATTACCGCCATTATTGTCAGCCCCTTGTTCTCGGTAGGCGGTGGATTGGCCTGGTCCTATTACCCTGATGATGCCGTCTTCGCTCCACTGGAATCCCAGGCGGTGGTCGTCAATCCGAAGTCCCAACTCCATACTGAAGCCAGCCGCAACTCATCAGTGGTCATCGAAACCCCTGCCGGATCACTTTGCGAAGTACTCTATGAAAGCGGAGAATGGAGCTATATTTCCTTCGCAACCCAGACCCGTGGTTGGCTACCCAGCAAGAATATCAAGTTGGTCGAACCCAAGGAGACTCCAAAGCCACCAAAGATCTCGAAACCCGTCGCGGACGAGACGAGCGCTTAGAGTCCGAGCTGACCGCGGAAATACTCCACGGTCTTCACCAGACCCTCATCGAGTTTCACTTGAGGCTCCCAATCCATGAGTTCCTTTGCCAAGGAGATGTCGGGCTTGCGTTGTTGAGGATCATCACCCGGCAGAGGAAGGTAAGTCAGCTTTGAAGAACCCCCGACCACGGCGAGCACCTTCTCAGCGAGCTCAAGCATGGTAAACTCGCCAGGATTGCCGAGGTTGAGCGGGCCAATCCCCTCGTCCTGATTCATAAAACGGATGAAACCTTCGATTAGATCATCCGCGTAACAGAAAGAACGGGTCTGTTGGCCGTCACCGTAGATGGTGAGATCCTCACCCTTGAGTGCCTGCACAATGAAATTGGAAACCACGCGACCATCATCAGGCAGCATACGGGGGCCATATGTGTTGAAAATGCGACAGACTCGGATATCCACGCCATTCTGGCGGTGGTAATCAAAGAATAGGGTCTCTGCACAGCGCTTACCCTCGTCATAGCAGGAGCGGATGCCCACCGGGTTCACGTTACCCCAGTAGGACTCCGTTTGCGGATGAACTTCAGGGTCACCATAGACTTCCGAAGTGGAGGCTTGGAACACCCGCGCATTCACTCGCTTGGCGAGGCCGAGGGTGTTGATCGCACCCATGACCGAAGTCTTAATGGTCTTGATCGGATTGTGCTGGTAATGCGGCGGCGAGGCAGGACAGGCCAGATTGTAAATCTGCTCGACCTCGAATTTAAAGGGGTCGATGACGTCATGGCGCACCACCTCGAAGCTTGGCCGATCCATAAGATGGGCAATGTTCTTCTTGCGACCGGTGAAGTAGTTATCGAGGCAGATCACCTCATGCCCTTCATTCAGCAGGCGTTCGCACAAATGGGAACCGAGAAAGCCGGCTCCTCCGGTGACCAGTATTCGCATAACCCCTGTCATTGGCCTCAAGGCCCGAAATTGCAAGGATCTTTGGTAGTTGGGGGCGATTGGCTACTGTTCATTTATTATTGAACAATAATTACCTAACCCTAGGGTGTTGATGCCATGAGCAAGACACCAGCACCATCCAGCACCGACCTGAGCACGATTGAGGCTCAGGTCATTGCCGTTTTTGTGGATGGAGTGAAGGTTCTGGGACTTCCTCGCTCCATCGGGGAAATCTATGGCTTACTGTTCATTAGCCCGGAGCCGCTGTCACTCGACGATCTGGTTGAACGACTCGGAATCAGCAAGGGCTCGGCCAGCCAGGGGCTGCGCACCCTTCGCAGCCTCGGCGCTGTGATCGAAGCGAATGGAGACGGCCTACCGGAACGGAGAACCCATTACGAAGCCGCCACCGAACTTAAACGTCTGGTTGGTGGCTTCATTCGTGAAGAAATCCGACCCCACCTGAAAAGCGGCAGAAGCAAGGTCGCCCAACTGAATTCCGTCATCGGTGACATCGATGACGAGGAACTGCAGGAATTCGCCAAGGACCGAGTGGAACGGCTCGACCAATGGATGAAGAACGCCGGCAAGGTGCTCCCCATCCTCCAGAAATTACTCGGCCAATGATCGCACCTCACCAACAGACCCACTGGTATTGCGTGCGCACTCAGGTGAAACGCGAGCAGATTGCCGCCGAGCACCTACGCCGCCTCGTCGGTGTTGAAGTCTTCTCACCACGTCTGCGCTACCGCAAAGTCACGGCACGCGGCCGCATCTGGTGGGTCGAACCCCTCTTTCCCGGTTACGTCCTCGCGAACTTCAATCTCGATGCCATGAAGCGTCAGGTGAATCATTGCACCGGAGTGAATGGATTGGTTCATTTCGGTCGCGAGATTCCCTTCATTCCGGATGACGCCGTCGAATGCCTAAGGAAGGAGATTCTGAAACAAGAAGGGATCGACACCGTGACCACCACCCCAACCATCGTGATCGGTGATGAGGTCAAGGTGGCCGAAGGCCCCTTACGCGGCATGAGCGGCATCGTTCTCGATGTCTCGCCAGCCACCGAACGCGTCAAGGTGCTGCTGGAATTCCTCGGCGAATCGCAACCCATCGAACTCGACCTATTCTCACTACTCCTTCCCCGCAGGCCCCTGCCCCGCACAGCAACCCTCGACTGAATCCATCACCCACATGTCATCCATTTTCATCGCAGGACACCGCGGCATGGTCGGCTCCGCACTGGTTCGTGAAGCGGAATCTCGCGGCACCCATGATGTTCTGACTGCAACCCGCGATCAACTCGATCTCTGCAATCAAGCTGCCGTTTACAGCTACCTCGCCGATCACCAACCGGACACGATCATTATGGCCGCCGCCAAGGTGGGAGGCATCCACGCCAACTCGACCTACCCAGCGGACTTCATCCACGACAATCTGGTGATGAGCGACAACGTGATCGAAGGTGCGCGTCGTGCGGGTGTCCAACGACTTCTCTTTCTCGGCTCCTCCTGCATCTACCCGCGCATGGCTCCACAGCCCATGCCCGAGGACTGCCTCCTGACTTCTCCACTTGAGCTCACCAACGAGGCTTACGCACTGGCTAAGATCGCCGGCCTCAAACTCTGCCAACACTACCGCGCCCAGTATGGACTGCTCTACCATAGCGCCATGCCGACCAACCTCTACGGTCCCGGCGACAACTACCACGCCGAGAACTCCCACGTCATCCCCGCACTGATCCGCCGCTTCCACGAAGCCAAGGAAAATGGAGATGCATCCGTCACCATCTGGGGCACGGGCACACCCAAACGCGAGTTCCTTCATGTCGACGACCTCGCCAAGGCCTGCTTCCACCTACTTCAACTGGAGGCTCCCGCCGACTGGGTCAACGTTGGCACAGGCACCGACGTCACCATCATGGAACTTGCCCAACTCGTCGCTAAAACTGTCGGTTTTGAAGGCGACGTCCTCACCGACCCCAGCAAGCCGGATGGCACCCCTCGCAAACTACTCGACATCTCCCTCATCTCCGATACCGGCTGGCAACCCGAGGTCTCGCTGAAAGACGGACTCGCCGCAGCCTATCAAGATTTTCAGGCCTCCCTGCAGACCGGCGAAGCCAGGCTCTGAACCATCACCCATACTCACATGAAAACCGCCCTCATCACCGGCATCACCGGCCAAGACGGATCCTACCTCGCTGAATTCCTCCTCGAGAAGGGCTACGCCGTCCACGGCATCAAGCGCCGCTCCTCGCAGTTCAATACCCAGCGCATCGACCACATTTACGAGGACCCACACATCGACAACCAGCGCTTCCACCTTCACTACGGCGATCTCACCGACAGCTCCAACCTGACACGCATCCTCAGCGAGGTGAAACCGGATGAAGTCTACAACCTCGGCGCCCAATCCCACGTTGCCGTTTCCTTCGAGTCGCCGGAATACACCGCCG
>CAZIPY010000309.1:0-6006 GCA_964541125.1 uncultured Luteolibacter sp. | reverse complement strand
CGTCGTAGTTGACGAAGACGTCGAGGTGGTGACGAAGGATGGCGGAGGATTGCAGAAGAGCGTCCTGCGGGGTGATGCGGCCGTCGGTCCAGATATCGAGCACGAGCTTGTCGAAGTCGGTCATCTGGCCCACACGGGTGGCGCCCACGGCGTATTTCACACGAGTGACGGGCGAGAAGATGGAGTCGATGGCGATGACGCCGATCGGCTGGTCCTTGCGCTTGTTTTCGTCACCGGTGGAGAAACCACGGCCGACGCGAACTTCGAATTCACATTCGAACTTCATCTTCTTGTCGAGGGTGCAGATGACCTGGTCGGGATTGACGACGCTGTAGATGTTGTCCTCTTGGATGTCACCGGCGGTGACTTCACCGGCCTTGTCGACCTTGATGGTGAGGATGCGGGGCTCCTTGTCGTTGTGGGCAAACTTCACCTTCTTGAGGTTAAGCACGATGTCGGTGACATCTTCGACCACGCCGGGGAGGCTGGAGAATTCGTGTTGAACACCTGCGATACGAACGGAGGTGATGGATGCGCCCTCGATGGAGGAAAGGAGAACCCGGCGCAGGGAGTTGCCGATGGTGTGGCCGTAGCCGCGCTCAAAGGGTTCTGCCACAAATTGGGCGTAGGTATCGGAGGCGGTTTCCTCGTCACGGACGAGGCGATTCGGGAGCTCGAAACGAGCAAGTTTGGTTTCTGACATGTTATGTTGGGGTTGCCGGGTTTCCCTCCAGCGGGCAATCCGGCCGAAACCGGGAGGAGGACCTACGGCGGTTCACTGAGTGCCCGCGGGCGCGGAGTAAAGTGCCCAAGCCCGGACCTTGCAACGCATTTTTCGAAAAAATGCCGACTTTTTCGGGCTTTTCGACACCCCAAGCAATTGGCACGGATCCAGCTTTATGAAGGAAATTCATAATATTGGCCCGTTTTCAAAACCCTAATACCCCTATAGCCGAATAATCCCCTGTTCCTCTATCCGTTAGATCGGTCCCGTGTAGATTCCTAGCAGTAACCCTTACTTCAACCACCCCCCACCGAAATCCATGAAATCCAAGAAGAACCTGACCCGATTCACCTACGAAAACGCTGCTTTCCAAGGCTGGAGGCTCTGCATCAGCCGTGCCGGTACCACTTTCACCCGCTACTTCCCCGACAAGAAGTTCGGCGGCCCACGCAAGGCCCTGACTGCAGCCGAGAAGACCCTCAAAGAGCTCAAGTCTCTGGTTGAGGGTGCCCGCAAGGTGAACGGCAAGCTCAGCGCCACCACCGTGCGCAAGGCCGAGAAAATGCTCAAAGAAGCTGTCTGATCCCCCCGGGATCGAGTGCTGTCCCCTCACTCCCCCCGAACACACAGCCCGGCGACTTCCGACTTCCACTTGCGAAGACACAGAAGCCGCCCACATTGAGAGAGTGCTCCAACCTCTCTCCCCCCTCAGATGATCCCTGCACCCAGCATTTACTGGGTCCGCAGGGATCTTCGCGTTTCAGACAACGAAGCGCTGAAAACGGCTGCCGACTATGGCCCGGTGATCCCCGTCTATTTCCTAAGCTCCTGGAAAGAAGACCACCGCTGGACCGGCCCGAAGCGCCAGCATTTCCTCTGCCACTGCCTAGCATCCTTCGCCGGCAATCTGAAAGCCCTAGGGGGCCGCTTGATCATCCGCCACGGGGATCCGGTGGACGGATTAAGAAAGCTTGTTGGAGAATCCGGTGCCGACGCCATCCACTACCAGGCCGACCCCGACCCCTTCGGCAAACAGCAGGAAGCCGCAGTGGCCCGGCTCTGCGAGGAGCTCGGCATCGAATTCATCCGCCACTACGAGGTTTCCATCCATGAACCCCACGAGGTGGAGACCCAAAGCGGAGATCCTTACCGAGTCTATACGCCCTTCAGCAAGAATTGGCTGAATCTCTTCAAGTCCAAGCCCGCTCCCAAACCGAAGCAGGTCCACACACCCGAAGCCATTGCCTCTGAGCCCCTGCCCACCCTCAAACACTGGGGACTGAAGGAGCCAGATGCCGATTTGCTCGAAGCCGGTGAGCGTGCGGCACGAAAACGTCTGAAGGATGCCCTCACCAAGGTGGTCGCGAGCTACTCGGATCGCAGAGACATCCCTTCCGTTGCAGGCACCAGCCGCCTGTCGCAGGATCTACGCTTTGGCCTACTCTCGGCCCGTAGCATCCACGCTGCGGCACAGGAGGCTCACGATTCCACAAGCGGCGCGGCTCAAAAAGGCATCTTCACCTTCATCAAGGAGATTGCCTGGCGGGAGTTCTACATCTCCATCCTTCATTACTGGCCGGAGGTGCTGGATCACGAGTTCAACCCCGACTGGCGTGGACTCCCCTGGGACGAGCCCGGTGAGAGCTTTGAACTCTGGAAACAAGGCCGCACCGGTTTCCCCATCGTTGATGCCGGCATGCGCGAGCTACTGGCCACCGGTCACATGCACAACCGCGTGCGCATGATCACCGCGATGTTTTTGACCAAGGACCTCCACCTCGACTGGCGCTTGGGCGAGTCCTTCTTCCTTCAGCACCTCATTGACGGCGAAATCGCCAGCAACAACGGTGGCTGGCAGTGGTCCGCTGGCACCGGAGCCGATGCCGCACCCTACTTCCGCATCCAGAATCCTTGGTCACAGACCAAGCGCTACGACCCCGAAGGCCTCTACATCAAGAAGTGGGTGCCGGAGTTGGCCGATGTGGATGCCAAGAAACTGCTCGATGCTCCTTCAGACGGTCGACCCATCGCCGCCGACTACCCCCTGCCCTGCGTCGATCACGCAACCGAGCGCGATCGCACGATGGCGATCTTCAAAAAATATAAGGAGCAGAGGACCAGCAATTAGCCGGCGACCGCTTTGGACTCATGGGCGCGGATGGTCTCCACCGCCTTGGCCAATTGCTCCACCTTGCCACGGCCCTCGATGTTGATGGCACCCTTGTAGTTCGCCTCCTTAAGCACCTTGAAGAAAGGCGTGAAGTCTTGGCCACCCACTCCGGGATAGGCACGACCCTGCTTTTCAGCAATCTCGATGTGAGCCACCACGTCCATAGCTTTCTTGAGATCCTCGGGCGTATCGCCGTCCATCGCCATGTGGTAGATGTCAGCGAGAATCTTCACGCTGGGATGATTCACCTCGCGGATGAGGCGGGCGGAATGCTCAATGCGGTTGATGTAGTTGCACTCCTTGGAGTTGAGCTGTTCGACCACCACCATCACCTTGTGTTTCTCGGCCAACGGACCCATGCGCTTGAGCAAAGCGACAAATTGAGGATCGGCCTGCTCCACCGTCCAGCCGTCGCGCAGGGCTCGTGAACCACCGCTACCAAAGACGATGAACTTGCCGCCGGCTTGGTTGAGTCGTTTGAAGCAGATCTCTGCCCACTTGAGCACCTCGTCGTGATTGGCTTCCTTGCCAGTGCAACGCAGGTGTTTGGGACGGATGAAGCCGTTGCAGGCAAGCATGGGCAGAGGGCAAGCCTTGAGTGCCTCAAGATTCTTCGCGAAGACATCGTCACCCTTGTCGGGCACGAGAAACTTGCTGGTACTGCCGGTCATGAACTGAATGCCCTGTTCCTTGAGAGCGGGAGCTCGACCGGGATCACCAGTAGTTCCGATCTTATCGAAGAGCAGTGGAGCCTCAATCTTGGCCCAAGCATGGAAGCTGGTGAGACTGCCCGCGATGAGCAGACCGGCTTGGGCGAGAAACTGACGACGGGAAGTACTGAAATGTTCGGAATTCATGATTAATTTTTTTGAAAAAACAGGGTGTAAACCTATGGAACGCGACTCCATCTGACAAAGTTTAATCAACGAATCTTCAACGCCCAAATAGGTACAGGTTTATTTGCATGAATCGCGCTCACTAGGGTTGATTGGTGGCCGTTTTCCTCTATGGAGAAAGGGTCGAACACGACTCGTTAATCGTCCCCTTTTCACCTGCTTCCATGCCAGCACGAACCGACTTCCGCAGCCGCCACTTGGGTCCCATCTTTGAAGGCCGCGAGCACATGCTCGAGACCATCGGATACGACTCCCTTTCTTCACTCGTGGATGTGGCCGTTCCCAATGCCATTCGCCTTCAGGATGAGATGGAGCTACCCCCTGCTCTCAGCGAGCACGAGGCCCTCGCCAAGCTCAAGGGCATCATGGGCAAAAACAAAGTGCTGAAGTCCTTCATCGGTCAGGGGTATTACGGCACCCACACCCCTGGCGTTATCCAGCGCAACATTCTCGAGAACCCCGGTTGGTATACGGCCTACACGCCCTACCAGGCCGAGATCGCTCAAGGACGCTTGGAGGCATTGCTCAATTTCCAGACACTCATCACCGAACTCACCGGTCTCGACGTCGCCAATGCTTCTCTCCTAGACGAAGGCACTGCAGCAGCCGAAGCCATGAGTCTTGCACTCGCCGGCAAGCCAAAAGGCAAGGCCATTTTCGTTTCCGACAAAGTCCACCCGCAGACCATCGACATCATCAACACCCGTGCCGAGCCCATCGACATCGAAGTGATCGTCGGTGATTGGGAGACTCAAGAGTTTCCAGAAGACGGCAGCCTCTTCGCGGCCGTGCTCCAATACCCTGACACCCGTGGCCGCATCGACGACTTTACCGAGTTCTGCGCCAAGGCCAAGGAAGCCAAAGTCACCACCATCTTCTGTGCCGACCTGCTCGCCCTCACCCTACTCAAAACACCAGGCGACTTCGGTGCTGACATCTGCGTGGGCTCCTCCCAACGCTTCGGTGTCCCCATGGGCTTTGGTGGTCCCCACGCCGGTTACATCTCCTGCAGCGATTCGCTCAAACGCAAACTCCCTGGCCGTCTGATCGGTGTCTCGCTGGATGCCCACGGCAAGACGGGCTATCGCCTCGCGCTACAAACCCGCGAACAGCATATCCGTCGCGACAAGGCGACCTCTAACATCTGCACCGCCCAAGTACTACTGGCCGTCATGGCTTCGATGTATGCCGTCTACCACGGCCCTGAAGGCCTCAAACACATTGCTCGTGAAGTCCACTGCAAGACAAGACGTCTGGCCGAGACCCTGAAGGCGGCCGGCAGCAATGTCGTCTCCACTTCCTACTTTGACACCATCATGGTCCATGCCCCAGGTGAAGCTGAAGGCATTTGTCATGCCGCGACCATGAACGGAGTGAACCTCCGTCTGATCGACGCAGACCACGTTGGCATTTCCCTCGATGAAACCACCGAGGAAGCTGATCTCTATGCCATCAGTGGAGTGTTTGGTGCCTCCGAACCCATCGAGGATGAATTTGAGGCCGCATGGCCAGACGCGCTCAATCGCGATGGTCAGTTCCTGCAACAACCCGTCTTCAACCGTTTCCACTCGGAGACCGAAATGCTGCGCTATCTCAAGCGTCTCGAATCCAAGGACCTCGCGCTCAACGAGTCGATGATTGCCCTGGGCTCCTGCACCATGAAGTTGAATGCGACTTCGGAAATGATCCCCTTGAGTTGGCCGGAAGTGGGTTCGCTTCACCCCTTCATCCCCGCCGACCAAAGCGTGGGTTACCGCGAGATGCTTGGCCTGCTCGAAGACTGGTTGGCGGAAGTCACCGACTTCGCCGCCGTCTCGCTGCAACCCAACGCAGGCTCGCAGGGCGAATACGCCGGACTGCTCGCCATTCATCATTACCACCGCTCCCGTGGCGACATGAATCGCAATATCTGCCTCATTCCTGTTTCTGCCCATGGCACCAATCCAGCGTCTGCCGTGATGGCTGGCATGAAAGTGGTTGGCGTGAAATGCGACGACAACGGCAACATTGATGTCGACGACCTTCGCGCGCGCACCCGTGAGCACCACCAGAATCTCTCCGCGCTGATGGTCACCTACCCCTCCACGCACGGCGTGTTCGAGGAAACCATTCAAGAGATCTGTCAGATCATTCACGATGCCGGTGGCCAGGTTTACATGGACGGCGCCAACATGAACGCTCAAGTCGGTCTGACCTCTCCGGGCAAGATCGGCGCA
>CAZIPY010000308.1:0-7704 GCA_964541125.1 uncultured Luteolibacter sp. | reverse complement strand
GGCGTCGAGCTGTTCACAAACGGCCCGCATGTCCCCGACGTTGCCCATGGCCATAGTCCACGCCCGGTGGATCATAAACTGAGCGTTCGAGTTCATGATGACCTCGTCCGCAGCACAGGCAATCACGGAGGCGATCGAGCCCGCGATAGTGCCGACATGGACAGTGACCTTGCCCTCGTGGGCCATCAGGGCGTTGTAGATGTTGAGCCCCTCCGAAACGACGCCACCAGGGCTGTCCAGATGGATCGTAACGTCCCCATGGTCACCAAGGGCCTCGGACACCTCATTAAACGAGATGCCCTTCTCGGTGCCGATGATGCCCCGGATCGTCATTGTCCCATTCTGGGGGTTGCTTTCAAATTTCATATCACTCATCCTCTTTGGATTTTTTGGTTAAGGTTTCCGAACCGGCCTTAGTCTTGTTGGGGTCGGCTTGCTTCTCCTCTGTAGGATCGGCAGCATTGCCACCTGCCACGAGGATGTGGTAATCGTCTGCGAGATCAGGCACGCGAGATAAGCCATGAAGCTCCCGCACATCATTCCCGCTAATAGCTCCCTGCTGTCGCAGGCTAGAAGTGTATAATGCAAGGCCGTCCCTATCATTCTTGTAGAGTGGTGAAATGTCCAGACGATACCGGCAGCCCGCTGAGCGGTTCCGGGTCGTCATAAGCTTCTTGTCGGCCTCTTGTTCAATCCGCTTGATCCAAGGTCCTAGACACTGCGTTACAAATACCGCCTGTCGTTCTGTGACGCTTTTGTAGACATTGCCAGTATCGTCGCCGATGACTGACTCAAGGAGAAAGAGGAGGGCTGCTGCCTCCCTCTGGAACTGCCTCATGTCGACGTGACTGCTATCCATGGAAGGATAGTTCATGCTCATCGCTTTCATGCCGTTGCGGATGAGCCCCGTCTTGCCCTGGTTGTCGATTCCGGCGTGGGCTGCATTGAAGTCGTCAAGGAAGGCCTTGGCATCTTCGGATGTAGTAAGCACGCCGTTCGGTGCCTCCAGCAGCAGGCCAGGGCGACCGCTGTTCTGGAAGATTGTGCCAGCGGACTCGCCGCCAGCGATCGAAAGCCCGATTGTATCGCGAGCTAGCGAAATAAGGTTCTCGCCCCAGTAGCCGTTCAAGCTGAGGCCCATGACGTAAAACACGTCCTCGTCTTTGATCTTATAGAGGGTCGACTTCTCCTTGCCGTCCTTCGTGAGCGTGCCGTGTGCCGTGCCCGTGTGGATCGAGACAGCATGCCACCGCTCGCCATCGACAATGATCGTCTGGCAGTCGCGGGCCTGGATAGGAATAAGCTCCTTGACCGATCCGTTCTTGTGCCGGTCGATGTAGAAGCGGCCATTGCCCATGAGCAACGCGTCGACCATGATCTTGTGCACAGCCTGTGAGTGCGTCTGCATCTCGTTGGGGCTGTTGTAGACGCTCGCACCCTTGTCGTTCTTCATTGGGGTGCCGTGGCCAGTCTCGTCGAACTGGATGCACTCCATCTCCATCATGGCCAACGCACCAGCAACCTTGCTGACTGCGTTCCAGATCTCGGGGACACCTAAAGCCGATTCTGGCGTAACGGTAATCCCTGCACTCGACTTGGTGCCCCCGAAATACTGGGTCAACCACTGAGCGGGGTTCTTAAGGTTGCTACTGCCCGTGAAGGCAAACAAATTGCCGATTTTGGATTGGAATTTCATATCAAGAAGAACTCACCGTCGCTATGCGGGGCTAGTGCCGCACGCGAGAATGCCATAACGAGAGCTACTGCGGGGTCAATTTTTTCGACAGATTCCCGCTTGCAAAGCATCTGCCTATCCTGCTTATCAGTTTCCGTGACGGCGTTGCCCATAGCCCAGGTCAACAGTGGGCAACCATCATGCGTCAAGCGGCCATCCACCATACATTGGCGGATCTCTGTGATCGGTGTGTTGAAGTGCCCAGTCGTCTGCGGCATTGCTACCGCTGGCACTCCGTGTGATTCGATGTTCTCTGCGGATCGTTGTGCTTGGTATGGATCGAAGGCAACCTCAAAGCAGCCGAATCTTCTGGCTTCCGCAATAAAGTCTTGCTCAAGCTCCGAAACAGGATACCGAGATACCCGAAGTATGCCCGAATCGACAAACCCTCTAAAGGGTTCCTTTGTAAGATCTCTCGGGGTGTCCTGAGCAATGTAGCTACCGGACTTGCATTCGTACCGGAAGATCGGTGTCCCAGCGTCATTCTTTTCTCCAGTCTTGAATCGGGCAACTAACGCCCATGCCGCCAAGTCGTTCCTGCCCCCCAGGTCGATTCCGCCGCAGATGGTATCAGCTCCACGCCAGTCAGACATGGGTCCTTGGCACGCTTTCCAGTGCGGCATAGAGAACGCCGTGTCGAGTGCAGACACCATTCGGTTGCCATGGTATCGCGTGAACCGGCTGAGTGCGATACCGTCCGCGTGAGCGGGTTTCGCTTGGTCTCGCAGGTAGTCCATCGTAAGCGTAACGCCCAGACAGGGGTTAGCTTTAATCCAGTTCTCTTCAACAAGCGGATCATCGTCTGGGTCTAGCTCATACGAAAGGCTAAAGTATGTATCGTCATGGTACTCTCCGGTGGCAACGCCAACAGCGTACTTCCACTCCGACTTCCACAGTTCGGAGGTCGTCGATCCGGCAGTGGTCGTAATCAGGAAAAGCGGCTGGGATCTCGCCCCGGAGCCGGTTTTCATAGTGTCTATGAACTCAGCCTGGAGTCCGGTTGATCGGAACGCATGCAGTTCGTCCACAACGACCATGTGAGGGTTAAGGCCGTCGAAAGCCTTGTCAGAACCGATCGCAATGACGTGACCACCGTTGTGATGGAACGTAACCTGTCGGTTCTTGTAGTCGGAGGCTTCAAGTATGGCTGGGGCTCGACCACGCATCCTAACGGTCTCCGCCATTGTGACTCTTTCAGCCTGCTCCTTCTTGCTCGCAGCAATGACAACTTGTGCGATACTCTCGAACGTATCCGAGACAGGATTAAAGTCGTACCCAGCAGCAAACAAGCAGAGACCGGCGGCAAGTGTTGACTTACCGTTTTTACGAGCGACTGAGATGTACGCCTGCTTAAAGCGTCGGCATCCATCTTCCTTTTTCTTAAAGCCATATATGTTTGCAATGGCAAATGCTTGCCATGGCTGCAAGTAGAATGGCTTTCCAACATCTTTTCCGATGGAATGTCGGACAAGCGTTGGGTAAAAGAGACAAACGTTTCGGGCGTGTTCTTCGTCGAAGAAGTAGGGGAATTCTTCACTATGTTGACGCTCTAAGTCTTTAAGAAACCGGTTACAAGCCCCGATAACTGACTTCCCTGCTACGATCCTGCCCTCTGTGACATCATGTGCATAGTCCATGATATCTTTGATTGGATCGTATTCACCCATTGCCAAGCTTCTTCATGAGATCCCCAACTTCGTCGGTGCCGTCGCCATCAGTGGACGGTGGACGCAATACCCTGAGCCGGGCTTGTGGGGTCAGTGCAAGCTCGGACAGCAACTTGATGTGCGTGCCCATGCACTTGTGAAAGCTAACGACATTGGGGCACGTCTTGCGAGTCCCGTCGTCTGAGAATTGGCCGTGCCCATTCTGCCGAATCAATTCGGTCAGATGGTAAAGCTCTCGCAGGTTAATGCAGAAAGCCTCTAGCAGGAACAAATCAGTTTTCGTCAAGAGCCCTAGTGAGTCTAGGGTGTCGCAGGTTTCGTTCCAGATATCGACGGAGAGATCGTCGCTGCGAACCAAAAGAGGGGGCTCGGGACGCCCCGGTGTGCCTTCGATTAACGCACCTTCCTCGGGCTTACGCTCGGGGTGCTTGCGATAATAGCCCTCAGCTTCCAGCAGAGCGGGAGCATGTCGGGGTCGTCCTCGGCCCATCTTCCATCCAGTACAGCAAACCAGCTTGACGCAGCAGAAACGACGAGTTTCGCCACGTCGTCCATTCTATCACGTCAAGCTGTGAATGCTGTTTTGATCCTAGATGGTGCCCCTGCTGTAGTAATTTCGCTTTCCGTGAACAACCATCATCACCTCCTTTGAGGCCATCAGGTCTCGAAGGATGGTATCGCGGAGCTGGGGCGGGAATTTCTTGGCCAGCCGGTTGAGCTGAGCCGGACTGACCATCCCGTTGATCATGGCGAGCATCTCGTCACGCTGCTTCTGGTACTCCGACTGGATGCGATGCTCGTACGCCTTGATAACCCGACGCGTCATGTGGTTGCTAATAGCGATCGCACGGTTCGCGTCGTCGATGGTAATTTCCGGCCTTCCGTTCATGCATCGGCTGCATGCGAACAGCAGGGCCAGCTTGGCCGTCTTTTCGGACGCACGGTTCCAGACCACCCTCTCGGCTGGGGACGCGTTGCGTGCCGCCTTGCCGACGTTCCGCTGCATGATCTGCGAGTAGTGCTTGGCGAGCCTCAGCTTGGCCTCTGCGGTCCTGTTGACGATCTTCATTGGGTCACGCCCCGCATTGAGGTCGTCCATGAGATCTCCGGGGACGGCAGTGTTGGTCGGGATCTGTGACCGCCACTGACTCGCCCACGCGACCATCTTCCGGGTGACGTTGACATACGCAGGATCGTCCCGCACCTCCGGCTCGTCGCACCCGAAGAAGATCAGGAAGCGTCCCATGAGTCCATCCTCGATCTGGTTGTCGCTGATCGAGCCCAGGACCTGCCCAGGGGTTGCAGTGCCCATGATGTTCAAGTGCGGATACTCCACTGGATCGTTCTGGCCCTGGTCGCTGTTGGCGAGCTGACGCAGGCGGACTTTCTTCTTGGACGCACTGGTGTACGCCGACTTGAGAACGTCACCGGCCTTCTTGAGGTGTGCCGGGCAACGATCGCTGCCAAGGTTCTTGAACAGCGTGCCGCACTCGTCAAGCAGCATGCTCATGGACGGCTGCTTCACCAGTGCCATGGCGAGACCGGCCCCGCTGTCGATCACTTCCGGGCCCACCAGATGGTCATTATCGGTCTCCTCTAGGAGCCTGTCGAGGGCCCTTCGCACAACGTCCTTGCCCGTGCCCGACTCAGCTAGCGAGACGGAGTACAGGTTGGGCGTGGTTCGCCACTGCGAGTCGTCAATGACGTGCCTCGACAGACACACAGCCGACGCGTGGAGGGCCGCAGCGAACGCCAGCTCTGGCTGGACGACCATCTGTGCCTCAATCAGCATCTTCGTAAAGTCACCGATGAACCCTCCGTCGTCCATGAGGCTCATGGGGAGCTGGTCCTCCGCTGTGCCGGGACGGTAGATCGTATCGCCTTCCTCGATATCGTTGATCTCGCTCTCAACTTGGAGGACCGGCATGTCGCTCAGGTCGAGGACTTCTGGTTCGTCGCGGGTAAACTCCCGGTTCTGGCCCTTGCTGGTGTCCCGGTTGGACTTCATCGCTGAGACGCAGACCTGATTGATCTCGCCCTGCGGAAGCGGGTCCGGAGACTTCTGGTTGAATTCGCTGACGTACATCAGGATCTGCTCGATGTTGAGCCCGAACCCTCGCAGGTTGCCCGCCAGCTTGAACATCGAGTTGTTCCGGCTCCCCCGCATGGGCGTGGGGATCTGGGCAAGATACTGCTCGACCCGGTAATCACGCGTCTGGACGTCCGTGAACTGGCTATCCGCGACCTTCCGGCCCACCTGTGGCACCGGGGCCTCGATCTTGACCGGGGCAGGCTTGAGATGCTTCTCGCAGACAGCCGACACGATATCACAGCAGATCGTGCCGAAATACGTCCCGTATGGGCGATCTGGGTCAACTGGGTCGCCCGTGAAGGCCCAGAAGCGGTTGTTGTCGTAGACCTCAAGGGCCCCTTGCTCGCCGAAGGACTTCTGGCACGCGGCCCAATCCGGCTTCCGCCCGAACATCGTGGCCTTGAACCCCGTCCCGCTGGGGCTGAATTCGATGTACGCGTAGTCCTTGATCGCAGCGTAGATCTCGCTGGCCCAGGGGTACATTCGGCCCGACTCGTCGAAGCAATCGTCGAAGTCCAGGCCAGTGACAGTCCGGTCGGTCCCCAGCGTGAACGCAAGATTGTAGTGGGGGCCCATGGAGTCTACGGCATCCTCGTAGCTGGACCACGTCCTCGGGTCGTTCGACCGGGCCTTAGAGATACCGTCGACCTGATACGGGATCTTCCGATCGCTCTCCAGTCTCCATAGGTGCCACTGCTTCAGGTCCTTGAGTGCCATGGGTGCGTCCATCGAGAGTCTCCGGCGAGGTGTGTTCTGGTCAATCGAGACTCCAGTATGGCAGATGAAGGGTCTCTTGTCAAATAATTCTCTCACGTCACAGACAAAAGTATTGATTATCTAAAGATTACATTGTACAATGTAGAATGTGTTACCCCCACGTGTGTACGTGAGAGATACCTTTTTCGTGAACAAGGAGACCGAGATGCCTTTCAAGACCAGAATCGACAACAGCCTGCTCCTCCAGATGGAGGACGATCCGGAAGTCACGCGTGCCCAGATGGCCGAATACTTCGGGACCAGCGAAAGCTATCTGAGCCAGAAGATCCGCAGGCTACGCAAGACCCCTGCCAAGCCCAAGAGCGATCTTGAGCTGTACATTCGGTTCGCTGGCTACGAGATCGAGAGATACGCAGCGGGCCAGCTCTCGTTGGTTCAGTTGGCTCAAAGCCCATCATTTCGGTTCCTGGCCAGCCTCGGGGCCTTGAGTTTGCTTGAGGTGAAGCTAAACGAGGCAGTCCGCGAACGTGCTAGAATGGAGGATTCCCACACCTAGAGGTCCTCAATGTTTGAAATGCTAGCGAATTTCCTCGAACCATACCTAGACCTGTTCCCCAGGTTCTACCGGAGGCCCGCTAGCAACGAATTCTGCGTCCTTGACGACATCATCGGGGAGCCACGGGAGATCCGGAGGCCGGTTTTCACCGCCCCGGTGCTGTCGCACGTAGAATTCTACCCCGCCACACCCTTCCCGATTGATCTGGAAAACCAGACCCTCGGCCCCTACGGCCAGGAGATCACGATCAATGCCGCCATCATGGTGGAGATCCAAGATCCCGTCGCTATGCGGGATCTCATCGGCGACGAGTGGGTCAGCTGCATTTCCCAGGCAGCCCGTGCTAGCATTGCACGGAGCGACCTCGCCCCGGAGTCAATGCAGGTCGCCGTGGAGCAAGCTGTAGTCAATCTGACGGCAAATTCGGTGATCGTGACCGATTTCTGCCTCGAAGATCGTGCCAAGACCCGATCAATGCGACACTACGGCCTTAATTTCCAATCCTAGGCCCCTAGCGTAGCCCCTCTGGGCCTCTGAGCCCCTCTCTGGTGTGATCACACTCTCTCGATCTAGGACGCGTTACAGAGCCTCCTAGGGCCCTTAGGAGCGATTTGTCTAAAATTGGGCAAAATCCATGCAGGGGGCACGCGGTCGTCAAGTGGACGGGGGGTGCCCAAACCCCCCACCGGGGGGGCCACCTGAACGGGCGTACAGTGGTGCACGGATGTACACCGTCTCAATTTGAGACACTGCCAGAATGGCAGCCTGTTTTCTGTGCACACCCCCTGCTCAAAGATTGGGCATCTCATTTTGAGACAGGTCTGCCAGAATGGCAGGTCAGAATGGCATGCCACATTGGCAGTCTCAATTTGAGAATGCCCAGTTTGTGGGCACGTGCTTGCAATGTGGGCACTATGGATTGGCTATTTTGAGGCCA
>CAZIPY010000307.1:0-5435 GCA_964541125.1 uncultured Luteolibacter sp. | reverse complement strand
CAAGCTCAATTCGTCGATTGGAAGGGAGGCACCGGGACCAATCTCTGGTCCAATGGCGACAACTGGAACCCCGAGGGCGCGGGACCACCCAGCGGCAACTCAGACGATGCGAGGTTCAATCTCGAGTCTGGAGTTCAGATCAACGTGGACGGCGACTTCACGGTGCGCAGCTACCAAGTGGGTTTCTCTGGCAATCCCACCTCGATGGACACCCACCTATTGTTCGGCGCGAACACGCTGACCATCGATATCAATAATGCGTCAAATGCGGCGGGGCTCAAGAACGCCACCCAGTTTGGGAAGACGCTTCGTTTCAACTGCGATCTCAACATCAGCAACAGCCTGAGCGGAATCACTTTGGTCCGGAATGAGAACAACGCCGCGAATGTGCTCCGTTTCGACAGCAATTGCGATCTGACCCTGACCACTCTTCTGCGGACGGACTCGAGTCTCGGAACGATCGACTTCAACTGCAACTTCTCCCCAAGTTCGCAGAACCTGATCATCGGATCCGACAACGTTTCCTTCGGCCCCGATCACTCCAGCGCGAACTTCGGCCGGGACATCGTCCTGCTGAGCAACTCCAAGCTCTCGGTGAACGGAGGCACGGTGCTTACCGACTTTCGCAAGTTCCAGGTCAATGGAGCGGATGCCACACTGGAGCTCAATGCAGCCGACACCATCAACGGTGCCAACGTGATCATCGGCGGATCGAACTCGCTCACACTGGACGCAAATGCCAGCCAGGCGACGATGGGCGTGGTCAATATCAACAACGGTACGCTTACCATCAATGTCCACTCGGCGGTCAGCAATCTGGCCTTCAAGAAGAGTGCGGCACAGGCCTGGGGATCCGGATCCATCACCATCAACGGCTTCAAGGAGAACACCATTCGTTTCGGCACGGATGACACCGGTCTTACTGGCGGCCAACTCGCGGCCATTGATGGAGGCGCCTACTTCCTGACTCCGGACGGCTTCCTCACCACCGGTCTGATCACTCCGACCCTTTCCATTGCCCTCAACGAGAACGACCAACCCGAGATCACGTTCACGACCGTGATCGGACAAAGCTATCAGCTTCAGAAGAGCGGCGACGGCGCTCTTGGAGACTGGCAGGACGTGATCGGACAGTCGGTCGTCGGGGATGACACCGAGAAGACCCTCATCGACACTGACGGAGGCCCGCCGGGTGAAACCCGTGCATTCTACCGGGTCGAAACCGAGTGATGAAATAGGCGCCGCCGAAGCGGCGTTTGCCCTAGCCTTCATGAATCCACGCACGAACTTATCAGGCTCGCCCTTTGTCAGCCATGCCCGACGCCGGGGTTTTACGCTCACTGAGTTGCTGATCGTCATCGTGATCATCGTGGTGCTTGCCGCGATCTCCTTCCCGATCGCCGCGGGAATCCGCGAAAAGGGGAAGGGTGCCCAGTGCGTCAACAACCTGCGGCAGATCGGGATTGGCCTGCTTTCCCACATTTCGGAGAACAACGGGAGATTCCCGGATGGTTCTGCCGACGTCTCATGGATTGGCAAGGGCAGTTCGTGGTACGACGCGGCCTCCGCCGACATGGGGCGCAAGTACCTTCCCTACCACAAAGGGGATCCGCTCCCCACGGTCTTCGGGTGCCCGGCGGGTCACGGCGAAGCCTACGAGCCGGCATGGCCCTACACCGGCGACTACGCCGTGAACCTTCGTCTGGGTCGCGAAGGGGATGGCGTTCTGAAGGTCGCCTCGGTGAAGAAGCCGGCATCCACTCCTTACGTTCAGGATACTGTGAAGCAGAACAACTTTGGCGAGTGGATCTTCCGCCAGGGGGCCTCGAAGCAGTCGAACATGGCTTTTGCTGACCGGCATTCGGACAAAGGGAACATCCTCTGGGTCGACGGTCATGTATCGTCGCTTGGCTATGAGGAGTACATGGGGTTTGCCAACGAACCGCGTCGTGGGGGACCCTACAACTTCGTGCGAGGTCGCTGGTAAAGCAGGCGGCACCTGACGGACGCAGGGTCTTGATTGCCACGACCGGCCCGGTCGTGCGGGGGCGTTCCATGATGATGGCCAGTCGAGGGTTGCCGTGAGGAATGCCTGCACCAGACTTGGATGATCATGGTGAACGAGAAACCCAAGTCTGCAGAGACCAGTAAGCGGCCTCTCTTCGTCTTCGAGGCACTCGGGTCACTCGCCTGTGGCTTCTACGGGAATTACATCTTCTTTCTGTTTCGTGATTGGCACGGGTTCGGCGACCCTGGGAATCTCGCCGTCGCAGCGCTAATGGGCCTGGTCATTGCCTTGGCTTCCTGGCAGGGAGGCCGGCTTGCCCAGCGTCGTGGGCTGATCCGAACCATGAACTTCGGCCTGTGGGGGATGATCGTCGCCCTGCTGATCGGCGCGTGCTTCAGAGCCTTGCCGATCCAACTGGCGGTTCTGGTGATTTGGTCGGCCTCGCAGTTCGTCGTCTGGCCAGCCTTGGAAGCGCTCGTCACCGATGGCGTCAACGGGCGTCGCCGGGCCCACCTTGTGGGCATCTACAGCGTCGTTTGGGCGGCGTGCTCCGCCACCGCGTATTTCTTCGGTGGCGGTATCTTCGAGCGACTGGGACCCAGCAGCATCTTCTGGCTTCCCCCGGCCATTCACCTTCTGCAAATCGTGATCTTGCACCGATTTGCCCGGGCCTCCTCGGCTACCGTGGCGGAGACCATCGAGTCCATCGAAGCGTCCGAAGAACTGGAGACCTCATCCCAGCATCCGGAAGGCTGGGCGTTTCAACGGATGGCGTGGTTTGCCAATCCATTCGCCTGCGTGGCCGCCTTCACGCTGCTGGCCATGATCCCGGAGTTGGCCTCAAGGATGGGTCTGAGCACCACCACCGCCGGCCTGTTCTGCTCGATTTGGTTCTTCGCCCGCCTTGCGGCCTTCGTCGTCATGTGGAAGTGGCCGGGTTGGCACTACCGCTTTCCATGGCTGCTGATCAGCTACCTCCTCCTGATGGCCGGCTTCGCCACCATCCTTACGGCCTCGGATTTGACATGGCTTGCCGTGGGACAGGTCGCCTTCGGTCTGTCGGTCGGCTCGCTCTACTATGCGTCGCTCTTCTACTCGATGGATGTCGGTGAAGCGCGTGCCGAACAAGGAGGGATCCATGAGGCCATGATGGGAGCCGGGAATTTTGTGGGGCCGGGCGTGGCCGCCTTGACGCTGGTGCTCCTTCCCCAGCTCCCGCATGCCAGCGTGTGGTCGGTGAGCGGGATTCTTCTGATCGGCTTCCTGGTGCTGTTGGGAAATCGCTTGAAGCGTCGGCGATTGGATCTGTAATGCCCCAATCGGCTCGATGAACAAGATCACTCCACGAAGGCCTACGCCCCGAGTCGCGCTCCTCATTGAGTCGTCGCGTAGCTATGGGCGTGAGTTGCTGATGGGCATTGCGAAGTACCTTCGAATTCATGGTCCATGGTCGGTCGAATTCGAGGAAGGTGATCCGAGCGAGATCTTTCCCGTGTGGTTCGACCGCTGGGAATGGGACGGCATCATCGCGCGGGTCTCGAATTCAGAAATGGCCGAGGCCGTCAAGGCGACGGGTGCCCCGGTGATCGATCTGAGCGGCAACCTTCCGGGTGCGGATTTCCTGAGGATTCGTTCGGATGAGGACGCCGTTGGCAGACTCGCCGCCGAGCATCTGCTGGAACGCGGATTTCATCACTTCGCGTTCTGTGGCTACGAAGGGATGGACTGGTCTGACCTTCGGCGGGAGAGCTTCGAACAACGGGTTGAGGAAGAAGGCTTCAAGAGTGCCGTCTTTGAAGGCTCACGGCTCGAGCCCGCTTCCTCCTTGACCGATCAAGCGTCCGGAGCGGATCAAGAGCGAGACCTGATGGAGTGGCTGCGAAGCCTCCCGAAACCCTGTGGCATCATGGCATGCAATGATGCCCGCGGGCGACAGGTGCTCACCTGCTGCCGCAAGGTGGATGTGGATGTACCGGACGAAGTCGCTGTCATCGGCGTCGATCGCGATGAAATCTTCTGCGAGCTGTCGGACCTTCCCCTGTCGAGTGTCGTTCTCAACACCCAGCAGATTGGCTTCGAGTCAGCCGCACTGTTGGCGAAGCTCATGGCGGGGGGCACTGCCGAGTCGTCATCCATCTTAGTCGATCCCATGGGCGTGATGGCCCGGCAATCCACGGACGTGCTCGCCATCGACGATCCCCACATTGCCACCGCGCTGAAGTACATTCGTGAGCATGCCTGCCAAGGTCTTGACGTCGGCGCACTGCTCAAGGCGGTTCCTCTCTCGCGGAGCGTTTTGGAACGGCGCTTCTCGCAACTGCTCGGTAAGTCCCCCAAGGCGGAGATCCTCCGGGTCCAGTTGGACCGGGTGTGCCGATTGCTTGCAGAGTCGGACCTCCCCATTTCCGAAGTGGCGGAGAAATCGGGCTTCGAACATCCCGAATACATGAGCCGATTGTTTAAGAAGAAGATTGGCATCACCCCCGGAGAATTCCGCAAGCGCTCCGGCGTCCGTGATTCGGGGGCACGATAGCGCGACGTGCCGCAAAAGTCCCGGAGAACGCCCCGAAAGTTCAATGACCCGATCCACGGTGGCCAAGTATCATCTCTTGAAGCACACATCTCTCTCATGAACCAGCTCCTCAATCGACCTTCAACCCGCCCTCTTCACGGAGTCCTCATGGCGGCGATCCTTTCGAGCACACCGTTGATTCTGGCCAAGGCCAGCAGCCTCAACATGGCTGACTTTGGTGCCAAAACCGATGGTAGCGACACGACTCCCTCGGTGCGGGCTGCGTTGGAAGCCGTCCGCGAAGGCAAAGGCTCGAAGATCACTTTCGCGCCCGGCCGCTATGATTTCTACCCCGAGCGCGCCTACGAGGAATACCTGTTCGTCAGCAACAATGACGAAGGCCTCAAACGCATCGCCTTTCCGCTGAAGGGCATGGAGGAACTGGAGATCGACGGAGGTGGCGCAACCTTCGTCTTTCACGGATACACCGTGCCCTTCCTGATCAGCGCGTCGAGTGAAGTGAAGCTGCGCAACTTCAGCGTCGACTTCAGCCGGCCCTTCCATTCGGAAGGCAAGGTCCTTGCAGTCACCCCCAAGCATGTCGACCTCGAGATCTCATCCGAGTATCCCTACGAGATCCGCAATGGCGTACTGGTCTTCACCAATGGCAAGAAGAGCAATGGCCCTGCCACCACAGTGACCAGCGGAGAAATTCCCTACCCTTATGGCAGCCTGCTTGCCTTTGATCCGGTCAAGCAAGAGACCGCCTTCATGGCGAAGGACCGCTATCGGGTGGGCAACGGCGTCGCCGCTGATCGGATTGGGCCGAACAAGATCCGTTTGAAGGTTCCCAAGCTCTCTGCGCGGGTCGGTGAGATCATTGTCTTCTCCCCGAAGAATCGCGACGTGCCGGGC
>CAZIPY010000306.1:0-1773 GCA_964541125.1 uncultured Luteolibacter sp. | reverse complement strand
AGATCATCTTCGAGATCAACAAGCGTTTCCTCGAAGACGTGGTCGAGGCCAAGTGGCCCGGAGACAACCACAAGAAGCGTGCTCTCTCCATCATCGAGGAAGGCTCTCCCAAGATGATCCGCATGGCTTACCTCGCGGTGATTGGTTCTCACACCACCAACGGTGTTGCGGCGCTGCACACGCAGCTGCTCAAGAAGCATCTCTTCCGCGATTTCGACGAGCTCTATCCCGGCAAGATCCAGAACAAGACCAACGGCATCACTCCGCGCCGCTGGCTCAAGGCTTGTAACCAGGAACTCTCTGCCCTGATCGACACCAAGATCGGCAGCGACTGGCCCGGTGATCTCGACAAGCTCCAGGGCCTCGCCCAGTTTGCCGATGATCCTGCCTTCCAGGAGGCGTTCATGCAGGTGAAGCTCAACAACAAGGTCAAGCTGGCTGCCCTGATCAAGGAACGCTGCGGTATCGAGGTGAACCCGAATGCGCTGTTCGATGTGCAGATCAAGCGTCTCCACGAATACAAGCGTCAGCACCTCAATCTGCTCAATATCCTGACACAGTATCGTCGACTCATCCAGGATCCGGATCTTGATGTCGTGCCGCGTGTCTTTGTCTTCGGAGCCAAGGCGGCTCCCGGATACACCCTCGCTAAGGAGATCATCCACGCGATCAACGCGGTTGGTGAAAAGATCAACAACGACCCGCGCATTGGAGACAAGCTCAAGGTCGCGTTCATTCCGAACTACGGTGTCAGTGCGGCTGAGGTCATCATCCCGGCAGCCGATATCTCCGAGCAGATTTCCACTGCCGGTAAAGAAGCCTCCGGAACTGGTAACATGAAGCTGGCTCTCAATGGTTCACTTACTCTCGGTACGCTAGACGGTGCCAACGTCGAAATTAAGGAGGAAGTCGGTGATGAGAACATCTTCATCTTCGGCCTCACCGTCGACGAAGTGGAAGCCCTCTGGAAAGAAGGTTACTGCTCGATCGATTACTACTGGGCGGACGAAGAGCTTCGCGCCGTGATTGACTGGCTCACATCTGACTACTTTGCCCCGAAGGGCTCCTTTGACGGCATTCGTCACACTTTGCTTGATGGCGGTGATGCCTACCTCGCGCTGGCCGATTACAAGGCCTACGTGGAAGCTCAGGGCGAAGTCGACAAGGCTTATCGCGACAAGGCCGGTTGGGCCAAGATGGCAATTCTCAATACAGCCCGCGTCGGCAAGTTCTCCAGTGACCGCACCATCCAGGAATACGCGGACGACATCTGGAAGCTGCCTTCCGTTAAAGTGTAGTGACAGGGTCGCGCCTACGCTGTGCCGCGACCGTTGATTGAATGGAAGAACTCGCGGCGAAGCACGTCCTGCTGGACATCGAGATCATTACCCTGATCGCACTCGCGATCGGGGTGACGCTCTACGCGGTGATTCGTCGTCAGTCCGCCAACCCGATTCCGTCGACGCCTCACTGGGACGTCTACGATCTCGGATTGATGTTCTTTCCTGCCATCATGTTTTTGATGGGTCCGTTCCTGTTGGTTTCGGCTGCGGGAGTGGAACAGGAAAGTGCGCCGGGGGATGCGACTCCGGGATACGGAGTGCTCCTCTTCAATCTCGGGATCTACGTTTTTGTTCTCATGATGGTGCACGCCATCGTCGAGTGGATTCGCCTGCGCAGCATGAAGGAGGTTTTTGGACTCACCAAAGTGGGTCTGCCTCAAATCATCGTTTACACCATTGTCGGCGGTGTGTTTTCCGTCCTGGTCTGCGT
>CAZIPY010000305.1:0-3512 GCA_964541125.1 uncultured Luteolibacter sp. | reverse complement strand
TCGGGCACCTGCATGGGTGAATGCGGCGTGCAGTAGGGCAGATAACAAAGGAAGGGCTTATCCTTGTTGGTCTCCATGAACTCGATGGCCTTGGTGGTGAAGTCGTCAATGACGTAGCCCTCACCCTTCACGATCTGGCTGTTGTGCTCGAGCATGGGGCTGAAATAGTAGCCCCAGTGGCCGGAAGCGAAGCCGTAGAACTCATCGAAGCCACGGGCATTGGGATGGTAGGGCCACTGCGTGCCGTTGTGCCACTTACCAAAGGCACCGGTCGCGTAGCCCGCTGCCTTGAAGTGATCGGCGATGGTCTTTTCCCCCACATTCATGCGCTCACCACCCCGTGAGGTGCTGTAGACGCCCAAGCGGGAAAACCAGCGGCCGGTGAGCATCTCGGCACGCGTTGGCGAGCAGACGGGCTGGACGTAGAAATGCTTCAAGAACACCCCATCCTTGGCCAAGGAATCAATGTTGGGCGTCTTGAGGATGGGGTTACCGGTGTAGGAGAAGTCGCCCCAGCCTTGATCGTCGCTCAGGAAGATAACGACGTTGGGTTGCTTGGCTCCGGCAAGCGCCAAGACGCATAGAAATGAAATAAGAGTGAGCAGTTTCATGGGTAATTCTTCCCGTTGTAGCTGTCGGTGACTGACTGCATCCAGCGATCCAATCCGGTCTTCATGGTTTCCAATTGCTTGGCATGCGCGGGATCCTTGGAGAGGTCCTTGGCCTCTTCGGGGTCATCGGCCAAGTTGTAGAGTTCGTAGGTCTCCCCCTTGATGCGGTGAAGTTTCCACGGCCAAACGAGCCAAGCCGCGTGACCTGCAGCATGACCCTCCTTCCACTGAGGCATTTCGTGCACGCCACCGGTCATGCGTTCGGGCATGAGAGGTTTGGGAGCACCCGCCTCCTGTCTCTTGTAGAGCTCGATGAGAATCTTGTCGCTCCACGTACTCACTCCTCGACCACCGACGTACCAGAAGCCGATGGGATTGGCGCGCTCGTCGACATTGCCGGCGATGATCTTGTCCGCCTTGCGGCCGTCCACGACGTGCTTGGGCTCCCATGCGATGCCTGCCAACGACATCAGAGTTGGAAAGATGTCGCAGGTGGTAACGGGCGCCTTACTACGACCCTTGAAGGGACCGATGGGAGAGCCCGGCCACTCGATGATGGCGGGCACGCGCAGGCCACCTTCGTAGATACTACCCTTCTTCTTGCGACCTCCGGCGGTTTCATCCACCAGTCCACCGTTGTCGCTGCAATACCAAACGATGGTGTTGTCCTCGATCTTGAGTTCGCGCAGCGCCGAACGCAGTCGACCCACTTGTTGATCGAGCAACGTGATCTCACGATAGTAGCCGGCGTGTTTCTTGCCGTCGTAAAGGCTGGGACCGTCCGGCACTTCACCGAAGGGGTCGTGGGGTGACGGAAACCAGGCCACAGCGAACATGGGCTTGTCCCCCTTATGATGCTTCTTAAGGAACTCGATGGTGTCGTCCATCAGCAACTCGGTACCCTTGCCCTTGCGCGGCACCACAGTGCCGTTGTGGCTGAGGTGGGGATCCATGTCGAAGAAGTTGAGGCCGATCTTCCACTCATCAAAACCCATCGCTCCCGGATTGCAGGGCGAGTCGGGCTGGGCGGAACCAATGTGGAACTTGCCAAACATGCCGGTCACGTAACCATTGTCTTTCAGCACTTTGGCCAGGGTCTCTTCCTTGGGATGGACGTAGTGGCCCCATGCCAACACGCGACTACGATTGGGCGAACGACCGGTGAATACGCTCGCCCGGGTGGGAGAGCAGACCGGAGCGGCGGCATAGAAGCGGTCGAAGGTATGTCCCACCTTGGACATGGCATCCAGATGCGGCGTCTGAACAAACTCGTGACCGTTATAGCCGGTGTCTCCCCAGCCTTGGTCATCGGCCATCATCAGAATGATGTTGGGCTTCTTCTCCGCGTGGAGGCACAGAGCGGAAACCAAAAGAATACAGTAAACGATATGGTGTCTCATGATGTGAGTGGATCACTTGTCCTCCGAAGCCTTGGCGAAGGAGGATAGTTGGTGATACGAAACTGAGCGGATCACCCTCTCAGGCCCAACAAAAAACGCCCGTCCGGAGAACCGAACGGACGCTGAAGGTAGATTGGAAGTCTTACTTACCCCACTTTTCGAGGAGAGCCGTGGCCATGTCGCTCGGGGTCTCGGCAACCGCGATGCCACATTCCGCCAGAATCTTCTTCTTGGCGTCCGCAGTGTCTTCGGCACCACCGACGATGGCGCCGGCGTGGCCCATGCGGCGTCCTGGAGGCGCGGTGGCACCCGCGATGAAACCAGCGATGGGCTTCTTGCAGTTGTCCTTGGCCCAGCGAGCGGCCTCGGCCTCGGCGTTGCCGCCAATTTCACCGATCATGATGATGGCTTCGGTTTCGGGGTCGTCGTTGAACATCTTGAGCACGTCCAAGTGCGAAGTGCCGTTGATGGGGTCACCACCGATGCCCACACAGGTGCTCTGACCGTAGCCAAGCGAAGTGAGCTGATACACGGCCTCGTAAGTCAGAGTGCCGGAGCGGGAGACCACGCCAACGTTACCGCGCTTGTGAATGTAACCGGGAGCAATACCGATGCGGCAACCGCCGTGGCTGTTTTCACCGTGACCGGGAGTCACCAGACCGGGGCAGTTGGGGCCCACGAGGCGGGTCTTGGAGCCCTTCATGGCTTCCTTCACGCGCATCATGTCCATCACGGGGATGCCCTCGGTAATGGCAACCACGAGATCCACGCCGGCGTCGACCGACTCGAGAATGGCGTCGGCAGCGAACGGCGGGGGCACAAAGACCGCGGAAGCGGTGGCGCCGGTTTCGTTCACGGCTTGGGAAACGGTGTCAAAGATGGGCACTTTGTCCTCGAACTTCTGTCCGCCCTTGCCGGGAGTGACACCGGCCACCACTTGGGTGCCGTAGTCGAGGGAGAGAGAGGCGTGACGGCCGCCGAAGCCGCCGGTGATGCCTTGGATGAGAACCTTGGTGTTTTCGTCGATGAGAATAGCCATGGGAAAAGTCTTTCTGAAGTAGTGTTAAGGTTCTGAGGATTTAGGAAACAGCAGCGACGATCTTCTGGGCTGCATCGGCCATGGTATCGCCGGCGATGATGTCGATGTCGCTGGCGGCGAGGGTAGCCTTGCCAGCTTCGACGTTGTTGCCTTCGAGGCGAACGACCAGCGGGATGGGCAGGCCGGTCTCCTTGGCAGCAGCGACGACACCCTCTGCAATCACATTGCAGTCCATGATGCCACCGAAGATGTTGATCAGGATACCCTTCACGTTGGGGTCACCGAGGATGATCTTAAAGGCCGCGGAAACCTGTTCCTTGGTCGCGCCACCGCCCACGTCGAGGAAGTTGGCCGGGTCACCACCGTAGTGCTTGATGATGTCCATGGTCGCCATGGCAAGACCGGCACCGTTGACCAAGCAGGCAATGTTGCCGTCGAGACCAATGTAGTTGAGGTCGTATT
>CAZIPY010000304.1:0-2576 GCA_964541125.1 uncultured Luteolibacter sp. | reverse complement strand
GTGGTATCCAGTCCCGCCACCTTGTAGGTAAAGGAGATCTGGATCGGGGTTTGGTCGCTGGAGCTGACGACGTCTTCAACACGCAGCTTCATCACGGTCTGCATGGCGGGCCGGCTGTATTCATTCCAACCGGTGGGAGAGACGCGGTTGTTGTCGGTGGTATTGGTGAGGTCATCAAAGGCATCATTGCCCATGTCGATGGGAATGAATGCGACAAGGCCCGAATCCGATGAGCTGGAGAGAGGGTAGAAGGAAGCGTTGGCAGCTTCGTATTCTTCCCTCGACTGGAGGTTGCCGCTGAAGTCGTCGCGGCTGACTCCTCCCACGGTTGAACCTGATCCAAGGGCCAACCCCTCGCGGGTGGAGATGCGATCAAAGACCGAGGTGCCTTCGGTAACGCCCTTGGCGGCAAAGATGCTGCCCTGGATGTTGATATTGGCCCAGTCGGTGCCGTCTTTGAACTGGCCAAAGTAGGTTTTGGCGTTGCTTCCCAGCGCGAGTTGGGAGGGGACCTCGTAGATCGAGAGGACGTAGTTTTTGCTGCGGTAGTTGATCGAGGTCTGGTCTGCGGAGTTGTAGCCAAGGGCGAGGGTGAAGGCCCACCAGTTGCGCTTGGCGACGAAGGTCTGGTCCTGGCCGGTGTAGCCGAAGTGGATGTCCGGATAGGGGATGACCTTGAATCGCTCTCCCCCACCATAGGTCTTCTCGTTCGTCACATAGATGTTGTCATCTTCATCGTAGGTGAGGGCGTGGGAAGAGGTGAGCGATTCGGGATATCCGGCCCCGATCAGGTTTTCGATCCCGTTGATGCCGGCCGTGATCAGGAAGTCGCCTGTTCGGCGCGACCCGATCGGGGTGACGACATTCCGCACGTGTCCCTGGTCTCCGTCCCCGGTGTTGCCCGAAGTTGCGTTGTCAGGGACCCCCAGGATGTTCGCAGTGGTGCTGGACAGGGCTTCTTCGCTGACGGCTTGATTGAAGGCGTCTTCGAAGACCCAGCGCCAGCGGGTCTTGTTCCGGTAGGACGTGTCGTTCGCGGAATCCTCCATCATGGCGATCATGCCGCGGTTTGGGCCGATGTTGAGGACCGAACGGAGAATGGCCTGCTCGCGCTGGTTGTAGTCGATGCGGATTTGGGCCCGGCGCTGAACTTCCTGGGATTGTACAGAGAAGCGGTAGGCGGAGAGGAGAACGAGGAGCAGAACCGTGCTGAGGCCGGCGACCGCCATGACGGATATGTAGCCCCGGTGACGGGAATTGGGGATGTGACGGGTATTCATAAGCGGGGGGTTCCTGAGTAAGTGATGGTTTCTCCGGACGGGCCGGTGAGTTGCATGCGAAAGACGCCATTCTCGACAAAGAAGGTGGCGTCGGTGACCTGGTGGGAAATGATCCAGTCCGGGTTGCCTTCTCCGCCAAATGGAGAGGCGGGATCGAGGTTGTAGTAGCCGAGGTAGGTGCTGTCGACGGAGCTCTCGAAAGAGATGATGCCGAACCTCTGGCTGCCATCAGCTTCGAGGAAGCCGAGGACGAGAGTCTTGCCGTCGGCAGTTACGGCATTGGTGTCCGAAACTGCATCGGTGAGGTCGAGGTGAATACGGTAGGCGTCTGCTTGAGCGAGGACACTAGTGATCGTGTGGTTGATTTGCGGCGCTTCCTCCACGAGGAAGTTCTGAGCCCGCATGACGCGGTGGAAGGAGATCTGCTGCTGCAGAAGAGCCATCATGATTCCACTGATCGTGATCGCCACGATCATGGCGGTGGACATCTCGATCAGGGTGAAACCCCGGGGGCGAGAGGGAAGGGTGGCTTTGTAGCTTTCTGTCTTCATTGGGAGCGGACCGAGTTGCGGGTCTTGACGTAATCCCGTCCTCCAATTTCATAGAGAAGGACGGTTCTGACCTGCCAGACCTGCATCTCGGCAGGATTGGTCAGGCTGGTTCCGCTGCCTCCATGAACCGGCAGGTTGTTGGAATCGGCGATGCGGGTACGGATGACCGTTCCGCTCACCTCTGAGCCTCCAGGGAGGGTGCCGAGGATCTGGGTAACTGAGGATTTAGCGGGGTAGACCGGCCAGGGAGATCCGCTGGTGGTCAATTCTTCGAAAGGGATGCGTTCTGCATAGGCCTGCTCATAGGTCAGGTGAGCGTCGGTGATATTTTGAATCAGGGTCCATTGCCTCGGGGCCAGTGTGTTGAGAGAGCCTTTGAGGAGGGCGAGGCCAGCGACCGACAAGAGAACGAGGGCGGTCACTGCTTCGAGGAGAACGCTGCCGTTTTGGAAGCGGACAAGGCCCGGCTTGAACTTGGCCATTGAGCGGTTAGTCTTCATGGAGGATGAGGTTTCTAGCGTTTGGTCTGCTGCTTCTGTGCTCGGTTGCAGGGGATGGCCAGGCGGTCAGGCCGCCCGGCGCTGGGAAAGTTGAGCCGCCTTTTGGCCGAAAGTGGGGAGAGCCTCCGACCGGCTTGGTGGACTGGGCGGCCCGCTTCAAATTGGATGTTCACGTCAAGGCCCCCGGGGATCGTCCCCGCGTGAAGATTCTGATGGTTGCGCCGCGGGTTGGTTCCTTGCCTAAT
>CAZIPY010000303.1:0-4865 GCA_964541125.1 uncultured Luteolibacter sp. | reverse complement strand
GCGATGAGGATCTCGTTGAGCGCGGCATCGTCGGCGACGTACTCCTCGCGCTTCTTGCGCGTCACCTTGTAGAGGGGCGGTTGCGCGATGTAGAGGTAGCCAGCCTTCACCAGTTCGGGCATGTGGCGGCAGAAGAAGGTGAGGAGCAGGGTGCGGATGTGAGAACCGTCGACGTCGGCATCCGTCATGATGATGACCTTGTGGTAGCGCACCTTCTCGATGTTGAAGGCACCCTCTTGCTCGCCTTCACCAATACCGGCGCCGAGCGCGGTGATCATGGCTTGGATTTCCTTGTTCTGAAGCGCCTTGTGCAGACGGGCCTTCTCCACGTTGATGACCTTACCTCGAAGCGGGAGGATGGCCTGGGTGGTGCGGTTGCGACCCGATTTGGCCGAGCCGCCTGCGGAGTCACCCTCAACAATGTAGATCTCGGACTTCGCAGGATCGCGCTCGGAGCAGTCGGCGAGCTTACCGGGAAGGCCACCGCCCGACAGGACCGATTTGCGCACGGTCTCGCGTGCCTTGCGGGCGGCTTCGCGGGCGCGTGCTGCATTCACCGCCTTGTCGATGATGGTCTTGGCGAGGTTGGGGTTCTCCTCGAAGTAGTTCTGCAGGCCCTCGTAGACGATGGAGCTGACGACACCCTCGATCTCCACGTTCACCAGCTTGTCCTTGGTCTGCGAACTGAAGCGCGGGTTGGGCATCTTCACCGAAATCACACAGACGATGCCTTCGCGGACGTCGTCACCGCTGAGGGCAGGGTCCTTGTCCTTGAGGATTTTGTTGGCCTTGGCGTACTGGTTGATGGAGCGGGTGAGCGCACCGCGAAAACCAGTGAGGTGAGTGCCGCCATCGGCATTGGGAATGGAGTTGGCGTAACAGAGGATCTGATCCTGATAGGAGTCGTTGTATTGGAACACCACGTCGGCGAAGACGTCGTCCTCCATGGTCTTGCCATCGTAGTCGATCTCGACCTTGCGCTTGCCCTTGAGGATGACGGGATCGGGATGGACCAGGGTCTTGTTCTCACCGAGTTGGACGACGAACTCCTCGATGCCCTTGGCGTAGTAGAAGCTTTCCTTCTTGGCTGACTCGGGACGCTCGTCTTCGAGCTCGATGGTCAGGCCGGGATTGAGGAAGGCGAGTTCGCGCAGACGTTTGGCGAGACGATCAAATTCAAAGACGATGGTGTCGGTGAAGATCGTGGCATCGGGGAAGAAGGTGACGCCGGTACCGGTCACGTCGGCGGGAACTTCGCCGATGACTTCCAGCGGCTTGGTGGTCACGCCGCGCTCGAAGGTGATGGAGTGGACCTTGCCGTCGCGCTTCACTTCGGCGCGGAACCAGTCGGAGAGGGCGTTCACGCACTTCGCGCCCACACCGTGCAGACCGCCGGAGTATTTGTAGGCGCCATGGCCGAACTTGCCACCGGCGTGGAGACTGGTGAGCACGAGTTCGACGGCTGGGATGCCGAACTTGGGGTGGACGTCCACGGGAATGCCGCGGCCGTTGTCTTCGATGCTGATGGAGCCATCGACGTGGATGTTGATTTTGACCACCGAACAGAAACCGGCGAGGTGCTCGTCAATGGAGTTGTCCAGAACCTCGAACACGCAGTGGTGAAGACCGCGGGCGTCGGGGTCGCCAATGTACATTCCGGGGCGCTTGCGGACGGCCTCCAGACCTTCGAGTTTGTCGATCTGTTCGGCACCGTATTCTTGCTCGCCGCCGACGCTGGTATTGGCCTCCTCCTCGGGGTTGTTTTGACCACTGATTTTAGGATCAGTTTCAGGCGCGTTTTCGGGGGCAGTTTCGTCGCTGTTTTCGGAGTCTAGCGGGGCCTCTTCAGGCTCTTGATTTGCGTCGGACATAAGGTGGCCCAAAGGGTCTGAAATATAGGGGTTTCCGACAAGCAAGTTCTTCGGAAAACTTAGCTTTTTTTCGTCCCAAAATCGGCTTTGTAATCCACTGAAAACAAGTGACTTACAAATTTTAAAAACTTCTCCAAAACAGCATCGTTCCCGGATGCGAAGGATGGGGAAAAATCAGGCCTAAAATCAGCCCAAATCGAGCAGATTTTTCTGCCAATTGAGGAGCATCTCGACCGCGTCTTCTTGGCCTCCTGCGATGGCTTCCAGAGTGGCTCGCGGAGCGATCAGCGAAGGATCGATGTCGAGCTCTTCCGCAACCTTGTTGCGGCCGCCCATCAGAGCGTCCAATTTGGTGTCGAAATCTTTGGGTCGGCGCGAGCGTTTGCCCTTCGCACGCTGAGGCCATTCGGACTCCTGCAGGGACCTGGCGGAGGCCACGGCCTGCTCGAAGCGCTTGCGGCGACCTGGGCGGTAGTGATTGGGCAGCTTGGCGTTCTTGCCATCGCAGAAATCAAGGCACCAGGAGATCAGCTGCTTGTTGCCACAGACCATGAAGGTGGGGCGATCCCAGGCCTTAGCCTCTTCGTCGCGCCAATGCCAGAGGGCGCGCAGGTAGGCCAGGCCCTTGGGGCTGAGCTTGCCGGAGCCTGAGATACGCCAGGGGTCTTCACGCTCTCCACTGCGCTCTAGCACCTTGGTGCGGGCGTCGTCGCAGCTCTCAAGAAACCACTCGAAGCGGCCGAGCTCCTTGAGTTGGTTGATGATGGTGTCGCCCATTTCGATCAAGTAGCGGACGTCGTCGAGGGCGTAGGTGACCATTTTCTCGGACAAGGGTCGCTTGCCCCAGTCGGCTTTTTGGGAGGTCTTGGGAAGGACCACGTCAAAGTAATGCTCCACCAGATTGCCGAGGCCGAACTGTCGAAGACCCAACAGGCGGGCGCCGATTTGAGTGTCGTAGACCACGTCGGGAATGTCGCTGAACTCGCGCTTGAACATGGTCATGTCGTAGTCCGCTCCATGCATCCAAACGATGCGTCCGTGGAGGAAATCCATCAGCGGCTTGAGGTTTTCAACTGCCAGAGGATCAATGAGTTCGATCTCCTTGCCGATGGCGAATTGAACCAGACACAAGGACTCCGAATAGCGGTGGAGACTGTCGGCCTCGGTGTCGACTGCGCAGGGCGCGTCGCCATACTTCTGGGCTGCGGAATCGAGGAAATGTTTAAGCTGCTCGCTGGTTTCGATCATCACGTATCGTGAGGCCTGTTAGGCGCATCACTGTTCACCGGGGCTTCCCGGCGACGGCGTGGAGAATGATCGGCAGCACGCTTAAAGCAAGTGAGATTTGAATTTGTTGGATTTCGTCGCCAGATGAAATGGCAGGGACGCATCTGGCAGGGTCATCTCTCCGAGATGACCGGAACGTGTCAGGCCAATTGATTTTCAGTCAACTCACCAAGCTCATCGGGAATCCACAGGCCTGGCCGCTTCCGGACGCCTCGGAGATGCGTCCCTGCCATTGAGAGCCGCTCACGCGAAATTTATTATGAAGAGGGTTTCCACATATAAGCCCAATCATCGGCATGATCGACCAGTCCTGCACGAACAGGATTCTGTGTGATATAGGCCCATTTTTGCTGATGGTCTGATTCTGAGCGAATACGATGGTCAAAATAATCTCGCTGCCACTCGATGCTGCATGCCCTTGCGGTGTATCTCTTGAAATTACGGATGAGCGCACTCATTTGATTATCATTTCCCCATGAGAAAGAGGCATTGGCGTGAATGTGATCAGGCATCAACAGGAAGATTTCGGGGAGCCATTTCTTGCTCGAAGCGTAATGGCCGCATGCATCGCGGATGCATTGAAAGACTTTTTCTGTAGCTAATTGATTGTAGCCTCTTCTCTTGCAATTGATCGTGATGAAAAATGAAGCATTTCGGTTGATGCCTTTTGGGGGAGAGTGGATGTGAGCTCGATTTTTCCTCACAAAATTATTTCCCATAAGGAATGATCATCATAATCATATATAAATTACAACGATAGTAATATTTCTGAGGTGGTCGGAGTGTGTCAGGCCAAGCTATTTTCAGCCCAACCTGAGAGCCCATCGATAATCCATCGGCCTGATGGCTTCCGGACGCCTCGGAGATGCGTCCCTGCCGGTTTTATATCAAACCACGCTCAACTTGGCAGCCGCTTTCACATCCAACTCAACTGCCTTCCATGGCAGGCCATGCTCGTTGAGGTCGGCCATGAAGCCATCGGGATCGTGCTGCTCCATGTTCCACACACCCGGTTTGTTCCAGCCACCGGTAAGCATCTGTTTGGCGCCAATCATGGTCGGTACACCCGTGGTGTAGGAGATGGCCTGTGAGCCGACTTCAGCGAAGCAGGCCTCGTGGTCGCAGATGTTGTAGACGTAGAGAGCCTTCTCCTTGCCGTCTTTGATACCAGTCATCACGTTGCCGATGCAGGTGCGACCTTGGGTGGTTTTGCCGAGATCGCCAGGGTCGGGCAGGACGGCCTTGAGGAACTGCAGGGGAATGATCTCCTGGCCGTTGTAGGTGACAGGATCGATCCGCGTCATGCCCACATTCTGAAGGACTTCCAGATGCTTGAGGTAGTTGGGCGAGACGCTCATCCAGAGCTGTGCACGCTTGATGGTGGGGATGTGTTTGGTGAGTGATTCGAGTTCCTCGTGATACATGCGGTAGATCTCGTAATTGCCGACTTCCTCGGGGCAGGTGAAGGCTTGGTGTAGAGACATCGCAGGCGTTTCCACAAACTGTCCGTCTTCCCAGTGGCGGCAGGCCGCGGTCACTTCACGGATGTTGATCTCGGGGTTGAAGTTGGTGGCGAAGGCCTGGCCGTGATCGCCACCATTGACGTCAATGATGTCGAGGGTGTGGATCTCATCGAAGTGGTGCTTGAGCGCCCAAGCGGTGAAGATGTTGGTGACGCCAGGATCGAAGCCCGAGCCGAGCAGGGCC
>CAZIPY010000302.1:0-5497 GCA_964541125.1 uncultured Luteolibacter sp. | reverse complement strand
CACCTTGTCGGCAACCGAGGGAGCCTTGACCTCATCATCCGCTGACTTGGTGGATTCACTCATGGTTTGAAGATCTCGTTTTCGGCCAGATCTTGCGGCGGGCAGTTCAGAAAGGATTCAGCGACGACATCGGCCACCCGTGCATGAGAACCGGGCTCACCCAACAACTTGGAAGTCTCGGCCAACTTGAGCTGCATGGACTCACGCTTGGCGGGATCGTCCAGCAATTCCCACATGCACTCCCCCACATTCTCGGGCGAGGCATCTCCCTGGATGAACTCCTCCACCACCTTCTCCTTAGCGAGAATATTGACGATGCCAATGAACTCAATCTTCACCACCAGCTTGGCGATGCAGTAGGTCACAGGCGCCACCTTATAGACCAAGCAATAGGGCAAACCGTAGTAGGCAGCTTCCAGAGTCGCCGTACCACTTGCGAGCACGCCGCAGCAGGCACGCTGCATCAAGGAGTGACTTTGACCGATGGTCACTTCCACCCAATCGTCGACTTCAGCCTCCTCAATCAGGTTGTGAATCTGCGTCGCCAGTTTTTCGGATGCCGCGGGCACTTCAAATCGCAAATCAGACCTTTTGTCGCGCAATCGTTTAGCCGCCTCCAACATCATCGGCAACAGACTGGCGACCTCGCGTTCACGACTGCCGGGAAATAGACCGACCAATAGTTCGTCGCGGTGCACATCCTCTCTCTTTTCTTCGAGTTCATCCACCAATGGATGCCCCACAAAGGTGCTTTTCAGACCGGAATTTTCGTAGAGCTCCACCTCAAAGGGAAAGAGGCAGATCATCTGATCGAGTAGCTTGGCCATCTTCGGGATGCGCCTCTTATTCCAGGCCCACACCTGAGGACTGACGTAATAAACGATGCGAATGTTGGGTAGCGCAGCACGCACCGCCTTGGCAAAGCGCAGATTGAAACCGGGATAATCGATCAGCAGCAAGACCTCGGGCTTCATCTCCCGCACCTCCTGCAGCATCTTGTGGAACTGCTCCTTGAACCAGCCGTAGCGCTTGAGCACCTCGACCACGCCCATCACCGCGGCGTCCTCAACCCAGTCGCGGACACCTCCACCAGTAATCTCGGACATTTGGGCTCCTCCTACCCCTCGGACCTTCAGATCATCCACCTGTTTTGCGAGAGATTCGAGCAGACCGGCACCGTGGGCATCGCCACTATGCTCTCCGGCCACCACGTAGAGGTATCTCGCCATGCAGGATCTTTAGGGCCTTGCAGACCCATTGCCAAAAGAAATTACCGGGACGGTCGAGGTGAGGACGAGGCAGTCCAAGGCGTTTCGAGGGAGTGGATTGAGATCCTTGACCGAGAAAGAACGATGGAATGCATCGTCCTCACCCGAAACCCCATCAACTGCGAAGCCTAGTTGAATACATTCAAAACAACCCGTCCCGGTGAGGTCTTTTGGCATTGGGTCTTGGAAACACGAACAAAATGGCGATTTTCCCGTCAGATTTCGGACTTCCGCATTGATTTCGGCGGCTGCGCCGCTTTGATTCGGCCCCCCAAGACCGTTTTACCATGTCCGACACCCCATCCGACTCCTCCACTCCGCTTGCGGAAATCACCCACGGACCCTCCAAATTCGAAGAGTTTCTGGAAAACAACCAGAAGCTCCTTCTGATCGTCGCCATCCTCATTGCCCTCGGCGCTGCCGCCTTCGTGGTCATGCGTGGCATCGAGAAGGGCAAGCAGGAGACTGCCGGCGCCAGCATGCTCGATGCCATGAATGCCGACGAGCTTGAGAAGATGATCAGCGATCACGACGGCACCAAGGCAGCCAAGAGCGCCAAGATCCTTCTCGCCGAAACTCAATGGACCAACGATGACCGCGAAGCATCCATCGCTACGCTCAAGTCCTTCCTCGCCGACGAGCCGGATCATCCCGCCAGCGCCACCGCCAAGGCCAGCCTTGCCTCCAAACTCATGGTGCAGGGCAAGAGCGACGAAGCCGCGCCCATGTTCGAGGATCTGGTTGACGACCCGGACACCCGCCACCTCGCAGCCTACGCCCTGATCAGCTTGGGTGACATCGCCGCAGCCGCCGGAGACAACGACAAGGCCAAAGCCTCCTACGAGCGTGTGAAAGCAGAGTTCTCTGACAGCAATTTCATCTCCACCGCAATTGGCCGTCTTAGCGACCTCGGCGCCGTGCCTCCCACCGAGATCCCCGCACCCGAGCCCGAACCTACTCCGGCTCCCACCCCGACTCCCACTCCTGAATCTGGAGAAACTCCTACTCCCAAACCCGACGAGACACCCGCTCCTAAGCCTGAGGAAACTAAGCCCGAAGCCCCCAAGCCGGGAGCTGATTCCACCAGCAGCAATGACGATCCCACCCAGGGAGCTCAGATCGGAGCCGCCGTGGGTGCAATCCTCGGCCAAGACGCCACAGCTGAAGAAAACAAGCCGAAGGAAAAACCATCTAACGAGCAATAATAACGGATACCGCCGCGTATCCGTTTGACATTCCCCACCCATCACCACACTCAAATACCGTGTTCAAGAAAGTCATCGGCCAAGACCAAGGCGAAACCACCGGTTCCGCATCCGCTCATTCCGAAGCTCCAGCCCCGGAAGCACCGGTGAGTTCTGAATCGAGTTACAGCTCGTCTTCCCGTTCCTCACGTTCAGGCGGCGCCACCCGCAACGTCCTCAGCTCGGATGTCGACATCAAAGGTAATGTCAAATTCACGGACGATCTGCTGGTCGACGGCAAGATTGAGGGTGAAATCTCCTCTGCCGGCAGCCTCACCATCTTTTTTAATGATACGGCGACCACCGAGATCTACACCGGCAATATCGTCGTCTACGGCAAAATTCATGGCAATCTGAGCGCCGCCAACCGCATCGATATCAAGAGCACCGCCGAAGTCATCGGTGATGTCGTTGCCCAGACTCTCGCCATCGAAGCTGGTGCCATCTTCGTCGGCAAATCCACCGTCGGCAGCCCAGCTCAGGCCGCTGCGCCAGAACCGGAGCCCGAACCCGAGCCGGAACCCGAGCCCGAAGCAGCTGAAGATGAGGAAGTCGAGCAAGGCACCCTCGCCGGTACCGAAACCGAGGGCTGATTGACGGTCTATGGCCGCGGATCCGAAGCGCAACCGCATCGAAGTCACCTGCCCCGAGTGCGGACATCGGCAGATGGAACCTGCCATGGCGGTGTCCAGTGTCTGTCGTGCTTGTCAGATCAACTTCAAGATCGTCAACGGCGAAGCCGTCACACAGGGCAAGAAGGTCGTTCCCTTTGCCCGGGTCCGCAAGGAACCCGTCGAGGACGAGCCCGTTGTCGAAAAAAAGGAGCCTACTCCTCCCATCCGGGTGCGTAAGGAGTCTGTCGAAGACGAACCGGCCGAACCCAAGCAGGAACCCAGCCCTCCCATCCGCGTTCGTAAAGAACCCGTAGAGGGCGATGAGCCCATCAAAAAGGCGGAAACCGGCCCTCCGGTCCGCACTCGCAAGGAAGAGGTGGTCGAAACCGATGGCGGCAGCATCAAGCAAAAGTCCTACGCCTCGCCCTTCACCCGCACCCGTAAGGAAGAGGAGATCAAGGAAGACGAGCTCAACCAACCCCGAGTCGAATCCTATTCCGCCAGCAACCGCCAGAGCACGGAGCCGAGCGATGCCCGCCCCTTCTGGTTGAAAATGGTCAAACCAGGCAGGCCTCCCCGCCAGATCACCTGCTTCGAATGCGATGCCTCCTTCACCGTGCTGGGAGACGCCCAATCCAGCCAATGTCCGAAGTGTGGCAGCTACATCAGCCTGGAGGACTACGACATTGATTACGCCCACAACCGCCGCATTCAGACCCGCGGCGACGTCAAAATTCTCAAAAAGGGCAGCATCTCTGGGGCGACCGTTAAATGCCACCACCTCACCGTGATGGGTGAGCTCGCCGGCTCTGTGGATTGCTCAGGCGACCTCATCATCCGCAGCCATGGCAAGATCATCGGCACCGTGGTCTGTCGCAACCTGCGCATCGAGAGAGGTGCCAAGGTCGAGTTCCTCAATCCGGTCAAGGCCGAGACTGCCCGCATTGATGGCGAAGTGCACGGCCAGATCTCTTGCAGTGGTTCGGTCACTCTCGAAAAGCGTGCTCAGCTCCACGGCCTGGTTCGCACCACCTCGCTGGTGGTCAAGCCCGGCGCCAGGCACAGCGGCATGATCGAAATGATCTCCAAGGACGAGAAGGAATAAGCCTTCCCCATCAAACCTTCCTCATTCCCAAGAGTTGCCATCGCCCACTTCTTGGAGTAGCCAGTTCCCACCATGTCCGCCACCTCACTCGACCTCCGCGAAGAAATCCTCGCTCTCAAGAAGGAGCGCAATGCGGTCATCCTCGCTCACAACTACCAGACTGGCGACATTCAGGAGATTGCGGACTACGTCGGCGACTCCCTCGGTCTCGCCTACCAGGCCAAGGCGACCGAAGCGGACGTCATCGTTTTCTGCGGCGTGCACTTCATGGCGGAGACCGCCAAGATCGTGAACCCCTCCAAAACCGTGGTCCTGCCGGACAAAGATGCCGGTTGCTCGCTGGAGCAATCCTGTCCCGCCGATCAACTCGAAGCCTTCCTCAAGGATAACGCCGACAAGAACTACTACGTCATCGCCTACATCAATTGCTCGGGTGGCGTGAAGGCCCTCTGCGATGTCATCTGCACCTCCGGCAATGCGGTGAAGATCGTCGAGCAGGCTCCCGCCGACCGGCCCATCCTGTTTGTGCCCGATGAAAACCTTGGCGCCTGGGTGATCGAGCAGACGGGACGCAAGATGGACCTCTGGAAGGGCAATTGCTATGTTCATGTTGAGTTCACCCGCGACTCCATCAACAAGATCAAGGAGGAGTATCCCGATGCTCTGGTCGTGGCCCACCCGGAATGCACCCAAGCGGTACGCCTCCTGGCCGACGAAGTCTGCTCGACCGAGAAGATGGTCACCTACTGCAAGGAGGCTCCGGTCGACAACATCATCGTGGTCACCGAAAGCGGCATGCTTCACCGCCTGCGCCGCGAGGCCCCGGACAAGAACCTCATCGCCGGCCCCACGGACCGCTGCGCCTGTGCGGACTGCCAGTATATGAAGATGAACACCATGCAGAAGCTGCGCGACTGCCTGGCCGATCTCAGTCCTGCCGTGGAAATGGACGAGGAGCTCAGAAAACGCGCTGAAGCCCCACTTCTCCGCATGCTCGAGCAATCCAAGTGAGGCGAATTAAGCCCTGCATTCTAAAGCACTTGCGCGGGAGCCGCGGCTCTGCTTTTCTCCGCGCCGTATGAAAATCGTCGTCGCTTATTCCGGAGGTCTCGACACCTCCGTCCTCCTGCTCTGGCTCAAGGAAAAATACAATGCCGAGATCATCGCCTACTGTTCGGACTGCGGACAGGGTGACGAGCTCGACGGCCTCGAGGAGAAGGCCCTCGCGACCGGTGCTTCCAAGTGCTACATCGACGATCAGAAGGA
>CAZIPY010000301.1:0-1813 GCA_964541125.1 uncultured Luteolibacter sp. | reverse complement strand
CAGTTTCCCTGTTGATATCAGTTGCGCTGGACGGAGCGTGGATCGGACAAGCTGACAGGGACACGCGGGTTTGGGTTTTCGTCGGGATTTCAAAGGCTTGGGCGTGCTGCCCTCACGTAAATTCGTGAGGGGGGTCGAGGTGCCTCCGTGATTGCTAGGAAACGCCTCGTAGAGGTAGGTTTTGGAATGCGACGGACTGGCAGCGGGGCACTCATCATTTCAGCATGGATGGTGGTGGGAATGCCGGTGCAGGCGAGGGTGCCCGGATGGATTGAGAGGTTGACTGTCTGGGCGACACCGGAATTGCAGGCCCTCGATCATGAGAAGGAGCAGCTTGGGGGCGAGTTGGACACCTTGCCGGTGCCGGCCAGGGTCAACAGCGGAGTGCGGCGTGGTTATCAAACGGGTCGAGTCGATGAGAACGAGGAACCGTGGGTCGAGGTGAGACTGTCACAGGCCCGTGAGGCGGACTCAGTGGTGCTGGTGCCGATGCTGGGCAAGGGAGCCAAGGGTTTGGTGCCGGGCTATGGGTTTCCGGTCGGGTTCATCCTCGAGGGATGGGATGATCAAGGGGAGATCCATGTCCTGATGGAGGAGTCGACCGCGGATTTTCCCAATCCCGGCTACTATCCGGTGCGTGCTTTGTGCCCTCCCGGTGTCCGGCTGGAGCGGGTGCGACTGACGGCGACCGAACCATGGAATGAGAATGGGCGCGAGGTGCTCGCCCTCGCCGAGATGCTCGTGATTTCGGGAAACCGGAATCTCGCGACGAATGAGAAGGTGACGTATTCCAGCTCGAGGAACAAAGGCCCGACCTGGCTGGCCAGCAACCTGGTCGACATGGCCATGCCGCTGGGCCTGCCCGTGCTCCCTTCGCCGGGGGCCAAGCTCGGTTGGCGGAGCGAGGCGGGTGAGTCGGAAAGCGATCGGAAGCTGCTGGTCGTGGATCTGGGGGAGTCCTTCATGCTCGATGAGATTCAGTTGGCTCCGGCCTGGCGGCCGGGCATGTCGAGTTCCTTCAACCTTGGCTTCCCCGCCTTGTTCGGGGTGATCACCTCGAATGACGAAGATTTCAGGAAGCAGGAGTTGGTCCTCGATGAGACCGAGAAGTCACGCGGCGTGCCCGGCCAGAATCTGGTGTGTGTGCCCCTCGATGGATCACCCGTGCGCTACATCTCGGTAGTCGCAACCCGATTGCGGGATCATGCGGGCGAGTATTTTTTCTCGCTGGGTGAATTGCGCGCCTACGAGGGAGATCGAAACGTGGCCCTCGGAGCGAAGGTGATTTCCTCGGAGAGTGTGGAGGACGACGACTGGGGTGCGGAGGGGCTGACCGACGGGCAGGCGGGGGCTGGGAGGCTGATCGAGCTCGATGAGTGGTTCACGGGCCTGGAGCGCCGGAGCGAGGTCGAAGCCCGTTTGGATGAGATCGGATTACGGCGGAACGAATTGATGGCGCAGGGCGAGCACTTCCTGATCAACGGAAGCATTGGCACCACCGTTTGCCTTGCCGTGGGTGCGGTCTTCATCGGTTATCGCGGCAAACGGCAGCGACGGCTGGATCGTGAGCGCCATCGCGAACGTCTGGCGCGTGACCTCCACGATGAACTGGGGTCCAATCTCGGGAGCATCGCCCTGATGTCCTCCTTTGCCCTGGAAGGCGAGAGCGATGAGAAACAGATGCGCGGCGACATGGCGGAAATTGAGTTGGTGGCCCGCGAGAGTGCCGACTCGATGCGCGATCTGGTGGAGTTGCTCGGCGGCAAACACCGGGGAGCCGGCAGCGATTGGCTGTCGGTGCTCGATGGCATGG
>CAZIPY010000300.1:0-6600 GCA_964541125.1 uncultured Luteolibacter sp. | reverse complement strand
CTTGTCCTTTCTTATGAGCCATGGGATCAGAGTGGGTTGAGTGGTTTCAGAAGAATCAACCTGCGATGGAGGTGACTTCGAGAGTGGTGAGACTGCGGCGGTAGCCCTTGGTCTTGTGGTAGCCCTTGCGGCGCTTGAATTTGAAGGCGATGCCTTTCTTGCCGCGGTATTGATTGACGACTTTGGCGGTCACGGAAGCACCGTCCACAGTGGGGGTGCCGACCTTGAGGGACTCACCTTCGCCGACCATGAGGGCGTCGAACTTCACTTCGGAATCGACATCGGCATCGAGCTTTTCGACATCGAAACGGGTTCCTTCCTGAACGCGGTATTGTTTACCGCCGGTTTTGATCACTGCGTAGGCCATGGCCGTTGGGAAATGGGGGTTGAATCCTGCCCGGGAGGGGAGCTCTCAGGGCGGGCGGGGAGGTCACCACGGAAGAACGGGGCGCGCAAGGTTTTTTTTGCCTGTTTTCCCCGAAATTGGGGGCTTTCAGGCCCTCCAAAGCCTCGAAAGGGCCCAGAATGCCCCGCTAGGACTTCTTGAAGCCCTTGAGGGTGGCCCGAACGTCGCCGATGAAGACCTTGCTGCGGACTTCCATCGGGAGGCGCAGCTTGTCGTCGGAGAACCATAGCTGTGCTGGCTCCTTCATCTTTTTGTAGGGCCGGAGCTCGAAGGTTTTCGGGTCGATTTTCTTGAGGGTAAGACTGAGTTTGATGGCTGCCTTACCATTGAGCTTTTCACGTCCCAATACTTTGGCGTTCAACAAGTAAGGGCTGCCGTAAGGGTGCATCATGAGTTTGATTTCATCACCCTTCTTCAGGGGTTGGCTACGGATGAAGAGGATGGCCGAACCGATATCGTAAACCGGGCTCTGTGAGAAGATGTGGGTTTGAATATCGTGTTCCTTTTTTGACTGGCTGATTTCACGATGAGTGACCCGGTTGGAGAAGAAAACGTTGCGAGTTTTAATCTCTTTGCCTCGTTTGGTCTCCGTGCTGGTCAGGAGGCGGGGTCGCAGGGTGTCGACGTTGATTTCTGACCAACTATGGCCGTTGTAGGGAAATACAACCCCACCTGGGCCCATGCTTTTACCCGTGGACTGAATGACGATGACGCCGGGTTTGTGAGCGCCGACCTTGCCGATTTCAAAGCCCAGTTTGCCTGAGTTGAGCAGACCCTTCCAACTTAAGGTGTATTCGAGTTTTCCGGGTGGCAGGGGGGCGTGCTTGCCGGGTTTCGTGGGTCCGAGATCCTTCTTCCAATCCGGAGCAGCGGAGGACGATTCTACGCCCAGAATCAGGACGCACAGGGGGATGAATAGTTGTTTGATCATGCCCCTTGAACGCACCAGAGCACGATTTTATTCATAGGATGGCAGCGTGACCGGCTCGGCACGGGGAGGCAGGACTCCCGGGTTATCGTCGATGCTTGTGCCTGGTTGGGGCTGGCCAAAACTGATGGAGGGCTTTTCTTCGGCAACGGGCAGCGGACGGAAAGACTCGGAATGGGTATCCAAGCGGAACTGCATCTTCATCATGTCCCGATTGGTCTCGGCAAGCTGATCGAGGAGATCCCGGTTCTGGGTTTCCATCTGGTTCATCTTATCGACGAGTGCGGAGAAGAACTCCTTTTGCTCCTTGCTGCTGTTGGCAACCACAGGGGGAAGCGCGCGGCGGGTTGCCTGGTTGGAGGCGAGAGCGCTGGGCATGGCTGGATCTTCGGCTTCTGGGAGTGTGGCCGGAGCAGCGGGCACACCGTTCTCTAGCAGGTCAGTGAATTGGCGGACGGACCACCAATGGCTGATCCCGGCCGCCAAGACAGCGGTCAGTGCCAGACTGCAGCTTACAGGGATGGTGGAAGGGTTCATGGATTTTCAGGGATGGGGTTGCCTGCATCGGGGATGGACGATGCACTGTCGGGTTTTGCTTCGGGAGTGGGCTTGGGAAGGGAAATGATCAGCTGCTGGAGCTGGTCGATGGCATCGCCAATCCGTCGCTGGTCTTCGTCGAGTTGTTGGATGGAATCCGACAAGACAGCTGACACTGTATCAGATTGTTCATAGCCAAGTGAAGCTTCGAATCCGGGTTCTGCCACCGAGAGAATCCGCTCCTTATCGGCATCCGGCACGAGGACATGAGGGCGAATGGTCAGAGGAATGACTTTGCCGGGAGCAATTTCCACCTTGCGCTGAAGGGGAGGCATGGATTTGGAGACTTCGAGTAGCCACCCTTCGGGTGCCTCATGAAGGGGCTTTGCAGGGAAGGGGCGAAGCAAGCGCACGCTTTCAGGAGTAAACTTGCCTTTACCTGCCTGAAGTGGCTCCACCCTTACTCGCAGACCCTTGGCTTCTGGTTCGGCAGGAGGAAGTTGTTCCGCGGCATCGGGATCGACCGGGATCTCGGAAAGGTCCAGAGTGCCATCGTCGACAGGCTTCTTGCCGGTCACGAGGACTGGTGTTGGCTTTTCCTCGGCTGGCTTCTCCCAAGACAGGGCGAGGTGCTCATCCTCTTGAGAACGGTCGCGGTTGTTGAAGGCTTCCAGAGCTGCATCGATGGTGCTGGTCGATGTGTCGTTCGCCGACACAGCAGAAGAAAAAAACGAAGCGATGGTGATTAGAATGAACAGTCTCATGGCTTGTCCTTGGGTTGGATTTCAACCGCATCGTTGACGGTGTCTCCAGAGGAGTCGGAGATGACGATGGCGCCTTTTTGATTGGTGGGAATGGAAGGACTGTCGGCTCTTAAACGTGAGGCAGGTATGGATGATCCGATCAGGGCATTCCAGTCGGCGAGTAGTTGCTGGCCATGGGAACGAAGCTTTCTGGATTTGTCCTGATAATCCATCAACTGAACCATCAGGTCTTCGGCACGCGCAACTTCCTCGGGTGTCCATCTAAGGTTGCGGCTTTGATAGAGAACAGGCACTTCAAGATCAATACGGGTGACCGATCCATCAGCGGCAGTGGCAGTCATGATGTGCTGCACACGCATGTTGGTTTCCTCGTAACGTGCATGAATGGGTGAGGTGGTCAGTTTGGTGGGAGACTCGGCACCTTTTTCACCAGTGTCACCTTCACCCGGAAGACGGTTTCCCGTGGGTAGTAGGCTGTTCTCTGTCTCGGCGGCTGAACCTCCTTCAGCCTGCTCTTGAGTGCCGGTCTTGGTGGTATCGGCATTCGAGCTGAACACGGGTTTGCTGATGTAGAGGAAAGCAAAGAGAGCCGCGACCGCAGTGCTGGCAGTCAGCAACCAGGGATAGGCTGCATGGCTGCCTCCTTGGCCTGTGCGTCGGTTGCCCGAGTTGGGTCGGGATGGGTTGGATTTCAGCAGTTTGGAAGCACTCGTGGGTGATTTTTCAATACTGCTTTCCTCGGGGTTGGATGGTGCAGGGATGGGCTTCATCTCAGGGTTGAGGGTCCTTGGGTGACTGGTTCTTGTCGACTTTCTCGACGGGTTCCGCGGCAACGGAGTAACTGACGATGGTCTGATTCGACACTCCAGGGAAGGTGGTAATGGTCATGGATTCGCCAGACAGGCGAAGATGTCTCAGGATGCCCGCCGTTTTGTTCATGGCTTGGACTCCGGGAATGATTTCGAGGGCTCCGCCATCGCTGCGCTGGCGGCTGATGCCATCCGAACGGTAGATTTCAAATTTAGTGTGAGCATTCTCATCATCCTCGGTGGTTACCTTGATGGTGACGCCGTCCGTATAGACTCGGAATGCGATGGGCTTGATGGGGATTGGTGTGACCTTCGATCCAGTCAGCTTGAAGTGCGACTTGAGGAGGTAATCGCCCACGTGACGAAAATTCTCCTCTTGGGCTAAGGCAGAGGGAAGAAGTGCAAGGGATGCGATGAGTGCAAGGGCGAGCTTCATTGTCCGATGTCCCAGAGGGAATCGCTGGAGCTTCCCGATGGATCATAAACTGTGCCACCACCAGCGTCGATCACAGGTGGGTTGATGTTGACGATGATGGAGAGCTGATCACCATCCAGAGATTCCACTGTGGGGATGGCCGTCATGCCATTGGGCAAATATGGGACGAGGTCAGATGCTGTAATGCTGGAAACCAAAGTGGTCGGGCGGTCAGCAAGGAACTGGCGCTGGGCGGCATGCACCGAGCGCAATGATTCGCCAGCCTCACGCCCCAGCTTCCATTCGGAAAATTTGACGGTAGCGAATGAGCCGATGCCCAGGAGAGTGAGTATCAAAAGGAGGACTACGGTCATCTCCACGAGAGTCGCGCCGGGCCTCAGAGCGAACAGCGGGCGGGTGTGTGAAATGTCGCTATTTCTCATGGTCGTAAAATGGTTAATTCAACTAAGAAATCTAAGATATTTCTCGGTCATCTGCAATCATTATTCACCCTTGATCATGCGGATGGAGTCCTGAATATGCTTCTGAATCTCAGGATTCTTGAGGATTTGAGCCACCCAATATCCGACGACCGAGAAAAAGATGATGATGACGATCCAAGAGATGATAAACCAGGTGATCGAGCGCTCCTTTGGGTTGCACAGTTTGCCGAGCATGGAGTCACGCTCAATAACCTGAATGTGATACATCTGACCGCACTCCTTAAGTTCATCGATCAACTTGTTGATGTGTTCGTTCTTTTGCCCAACCAACAGGTATTGGAAGCGCCTGCCGGGGATATCAGGAAGCTCTACAACCTTGATGCTACGGGGGATGCTTTCAGGCAGGCGCAATACTTGGATGTGGGTCTCGTATGAGAACTTTTCCCGGAGCCAGCGATCAAGTGGTGTGAGTTGCATCGGAGTGCGTTGAGGGCTTTTGAATGTCTGTGCGGAGAAAATCTCTCAGCAAGGTCTTAAGATACGGCCTCCATCATCTTCGGTCCCATGAGGAAGATGGGCAGGAAGGTGCCGATGAAAACGGCAGCGATGAGACAGACGGCGGTAATCAGCACCACGAAACTGACTGTTGCAGAGAAGACTTCCATGTGGGTCTGGGATTCCTCCTCATACATTTCAGAAAGCATTTCGAGCTGCGCATCCAGTGATGCGGATTTTTCACCGATGGCCAGCATGTGGGTAACCTGATCATCGACTGATGTGTATTTGGCAAAGGCCGTGGAGAGCGGTACCCCTGAGTGCTCATATTTGTCTGCTGCTGCACGTAGCTCTTCGTAGAATGGGGTGGTTCTCACGCTGTTGGCGGAGGTCCGGATCGATTTTGCCAAGTTGATGCCGTTGGAGTGAAGTAGCTTGATGGTGGAGAGGAATGTGAGTTGCCGGATGCTCATGATGAGCAGGCGCAGGAGGCGCCATTTAGCCATGCCAAATCCAAGAAGGAAGTTTCGAACCTTCATCGAGCGCCAGATGATCACGGCGATCCCAATCAGAGTGAGCACGACGATGGGCCAGACAGACTGAGTGAAATGACTGACTTTGAAAGACATGGCGGTCATGCCATCGGGTTCACCACCGACACCTGCAAGCATGCTTTCAACCTGTGGCACAATCTTAACCTGAGACACAATGAAGGCACCAATAAGCACGCAGATGATGACGCATGGGGTGACTGTGGCCTTTTTAAGTTTTTTCGAGAAATAGAGCTCGGTTTTGAGTCGATCGGCAAGTGCTCCGAATGCGTGGTGGAGCTGGCCGGCGTCAGATCCCGCCTGAATCAGGCCGACGATGGTCTCGCTGAAGCGACCGGATCTGCGGAAGGCCTCATGCACGTTGATGCCGTTGGCGATGTCCTCACGCACCTGGGTGAGGCAATCGACCATGCCTTTGTTGGGTAGGCCATGAGTGTAATACTTGAGAGCGTCGGCCGTGTTGATCTGGGCTTTCATCATGGACCCCAAACCGCGGAACATGTCCACGAGCTCCTTCTTTTTGAATTCCTTCGGTTTACCGGGGGCGGTTAGCTGTTCGAGAAGACTCTTTGGCTTCTCTTTTTGCTGTCCGGCATTTGCCGCGGGTTGGGTTGTTGCTGAATCACTCATCGGTATAGGTCATGTCGATGACCTTGCTGACGGCAGCAAGGTCGGTTTTTCCTTCACGAAGCAGTCGCAGGCCATTGCGGCGGAGGTTGGGCAGTTTCCCTTCCTCTGCAACTTTCACTTCCAGTTCGTATGGCGACATCTCTCCCTTGGAGAGCATGTCAGAATATTTGGGGGTGATGGGAATAATTTCTAGAAGTGCGGTTCGACCGCTGTAGCCCGTATTTCGGCATTCCCCGCAGCCACCCTGTTTTGCTGCAAATAAAGGCACATCCTTCCACGTTTCGTCCAGATTGAATGTCAAGCGATCGTGTTCGTCGAGGCCATCCATGGCCTCCTTGCAGTAGGGGCAGAGTGTTTTGATCAGGCGTTGGGCGCAGGCAGCCTTGAGGGTTTGGGCGATTTTCCAGCGTTCAATGCCCAACTGCTCGAAACGTTCGATGATCTGGGATGCTCGGGCGCAGTGAATCGTGGTCAGCACCTTGTGACCGGTCACTGCGGCCTCAATGGCGAGTTCCGCGGACTCGATGTCACGCACCTCACCCATTAGAATAATATCCGGGTCAGAACGCATGAAGGAGGAAATCATGGGCTTGAACTCCTTGGGGCTGCGAAGGTCACAGTG
>CAZIPY010000299.1:0-3182 GCA_964541125.1 uncultured Luteolibacter sp. | reverse complement strand
GGCCAGGCTGGGATCGATCTCGGTCTTCTTGTAGTCGGGTGCCGGATACCAGAGGACGCCATCGCCGTGACCGCGACTTGCGACAAAGTCGAGTTGATCGTCGCCATTGAGGTCGACCGGCAGGATGTTGGTCGCGCCGGGATCGTCGTCGGACAGTAGGTGCTTGGTCCAGGGCTTGGTGGGGTCCTCCGGTTGTTCCCACCATGCAAACCACTCGCCGAGGGGGGCGCCGCTGCACACATCGCCTCGGCCATCTCCGTTCATGTCAGCAAAACCATGGTAGTGGTTTCTTCCGGGGGCGTCGCCATCGGCGAGCAGATGCGGTGTCCAGAGATGGTCTGCTTTGGGGGCCGCCGGCACCTTGAACCAGGCGATCGAGTTGGGCAGCGTGGACTCGTCGCTGTCCCGCCACGAGTTGGCGATCAAATCGGGCTTTCCGTCACGATCGACGTCGCCGGTGATGACGCAGTGGGCTCCATTCACTTCCAGATGGATCATGCGGCGTTTCCATTCCTGCTCGAAGGGGCGGTCCGGGCATTCCAGCCAGAAGAGCATGCGGTTGGAGCCGATGTAATCCATGTCGCCATCGCCGTCGACGTCCATCAGGGTGCTGTGGATGCAGCCACGCTTGGCGACGCGACCGGTGCGATCTTCAGGCATCGTGGCCATGATCAGCTTGGGTTCCCATTGAGGTCCCTTGTAGAGCACGACCTTGCCCTGATAGGAGGCGAGGATGTCGATGGCGCCATCGCGGTCGAAGTCGTCGGCGACAACGGTGTTGATCAGGGTCGGTTGACCGGTGGTGCCGGGAGCGATATCCTGCTGGATGACATGTTTCTGCCACTTGCCGCGGATGGAGTTGGCTTCGCCGTGGCAGGGAATCCCAAGGATGAGGAGTGGGATGAAGGGGAGCAAGGTGGTGAGGGACTTCATGGATGCTCGAAGAAATAGCCGCCGGTATCCCGGGCGGCCAGACGATAGTCAAGGGAGTGAATGGAGTAAGGGGCTGCCCGGTTGACCCCGTCTGGTTCTCAAGGAATGCATCGGGTCATCATCCATGCGGCGATGGGGGCCGAGGTGGTGGGCTCGGGCGGATCCGCATTCTTGGCTTGCCAGCGTGAGGACATCTCCGCACGGTGGTAGCTGTTCAGATGATTAGTCGTGTCTATTCCGCCGCGCTGCGAGGCGTGGATGCCGTCGAGGTGGAGGTCGAGGTCAATGTTAGTGGCTCGGAGAGCCCGAGCGTGATTGTGGTTGGGCTTCCGGATGCGGCGGTCCGTGAGTCCTCGCAGCGGGTGACCTCGGCGATTTCGAATTCTCCACTGCGTTTGGCGGATGGGATCAAGACCGTGAATCTTGCCCCTGCCGACTTGCGCAAGGAAGGGCCTTCTTTTGACCTTCCCATTGCTCTGGCAATGGCCTCGGCTTCCGAGGAGGTGGTGCTGCCGGAGGAGGATTGCTGCATTGTGGGCGAGTTGGCCTTGGATGGAGCGGTGCGACCGGTGAAGGGCGTGCTCTCCATTGCCCTTGAGGCGAAGGCCCGTGGACGCCGGCGGGTCCTGGTGCCCGAGGCCAATGCCAGTGAGGCGGCGGTGATTGAGGGCATTGAGGTGTTCCCAATCCGCAATCTCTATCAGGCGTGGCGTTTCCTGACGGGAGAGGAGGAGATCGCTCCGCTCCGCATCGACCGGAAAGCTTTTTTCCAGAGCCAGCGTCGTTACGAAGTCGACTTCGATGAGGTCAAGGGCCAGCACCACGTGAAGCGGGCGCTTGAGGTCGCGGTGGCGGGTGGACACAATCTCTTGATGGTCGGCCCCCCGGGAACGGGGAAGTCGATGTTGGCGAAGCGCCTGCCCACCATCATGCCGGACATGAGTGAGGAGGAGGCGATCGAAGTGACCAAGATCCAGTCGATCTCCGGTCTGCTCGATCCCAAGCAGTCTTTCGTGGTCACCCGGCCGTTCAGGGCCCCGCATCACACGATTTCGGACGCCGGGCTGCTCGGGGGTGGCACCAATCCCGGGCCGGGAGAGGTTTCACTCGCTCACCATGGCGTGTTGTTTCTCGATGAACTCCCGGAGTTCCGTCGTCAGACGCTCGAAGTGATGCGTCAGCCTCTGGAGGATGGTCACGTGACGATTTCGAGGGCGGCGGGTTCCCTGACTTTCCCTGCGCGCTCGATGATGGTGGCGGCGTTGAATCCATGTCCATGTGGCTACTATGGTGATAGTAAGCGAGAATGCCGTTGTTCGCCGCGACAGATCGAGATGTACCGGCAGCGGATCTCCGGGCCCTTGTTGGATCGCATTGATCTTCATGTGGAAGTGCCCATCGTGGAGTATCGGGAGCTTGCCGGGGATTCAAGCGGTGAGGGGTCGGCCGCCATCCGTGAGCGGATTGTCGCGGCGAGGGACGTGCAGGCAACACGTTTCCAAGGCACTTCGGCCGGAACCAATGCGAGCATGGGGCCGCGGCAGGTCAGGGACCATTGCCGCTTGAGTTCCGAGAGTTCGAGCTATCTCGAGCAAGCGATGGAGTCGCTCAATTTCTCAGCCCGGGCCCATGATCGAATCCTCAAGGTGGCGAGGACCCTGGCGGACCTCGAAGGCGCGGAGGATGTCGGAACCCAGCACGTGCTGGAGGCCATTCAATACCGGACCCTCGACCGCAACCTGTTCGCCTGAGTGGGCGAGGGTTGGGTTCTCTTCGATCGGGTCTTTTCAGGGCCTTCTAGCCAACCGGGGGAGGCAGAGAGGTATCAGCGGATCTCCTGCTTTTGCCAGGTCCCATCCTTGTCGAGGTCCCGGCGCTCGAAGTTCTTTCGGATGATGTCGACCTTCTCAGTGCGGCCCGAGAGGAATTCCTCCCAGGTCACCTCGCCATTCTGGTCACGGTCGCGTTGTTTGAAAATGGTGGCGTCGTCAGGCATCTTTTTCGGGGCTGCCTTGGGCGGAGCGGCGGACGGAGTCGCCGGTCGCGGCACTGGCTTGCCGTCGAGATAGTGGTCAAAGAACTTGTTGCCGTCCCGGCTCATCGCCTTGGACTTCAACGCCCAGATTCCGGGCGGCGAAAGTTCCCCGGTCCACCCTTCCAGTTTGCGCTTCAACCCGCCTGCTCGGTCGGGGTGAGACGAAATGAGGTTATGCTTCTCTTCGGCATCGGTCTCGAGATTGAAAAGATAC
>CAZIPY010000298.1:0-2316 GCA_964541125.1 uncultured Luteolibacter sp. | reverse complement strand
TGGATCAAGGGGGCGAAGCAACGTGGCGAAGTGGCTGCGCGGAGGAGTCGATTCGAGCGGGCCAAACTCCCCGAGACCGAAGCGTTTCACAAGTGTGATCGCTGTGGAGCGACGGATGTTTCGGAACCTGACCGTGAGTTTCGTATCAATGACAGCGGTGAAGAGATCTGTTCCGCTTGTCGCGAGACTGGCTGACGGCAGGTGGCATGGGTTGCACGTCTGCTCCGGCTAAGCGATTGTTCTTAACCCCCATGCGTTTATTTGTCTTCTATGTCTGTCTTTTCGTGGCCGCCATGTGTCTCACGGCCACTGCGGATCCTGTGATCAACGAGTTTCTCACCAGCAATCGCGGCGGTTTGGCTGATGAGGACGGGAACACGCCGGATTGGATTGAACTCTACAATCCTACGGATGCCCCCATTGAACTCGCAGGCTATACCTTGACCGATGATGGTGATGGTGATGGTGATGTGTCGGCCGGCTGGACATTTCCTAGCCGGGTGATGGCGCCAGGTTCCTTTCTCATCGTGTTTGCCTCGGGCAAAGACCGGCGAGGACTCGAGCTGCACACGAGCTTTCGCCTGGGTGAAACGGATTACTTAGCGCTAGCAGATCCATCTGGGAACGTGATCGATGAGTTTGCGCCGACCTATCCAGAGCAGTTCGAAAACGTCGCCTATGGAGTGGCGCAAAGTGGGAGGCGTGCAACGACTAGCCTTCTTGTCAGAGGGGCGACTGGGCGTGCGCTTGTTCCAACCCAGGACATCGGAACATCGTGGCGTGACGTCGATTTCGACGATGCGTCATGGGCATCCGTAACTACTGGAATCGGGTATGAGGTAGGGAATGGCTACCAATCCCTGTTTGGGACGAATGCGGATTTGGAAACTGAGATGTTTGCCAGAGCGACATCAGTTTATCTACGAGTTCCGTTTCAGGTCGAAGATGTAGCGGCTGTGTCAGAGCTGATGCTTCGCATGAATTATGACGATGGTTTTGTTGCCTGGATCAATGGTGTTCAAGTTGCGGCAGAGAATGCACCAGCGGTTCCGACGTGGACCTCTGAAGCAACGGAGAATCACGACGACGAAAGCGCGCTGGTTTTTCAAGAGTTTGATGCTTCCGAAGCCGTACCACGATTGAAGCAGGGCACGAATCTCCTGACGATTCAAGGACTCAACGTCGGCAGTGACAGTTCTGATATGCTCATTCTGCCGGAGCTCGATGCTGTTGAGGTTTCTGAGGTTCAATCCGGTGAGGTTGGGTATCTTGAGCGAGCGACTCCGGGAGCTTTAAATGGTGCTAGTTTTGAGGGGTTTGTAAGTGATACGAAGTTCAGCGTGGACCGTGGGTTCTATGATCGTTCGATTGAAGTGGCCATCACGACGGAGACCGAGGGAGCCGAGATTCGGTTCACGACCAACGGTGAGGCTCCTACGGCGACGTCAGGTCATGTTTACTTCGAGCCTCTCGAGATCACCCGCACAACGACGTTGCGAGCGGCAGCTTTCAAGGAGGGGCTCGTTGAGACGAATGTGGATACCGTAAGCTACTTGTTCCTTGATGATGTCATTCGTCAGAGTTCGCGACCATCGGGATGGCCGCAGGGATCGGTGAATGGGCAAGTGCTCGACTATGGCATGGACCCGGATGTAGTAAGTGGAGTCCATTCTGGTGATGAAGTGGTAGCAGCGTTAAAAGCCGTGCCCACGCTATCCATTACGACTCCGGTCGGTAATCTCTTTGGGGCTGCGCAAGGTATTTACGTGCATGCTCGTAGCGATGGGCGGGCCTGGGAGCGCCCTGCGTCCCTGGAGCTTTTGAATCCGGACGGCAGCAAGGGATTTCAGATCGATGCGGGCTTGAGGATCCGCGGCGGGTTTAGTCGTAGTTCTAACAATCCCAAGCATTCGTTCCGGCTCTTCTTTCGTCGGGAATATGGAGATGGGAAATTGCGCTATCCGATGTTCGGGGATGAAGGGGCGGATGCGTTCGATAACCTGGATCTTCGAACCAGCCAGAACTACTCCTGGGCTTTCGGGGGTGACGGACGGAACACGATGTTGCGGGATGTCTTTACACGGGATCTGCAGGGTCGAATGGGACGCCCTTATACCCGGAGTCGCTACTACCATCTTTATCTGAATGGGCAGTATTGGGGACTCTATCAGACCCAGGAGAGGGCGGAAGCGTCCTATGCTGCGACCTATCTGGACGGAGAGAAAGAGGACTTTGATGTGATCAAGTCTTTCGGCGCGGTGACTGATGGAACGCGTGATGCCCATAGTCGACTATGGCGAGAGGCGACAGCTGGTT
>CAZIPY010000297.1:0-8153 GCA_964541125.1 uncultured Luteolibacter sp. | reverse complement strand
ACACACCACCGATGATCACCAACAGCAGCTCCTGTTTGGTGCAGATGGCCGCGGTCGCCAGACCACCGCCGATGGCCAGCGATCCAGTGTCACCCATGAAGACTTTGGCCGGGTGGCAGTTAAACCAGAGGAATCCGAAAGCAGCTCCGGCCAGCGCCATCATGTAGACGGCCAACTCACCAATCAGAGGATTGTGTGGAATCACCAGATACTCGACGCCCATGAAGTAGTGACCGGCGAGGTAGGCAAGCAAGGCATAGGCCAATGAAGTGCTGATGGTGCATCCCGTCGCGAGACCATCCAGACCGTCGGTCAGATTAACCGCATTGGAAGTGGCGATGATGATGATGACGAAGAAGGGAATGGCGAGAATTCCAAGTTTCACCAGCGGCACCTTGAGCAGCGGGAAGCAGATATCACCGATGCCCATGGGCTCCTCTCCGAGCTGGAAACCGGTGATGGGCTCGTTGAGACCGGTGTTGTCCACACCGAAACCGGAGATCTCAGGCTTGAAGTAGATGAAACTGGCGGCGACCACCGCAATGATGAGCTGACCGGCAAGCTTGGCTTTGGCGCTTAGACCATCGGACTTGCGTTGCTTGACCTTCTTGTAGTCGTCGAGAAGGCCCACCAGCCCACAGGCCACCATGGTGCAGACACACACAGCGACGAAGGGGTTGAGTGGGCGACCGCAGACCAGCACCGCGATCACGACCGCGGCGAGGATCAGCACTCCACCCATGGTCGGAGTTCCAATCTTGCCACCGTGCAATTCGGCGAGCTTGTGGACCTCATCGGCGGTACGAATGGGCTGACCGACCTTGAGTGAGATCAGCTTGCGAATCACTCGTGGCCCGATGACCAGGGAAATCATGAAGGCCAGCAGACCGGCAGCGGCCGCGCGAAAAGTGATGTACTGGAACAGGTTGAGAAATTTGCACATGTGAGCCCAACCGGGTTCACCCGCGGCCTTCTCAGCCTCGAATGCCTGGAGCCAGAAATCGTAGATCAGAGGAAGCATTAGTTGTCTGGGAAGGTTGAGTTCATCAGTTTATCGACCGCCGCAGCACGGCTGCCCTTGAAGAGCACCACGTCACCGTCGTGGACCTCGTTTTTGAGCCAGGACGAGGCCTGCTCGAAATCTTTGAAGTAGGGCGCGCTGCCCGCACCCTCGGCGATACCCTCGGCACCATCACCCACGGCGAGCACCTTGAGTCCGTGTTCAGCAGCGGCCTTGCCGACCTTGAGATGGGCTTCTGCTGCATGACGCCCAAGTTCGGCCATCTGACCCAGCACGATGAACTTGCGACCCCCTCCTTCGAGCGGCAGGTCCTCGAGGGTTTCGATGGCGGCAAGCATCGACTCGGGATTTGCGTTGTAGCTGTCATCCACCACCTGCACACCACCACTGAGATAGCGGCGCAAACGGCCACCACTCAGAACGGCCTCAGAGAGACCCGTAGCAATCTGATCAATCTCGAGTCCGAGTTTCCATCCAACCGCAGCCGCAAGCAGCGCATTGGTCAGCATGTGACGCCCCGCCACTGGCAGCACGACTTCCTCAGTGCCAACACCATCGATGATAAGCTTAAAAATCGTGCGGTCACTTTCGAAGACCGGCTCTTCGGCACGCACCAAGCCGCGTCCATTGCCAACCGAGACGATGTTGGCCGGACAGCGCTCGCGGAAGTAGCGGTTGTATTCGCAGACAGCAGGAATGAAGAGAATGCCGTCCTTGGGAAGCGCCCGGGCGAGACTACCCTTCTCTTCAGCGATGGCATCACGCGTACCGAGGTTCTCAATGTGGGCGGTGCCGATATTGGTGATGATGCCGTAGCGAGGCTTGGCAATCTCACAGAGTGGAGCGATCTCGCCGGCATGATTCATGCCCATCTCCCAGACCGCTGCACCGTGTTCCGGAGTAGCGGAAAGAACGGAAAGCGGGACACCGATGTGGTTGTTGAGATTGCCTTGAGTGGCACAGACCTTGAACTGCTGAGCCAGCACGGCGGACGTGAAATCCTTGGTGCTGGTCTTGCCGTTGGAACCGGTAATGCCAACCACTGGCATGGGTGGGCGGGAGGCCTCAGGCTGATCGAGTTGACGGCGCCACCAGCAAGCGAGCTTCTGCAGTGAGCGTAGCGTATCCTTCACTTCAATCACCGCTTTGCCTGTGGCCACTTCCCCACCCTGCCACTGGTGGACGATGGCGATGATCGCACCGCCCTGGAGGGCATCTACCGCAAATTGGTCGCCGTCAAAATTATCACCCCGCAAAGCGAAGAAGGCACAACCCGCTTCCAGTTTGCGGGTGTCGGTGGACACCCCTGCCGACACCAGAGCCTGCGGGTCGCCGATCACTTCGGCGCCGAGGACATCAGCCAGTTCTTGGGCAGTCAGGGGCTTCATCGGTTCTGGGAAATGAATTCAGCGCGATCGCGCAGGGCCTTGGACGCCACCTTGCGGTCATCGAAGTCGATGGTTTCAGTGGCGAACTCCTGGTAAGTTTCGTGACCCTTACCAGCGATCAGGATGATGTCACCGGAGAGGGCATTCTTGATGGCGTATTCAATAGCTTCGGCACGGTCGGTGATGCAGATGTGTGCGTCTCCCTTGAGGCCGGCTTCGATCTGGCGAATGATGGCATCCGGATCCTCGGAACGTGGATTATCAGAGGTAATGACCAAGGCTTCGCTGTGACGTGCCGCGGCTTGCGCCATGAGTGGTCGTTTGCCGGCATCGCGATCTCCACCACATCCGAACACCGTGATCAGGCGTCGCGGGTCGAGCTCCTTAATCGCCATGCAGGCGTTCTCGATGGCATCCGGGGTATGGGCGTAATCAATGAAGACCGACGTACCACCTGCATTGCCGACATACTGCATGCGGCCGGGCACCTGAGGTGCATCGGCGAGGGCGGCGACCGCTTCGCGCGGCTTGATGCCACAGGCCTGCACCGCAGTAATGGCGGCAAGCACGTTGTAGGCATTGAAGCGACCGATATAGGGAGCCCGCACCAGCCACTGCTTAGAAGGTGTGCTCAATTCAAACTCCATGCCACGCGCACTCTGACGCAGATTGTTAGCGCGGTAGTCGCAGTGAACACCGAATCCGTAACGACTGACCTTCATGCCCATCTTCTCGAGCTTGTCGGCCAACTCGAGACCACGAGCATCGTCCATATTGATCACCGCCACGGGTTTCTTGCCTTTGGGATCGGCGGCGAGCGCCTCGAACCAAGCGGCCTTGGCTTGAAAGTAATTGTCTAGAGTACCGTGGTAGTCGAGGTGGTCCTGACTGAGATTGGTGAACACGCAGGCATCGAAACTCGTCGCCGCAACTCGTTGTTGGTCAATGCCATGAGAAGACACCTCCAAGGCCGCTCCACGGCAGCCATGGTTGCGCATGCGGGCGAGAAAGTCGGTCAGTTCGAGAGCACCCGGCGTGGTATGGGTAGCAGTTTCGGAAGCGAGTCCGTCATCGACGACGATGGTTCCAAGCAGGCCGGCCTGATACCAAACCGTCTTCATGATGTGGTGAATAAGGAAGGTGGTCGTGGTCTTGCCGTTGGTGCCGGTCACCCCTGCTAGAGTAATCTCGCTGGAAGGGTTGCCGTGAAAGGCCGATGCCATCTCTGCAGCGGCAAGTCGGCTGTCCTTGACCTGCACCCAAGCCAATTCGGCACCCAGGTCGGCAGGTGCGGTCTCCTCCGCCACAATGGCAACGGCTCCAGACTTGATCGCATCTGCAATGAATTCATGACCGTCACAACTGACTCCCCGGATTGCGATGAAGGCATCTCCCTGAGCCACGTCACGCGAAGACACCCGCAGAGCGGCGATCTCCTGATCGGCAGGACCGTTAAGCAGAGCCCCCTTTAAGGGAGCGATGAGTTCACGCAGTGTCATGGATTGGCGGCGACATCGATGAGGACGGGTCCTTCGGGCTCGATGGCTTCGGTGGGTTCGAGGTTGAGATAGCTGGCGGCACGTGTGCCGATGCGACTGAAGATAGGAGCAGCGATGGTGCCGCCGTAGATCTTGAGTTCCTCGTCGTCGGGTTGCGGGTCATCGATGACCACCAGGCAGACAAATTCAGGATTATCCGCTGGCATCATGCCAACGAAGGACACGATGTACTGGCCCTCGAGATAACCGACACCTTCGACATACTTGCGGCAGGTTCCGGTCTTTCCAGCAACCTCGAATCCAGGAACAGCTGCTCGGATGGCGGTGCCGCCTTCTTGCGTCACGGTCTTGAGCGCCTGACGCATGAGTTCGGCGGTGCGCGGCTTGACCACCTGGCGCACGTTCTCGGTTTCGAATTCTTGCCACACACTGCCTTCGTTGGCGACCAGGGCCTTGATCACCCTCGGCTTGCGCAGCATGCCGTCGCTCGCGATGGCGCCGTAGGCTGCGGTCAGTTGCAGCGGGGTGACATTGGTAGCGTAACCGAAGGTAGCTCGGGAAAAGTCGACCGGGTTATCGGTGTTGCGAGCGATACCTGCGCTCTCACCACTCAACTCGATACCTGTCTTACTACCAAAACCGAAGTTGTGGAGATAACGATAGAAGCGCTTTGGGCCGAGCATCAGACCCATCTTGTAGGTGCCAATGTTGTTCGACTTCTTGAGGACGTCGGTGATGCTGAGATCCCCCTTTGGATAAGCATCTTTTACCGTTACCGGACCATTCTTATAGTTTCCCCAGTGGCAGTGGACGATGCTGGTCGGAGACACCAGACCCTGATCAATGGCAGCCGCAGCGGCCACCATCTTGATGGTCGAACCCGGCTCATAGACCGCCTGCAGCGCGTAGTTGTAGCCATGCTCCACAATCTTCTCGCGCTTGTTGAGATTGAAGTGGGGTCGGCTCGCCATGGCCAGCAATTCGCCAGTCTTGGGATCGAGCATGACCACGGCACCCTTCTTGGAATTGAATTCGCGGAGACCCTTCTCGAGCTCCTCTTCCGCGATGGATTGAAGGCCCATGTCGATGGTCAGCTGCACATTGAGACCAGCGCGTGGAGGCAGCAGGCTTGAGGCATCACCCGGCAACAGCAAGCCCCGCGCATCGCGCCGATGCTTGCGCCAACCATCACGACCAGCGAGATAGGTTTCCATGGTGCGCTCGACACCGAAGCGGCCGACCATGCGGTATTCAGGCTGGCCATCTTCGTCGATTTTCTCGACCTCACTGATGTAGCCCAGGAGATGGGTAGCCCGGTTTGGCGTGGTGTACCAGCGCTTGATCGAGTTTTGGAAGGCGAAGCCCTCGATCCAGTTCTCAGCTACCACTTGGCGAAGATTCTCTGCAACATCTTCGGGCAGGTCCTTGATCAGCGGCACCCAAGTACCCTTGCTCTGATCAATACGCTGACGCAGATCATCGCGCTTGATACCCAGCGGACGAGCAAGAATGCCGACGGCAAAGTCAAAGTGACGGGTCACGATCTCCTCGGGCGGATAATGAGCGAGGATCTCACCGCGCAGTGAACGAATTCGACGTGCCCGTGCCTTGTCATCGAGCTCAGCCCAGCCCTTCTCCGCGCTGGCTTCCTGATAGGCGAGGCCGTAACTGACCACCTTCGGATCACGCAAATGGTTCTTGTCGACGTAGAGCGTCGAGACCGGAACACTCTTGGCAAGAGGCTCCTGGTTGCGATCCACGATCCAACCCCGCATCGCCATGATCTTCTCCTCGCGATGGAAGGCCTTGGCCGAGCTTTCGGCGTAACGCTGACGGTCCACCAGCTGGATCTGAATCAGACGAGCCGAAAGCACACTGAGCCCGATCATAAAGATCGAGCACAGCACTAGACAACGGGCTTGAAAGGGGGACGTCGGCATTTAGGGAACGGCGGAAGCGACACTGTCGGGTTCCTTCGGCTTCAATTGAATCTCTTCAACCACCGCAACATTGATGGGGCGCAGCCGCGAACGCTGCTCTTCCAGGCGCTTGCGGATGAGGTATCGGTTGAGCAACTGATCGGTGCGCATGTCGATGGTGCGAACCTCAAGTCTGCAGTGCTCGATATCGCGGGAGATCTCATCGATTTCGCGAGTGATTTGAATCTGACGATTCTTGAATTTCACATACATCACCCCGCCGGTCGCAGCGATCGACACGGTCAGGATCACCGCGATGAGAGCACATGCGGAAATCTTGCTTTGCTGTTGCTTGCGGCGGTTCATGAAACTTGATGTTCGAGCAGGCTGGCGACACGCAGTTTGGCACTGCGGGCGCGAGGGTTGACGCTCACTTCGGCTTCCGTCGGAGCGATGGCCTTGCGGGCGAGCAGCTTGAACTGATGTTCGGGATTGCGGCGCGGTTCGGGCCAGGCGGGATTGTCGATCCATTCGGTGGAGCGCTGTCTGAGAAATTGCTTCACCATCCGGTCCTCGAGACTGTGGAAGGTGATGACCAACAGGCGACCGCCGGGTTTGAGCAGCTTGGGCACGGCTTCGAGTGTGCGCTGCAAACTTTCGAGCTCTTCATTGACCGCCATGCGGATGGCCTGGAAGGCGCGAGTGGCTGGATGAATGCGACCCTGACGCCCGATGGCCTTCTCAATGCAATCGGCAAGATCGAGAGTCGTGGTGAAGGGCTTGTCGGCACGGCGCTTGACGATGACTGCCGCGATGCGACGAGCTTTTCTCTCCTCACCGTATTCACGAAGAATCCGAACCAGCTCATCTTCGGGCCATTCGTTGACGACATCGGCTGCCGTGCGTGGACTACTCGGACCCATGCGCATGTCCAAAGGACCTTCGCGCATGAATGAGAATCCACGTTCCGCGCTATCGAGCTGACGCGAGGAGACGCCGAGGTCGAGCAGGAGGCCGTCGGCCTTGGCCACGGATACATCCTCGGACACACCGGAGAAATTCCCCTCCCAGGTGCTGAAACGATCGCCATAGGGGGCGAGACGCTGGCCCGCATGAGCGAGCGCTTCAGGATCGCGATCGACACCCATGACCGTCGCACCGGCCTTGAGAAACAGTTCACTGTGGCCGCCACCGCCAAGCGTTCCGTCGATAATGAACTTGCCTTCGGCAGGCTCCATCCACTCGACCACTTCGGCGGGAAACACAGGGGCATGATACGAAGCGACCCCGCCGGCTTCAGCCGTGGGGTCGGACTCGCTCACTTGGAGAGATGACGATGGCCGCGCGGACAACCAGCCAGAAGCCGCGCGGACCATCGTAGCAATCGACGAATGAAGCTCTGTCCCTAGAAGCTTCAAACGCCCAGCCAGAAAGTCCCCGGGATGCTGCGCCAGCAACCAACCAGAAGTGGCGCAGACATCCCGATATAGTGTGGAGCCGTGCGCCGTCCCTTGCGCATTGCCCCACTGGGAAAGTTTGGAAAGTGAAACCAACCCTGGCGCCTGCGCGGCTGCGGCCGGACCCGCAGTGAAGCGGGCCGTATCAGGCGCCAGAGTTGATTGGTGATACAACATCACGAACTGAAATTTTGGTTTGGGAACCGGAGTTGGGTGGGTGGTGGGGAACCGGAGTTTGGTGTTGTCGGCGGGAACCGGGGTTTTGGTGTGTGTTGAAAAGTCGTTGATTTAAAAAATGGGTGGGTGGGCGGCCTTAGAAGATCCCGAGCTCGTCGTCGTCCTCCTGACCGGTCTCGATCTCGAGGACCTTGTCGAAGTTCGTTTTGCTCCAGATCTGGAAATGGGTGCCGCGACCGGCGAGCATGATTTCGGAGTCCGCCGCAATGCCGGCCTTCTCACTGAGATCTTTGGGAACCAGAAGCTTGCCCTGATCGTTGAGCACCACCTCGCGGCAGAGCATGGCGAGCTTGCCGAGCATCTTGCCTTTTTCGGCGGGGGTCTTGTCGCTGCTGTTGATGATCTCAACGCGTTCGGCATAGGCCGCCTCACTGAGCGCCTTCACCAGCGGCATGTCGTATTCCTTGGAGAACAACAGGAACAGGGAACGGCCCTGCTCGGGGCGCCAAGCAGGTTGGATGGAAACTCGATACTTCGAGTCCATCTTCGCCGGCTTGAAGCCTTTGTAGCGTTGTTCAAATTCACTCACGGGCACAGTAGGGGCAAACAGTGATAAGGAAGTACACTGAAACACACTCTACGGGCAAGTAGAAATGCAGGAAAAATAAAGTATTTTCTAACTCACTGTTTTT
>CAZIPY010000296.1:0-2220 GCA_964541125.1 uncultured Luteolibacter sp. | reverse complement strand
TCTTTCCGTTGGTCTGGTTCTGCCGCCAGATCACCCGACTTCTGACCTTCGGCAAGGCGAATGCCGAACCGATGCACCGTGAGGAGCTTCTGACCGTGGCCCGATTGGGGGAGAAGGAAGGTGTCCTCAAGGAGAGCGAAGGCACGATCGTCCGCAATGTCCTGCGCCTCGGTGAGATTCCGGTTGGCGAAATCATGACGCCGCGGCCGGTAATCTTCATGCTTCCTCAGTCGACGCCCCTCTGTGAGTTCGCGGAGAAGGTCGCCGAGCAGCCATACTCCCGCATTCCCGTGATCGGCGACGACTCCGAGCACATCGAGAGCTTTGTTCTCCGGGCGGATGCGCTTCATGCCTGCCTCAAGGGAGAGCAGGGTTCCCTGTCCCAACTCGAACGGCCGCTGCCTTCGATTCCCCGGCATCTGACCGTCGAAGTGCTGTTCCAGCAGTTGATTGCCGGGGGGCATCACATGATGACCGTCCATGACGAGTTCGGGACGACCGTGGGACTGGTGACCTTGGAAGACGTGCTGGAAACCATTGTCGGCGTCGAGATCGTCGATGAGCAGGATGCCGTCACCGACCTTCAGGAGCTGGCTCGCCAGCGATGGTCGGACCTCAATGAGGAGGACAAGAAGCCCTCGTCGCCTTCCTCGTCCTGACCCATGCTCCAGCTTTGGGAGATCCTTGGCACCTTTGTCTTCTGTGTTTCGGGGGCAATCGCCGGCCGGCAGAACGAGATGGACTGGTTCGGGATGTTCGTGCTGGCCCTCGTGACCGGAACCGGGGGTGGGATGCTGAGGAGTCTGCTCATTGGAGATCTTCCTCCGGCCTTTCTTGAGAGTCCCGTCTATTTCCTGGTGGCTGGCGTTGCTACGGTAGTTGCCGTAGTTGGAGCGAAGGGCTGGAGCCGGTTGCGGCGCGCAGTTTCCGTCATGGATGCCTTGGGGCTGGGGCTCTTCGTGGTGACCGGGATCCGTGTCGCCCAGGCGCACGGCCTGCCATGGTGGGCCGCTTTGGCGCTGGGAGTGATCAGCGCCACCTTCGGAGGTTTGCTCCGTGACGTGCTGCGCAATGAAGTTCCCCTCATCCTGCGCAAGGAGATCTACGCCACCGCCTGCCTGGTGGGTGGCCTGGCGCTGTTCGGTCTCGATGCCCTGGGCGCCCCCGAGGAGCTGGCCTTGGGAGGCACCACCGTGAGGGTGGTCTCGATCCGGCTTCTGGCCATTCGCTACGCCATTCATCACTCCGAAGCCTGAAAACCCGCAGCGATCCACTCGGAACCCGCTTCACCATCCCTCAATCAGGTTTCCCTTAAGGAATCCGAACCAATGCGAGCGGTGCGTTTGGGCCCCAGATGGCACGAAAGCCGCAGGATTCCGGGCCCACGCAGCGTTCTGGGAAAAGGTTCAAAAAATGTCCCGAAAGGTATTGACCGATGGGGGCTGGCGTGTAGTTTCCCCCCCGCCGCACCTCCGGGGGCGGCGCGAGAGACGAGAGTCGATCGGAGCTTTGAACGGCCTGCGGGTTTTGTTCGGACGGTTCGATCGGCTTTTTAGTCCCCTCGGAAGAAGATCTTTTACAGCATTGGCTCGGCCCCTAGGTCGGACAGGATGAGGCATCGCAAGAAGCTGAGTTTTGGTTCGGGACGGAGGAAGTCGAGTGGAGAGGAATAGGTTAAATTGTGTGCTGCACTATTCGGGAATTCGAAAGGATCCTGGTGGTGCGGTTGAAGCAGATTGGATGCCTTTGGGTTGAAGATTTGTTTCGAGGTCAATTTTAGCTGTGGAAACACAGCAATACGTTTTTTACGGAGAGTTTGATTCTGGCTCAGAACGAACGCTGGCGGCGTGTTTAAGACATGCAAGTTGAACGGGGAATCTTTGGAGCTTGCTTTGAGGATTCCTAGTGGCGCACGGGTGAGTAACACGTGAGTAACATGCCTCGTAGAGGGGAATAGCCCGCCGAAAGGCGGATTAATACCCCATAGTCCCGCAAGGGTAAAGGTGGCTTCGGCTGTCGCTACGAGATTGGCTCGCGTCCTATCAGCTTGTTGGTGAGGTAACGGCTCACCAAGGCAACGACGGGTAGCTGGTCTGAGAGGACGATCAGTCACACTGGAACTGAGACACGGTCCAGACACCTACGGGTGGCAGCAGTCGAGAATCATTCGCAATGGGGGAAACCCTGACGGTGCGACGCCGCGTGGAGGATGACGGTCTT
>CAZIPY010000295.1:0-2118 GCA_964541125.1 uncultured Luteolibacter sp. | reverse complement strand
GATCATCATACCAAAACCGGGCTGCAGCGAGCCCAATTTCGATGTCGATGCTCCATTCCTGCTTTCGCGAAGCTTCGTCAGATTGCCCAACAGACTGGAAACGGCGGTCGACGACTTCGAAGTAGTGCTGCTGTCATTCGTCAACCCAACATTGGGTTCAAGAGATCCAAGCGCCCCCGGTGTTGACACACCTGTGGAAACATTATTTCCGTGCGGGACGAGGCCAGCACTCCTTTCGCTGCCAAGATCGGGGACGTGTCTAGTCACGGGGCTCAGACTCCTGAGAGACGACGAGCCCACTTGGGGAATCGTAACATCACTACGAACAGTCGTGGAAGCCGCCTCGTTCTGCACTGGGGTCAACGGCTCGATAGCTGCGGGTGAATTTTCTGGGGCAGAGTCTTCCACGACCGTAGGTTGGCCGAGTTGCGACTGTGTGTGATCCATACTCGGTTTGCGTTTCGGTTTCCAAAGAGAATCTTGCACGACGGTAGATTGACTGAGTTGCGACTGCTTGTGGTCCATACTTGGTTTGCGTCTCGGTTTCCTAATGGCCATGCTTCCTGGTCGTCTGTGAGGGCTGGCCTGCATATCGCCGCTCGGCATATCCATGCTAGCTCGACGTTGAGGCTTCTCCAATGGCTTCGTTATTTTGCGTGGCGCCATTGAATTAAGAATATCGTCCACCTCCTCGTCTGAATTACGTTCCTCGCTCCGGTTGCTGGTGGACCTTTTTGGAGCTTTCATCAAGCTATCATCGTAGTACTCATAGTCGAAAGAGTCACGCGAAATAGTGTCGTCGTCTTCCGAATGGTAGTAGTGATGAGTCGGCATAGATACATCGTCATCGCTGTGCTCCACAATGGTTTCTGAACAACCCCAACCGGGGCCGCGCCCATGGTCTTCGTGTTCGAGAAGGCTCCGGTCACTGCGTTCCTTTCGAAATGCCATTCTCGTAGCGCGATTGAGTTCCATTGCTGCAAGGCTCACCGCTGCCTGAGCGACTGAATCGCCCGTTGCTGCAGCGTGGCTCTCGAGTTCCGAAGATATTATGTCAGTCACCTCCTTCACCAAGTCAGCCATGGCATCTGCATCGGGTTCCTCCCGGTATTCTATCGACTCATCCGTGGCAGAGCGCCTAATAGGACATGGCGGTGCATCGGATGGCTGTCCCATAGTATCTCCAGCCTGCACAGACGAGTCAGTCTTACTTCGACGGATCTTCGCTTCCTTGCTACCGCGGTGGCGGCGACGGGAGCTTTTCTTCTTCTTGTTTTTTGACTTGCTAGGATGGCGTCTGGGGAGCCTTCGCATTGTCGACCATTGATCCATCTGAAACGTCTTGTTGGAATGGCCGGAGGAGTTCAATGCCTTTGCAGCCAGTTGACGACTTTGATCCAGCATAGATTCGAGTGAGAATCCTATGGAACAGTTCTCATCATTCCCCGAATGTTTCGTCGTTGACTGCCGATTCCTTCGCGAGGAAGACCTTGCGTTCCACTCTGCATTAGCGGGGCCGGGCTCTGGTACATTGTACACTCGGTTCATGGCAGACAAGTTCGGTGCTGAACTTCCGATCCTACTCCGGGATGACCTAAAACTGTTCCCCAAAGAATTGGTGTTTCTCCCCTCGTCCTGTTCTGAGGACAGCCTGCCGTCAAAAATAGAAGCACTGTCCCAACGGGACCCAGAAGAAGCGCTGTCGCTTGTGGTGGCCCTCATCATGGGACTCATGGACAGGCTGGGGCCAGCATCGAAACGATTGTTCTGGGTCCTGTCAATGTTGTGAGATTGTGGCACCGGAGTGGAAGTGGAGCGGCTAAGACGCATCAAATTGGGCGCGGGAATGCCCATGCTGTTGTGAGACGCTGTGAAGGGACTTTGAGCTGCCTTCATTCGTGGGTGTCGAGCAAGGGATGGTGTGTCACTGGGTGCACTGGAATTCCATTGAGCATTCTGACGTGGAAGTGCCAACGTGCTTGATCCAAATTGTGCAAGACTTTGGAGGTTGGGGGTGGAAATTCCGAGCTGGTTGCTACTTGCAATTCGAGCTTGACGGGTATGTGAAGCGGCTCGTAGCAAAGAGGATCTTAAGCCCTCAGACATTTGCCCGGATGG
>CAZIPY010000294.1:0-21521 GCA_964541125.1 uncultured Luteolibacter sp. | reverse complement strand
GCCATGACGCCCGCGCGTGTAACGCCTCATGCACTGCCCGGGCAAGCCCCGAAAACGGAATTCTCCGTCACCGCAAGTGATCAAACGGCCGCAGCATCGTCCTTGGGACCCTTGTTGCGGTGCACCCAGACGCTCTGGACCAGTCCCAGCAGCATCATGCAGATCACCACGAAGGTGCCCGAATAGCTCACCAGAGGCATGGGGATACCGGTGATGGGAGTCAGCAGCACGCACATGCCGATGCTCTCGAAGACGTGGGCGAAGAAGAGGGCGGCGACCAGACAGGCGAGAATCCGGCCGCAGAAGTCCCGACTGTAGAAGGCCACAAACAGGGCCTGAAGCAGAAGGAGAGCAAAAGCCGTGATCAGCACCAGACTCCCGCGAAAGCCGAGTTCCTCCCCAATCACGGCAAAGATGTAGTCATTGTGCGCGGTGTCCTTGGGAATGAATCCTTTCGCCAACAATGAACCCTGTTGCTCCTCGGCATTCCAGCCGGTCCCCTTCCAGTCCGCCTTGCCGACCGCCATCGAAATGTGGTGAGGAGCATAACCCTCTTCCTTGATGTTGACTTCCTTGCCCTGCACCATGTTGAGCCAAGTCCCGATACGCTCCGGGCCACGTTCGGAAACCATGGGCAGCACGAGCAAATACAACCACGGAAGGATGCCGATGCCGATCAGGCCCATCAGGCTCATGTAGCGGAAGGGAACGCCACCCACGATCAAGGCCACCAGACTGACCGGCAACCAGACCAAGGCAGAACCCATATCACCCATCTTGACCACCATCAGAAAGGGAATGGCCGAAAGCACTCCAATGATGGCAATGCGCACAATGGGCAGATTGAGCCATCGATGCAGGCGAGAACACTCGTGCAGCAATGCCGCGATCATAATAATTCCCGAGGAGATGCCGAGCTGGGCCGGCTGGAAGGAAATACCGAGAAGGGTCAACCGATGGACCGAATCATCCACCGCCATGGCTTTCCACATCAGGGCGAGGCTGACGATATAGAAGGGAATCGCCAGCCAGCGAATCCAGCGGTAGTCGACCAGAGCCACTGCGAAGTAGACGATACTTCCCAACACGATCCAGCGCTTCTGCATGGCGGCGTAATAGAGACCGGAGCTGCCGTATTCTTCAATGATCTGCGGCGAAACCGACAGGTGGCGAGCCGCACTTTGGATCATGAACACACCGAAGATCAGGAGCCCGTACATCACCAGCACGAGCACCCAGTTCATTCCCAGCAGTTTTCGCAGGATCGGTGTCACGGAAGTGTGGTGACCATAGAGATCCATCGAATCAAAGCAAGACAGGGCTGAGAACTTGCACCACGGAAAATGGAGGTTAACCTGTTTGGATGAAATTTGCCCCTCTCTGCGCCGTTGCCATGCTGGGACTTGCCAGCATCAGCTCGGCCGCTCCACGCCTGCAGAAGATCGCCGATAAGTTCGAACGCCCCGTTTGGGCCGGCATGCCAAAGGGTGCCAGTGGAGTCCTCTGGGTCATGGAGCAGGCTGGAACCATTCGCCTGCTGGACCTCAAAACCGGAAAAACTTCCTCCAAGCCCTTCCTCGACATCGTCGACCGCGTCACCCGCAAAGGGAACGAACAGGGCCTCCTCGGCCTAGCCTTCGCCTCCGACTTCAAGGACAGCGGCCGCTACTACGTTTACTACAACGACAAGGAGGACCGCACGGTGGTTTCCCGCTTCGTCTCCAAAGACAAGGTGACCACCAATCCTGGTGGTGAAGAGGTGTTGCTGAAATTCGACCAGCCCTACCGCAACCACAACGGCGGTTGGATTGACTTCGGTCCGGACGGCATGCTCTACATCGGCAGTGGAGATGGCGGCTCTGCCAACGACCCCAAAAATCTGGGTCAAGATCTCGACACCCTCCTCGGCAAACTGCTGCGCATCGATGTGTCCCCCGCCAAGGGCTACAAGGTCCCCAAGGACAACCCTTTCATGAACCGCAAGGGGGCGCGTCCTGAAATCTGGGCCTATGGCCTGCGCAATCCCTGGCGCTGCTCCTTCGACCGAGAAACTGGAGACCTCTGGATTGGCGACATTGGCCAGAACCAGTGGGAGGAAATCAACTGGATGCCCAAAGGCCAAGGAGCCGGCGCCAACTACGGCTGGCGTCTGCGCGAGGGCTTCATCGCGACACCTGACCGCAAAGGCAAGGGTGTTGGCGGCCCCAAACCCAAGGACAATGTAGAACCCGTGCACGTCTACGACCGTAAAGCTGGCGTCTCGGTCACTGGTGGCTACGTCTACCGCGGTCCCATCAAATCCATGCAGGGCCGTTATGTCTTCGCGGACTACCAGAGACCCAACATCTGGTCATTCGTCCTCAAGGACGGCAAGTCCTCCGACGTCATCAACCACAGTCAGGATTGGAAGCCTGAAGGCGGCTTCAGCCTCATCTCTTCCTTTGCCGAGGACAACGATGGCAACCTCTACGTGATCTCGCTTTCCGGTAAAATCTTCAAGCTGGTCGAGTAAAGCAGGCCGTGTTGCAGCCTAATCCCTATGGGGATCCTCCTCAGAAACATCCAGAATAAGGGATCTCAGGGCCTGATGAGGCCCTGAAAGCTCGGGATCCTCATCCATCACCCGATCCGCCAGTTCACGCGCCTGACGTAACAGGGCGGTGTCGGCGAGAAATTCGCTAAAACGAATGTCACTCAGCCCACTTTGGGCCGTTCCAAGCAGGTCACCCGGACCACGCAGCTTCAGGTCCTCTTCAGCGATCACGAAGCCATCAGAGCTGTCTTCCAGCACTTTGAGTTTCTGCACCGCCTCCGGACTTTTACCGTCTGTCACCAGAATGCAGTAGCTCTTGTGATCGCCACGTCCAATGCGGCCGCGCAGCTGGTGCAATTGGGCCAGACCGAAGCGCTCGGCGTGATGCAGAACCATGACATTGGCATTGGGAACGTCGACACCGACTTCGATCACCGTGGTAGCGACCAGGGCATCAGTCTGCCCCTTGCGAAATCGTTCCATCACGGCTTCCTTCTCCTCCGGTTTCAATTTGCCGTGGAGCAGACCAACCTCGTGCTTGGGGAGACGCTTGCTCCATTTCCCATGAGCCTCAATCGCCGACTCGGCCTTGAGCTTCTCGCTCTCCTCCACCAAGGGGTAGACCAAGTAGGCCTGCCTTCCCTCATCCAGTTGGTCCTTCACGAAGGCAGTCACATCCGTCTGCTTGGGCTTGATCCGCAGTCCGGTGATGATTTTACCGCGCCCCGCCGGTTTCTCATCGAGCAGGGAAACGTCGAGATCTCCGTAGAGTGTCATCGTGAGTGTGCGTGGAATCGGTGTGGCAGTCATCACGAGGACATCGGGAACGACTCCCTGACGCACCAAAGCCGCACGCTGGGCAACCCCAAACTTGTGCTGCTCGTCGATCACCCCCAGGCCGAGATCAGCGAATAGAGCATCATCATAGAGTAGCGCATGGGTGCCGATGACCATCTGTGCGTCACCCTCCATTTCCAGATGGTTGGATTCTTGGCGAGACCCGGTTCTCAACACCACCCGAATACCCAAAGGCTCGAGCCAGCGACGGAAGGTCAGGTAATGTTGTTCAGCGAGAATCTGGGTTGGCGCCATCAGAGCCGCCTGACAGTCCGAGTCTACCGCGAGCAGCATAGCGGCCATGGCAACGAAGGTCTTGCCGGCACCCACATCGCCCTGCAGCAGGCGATTCATGGGACGCTCATTGCGCATATCCTCGATGATCTCCTTGATGGAGCGTTTTTGCGCCCCGGTGAGATCGAAGGGCAGGCTGTGGTAGAAGTCCTTGAGCAGATCAGTCTTCTTACCGAGCACCCGGCCGTGACGCTGGCGGTGATGAAGGCGGCGCCACACTACGTTGAGTTGGATGCCAAAGAACTCCTCGAGGGCAAAATGGCGGCAGGCCTCATGAGCCTCCTCCAAGGTCTCAGGGAAATGCGCTCGGCGTAGCACGTCCATGCGGGTGATATCAGGAACGACCTCGAATGGGGCAGCAACCGAGGCAGGATCCACCTGCTCGAGCATCTGATAGATGAGTTCGCGAAGTCGGCGCTGAGGAATCCCAGACACATTGCGGTAGATGGGAACCACTCGCTCAAGATGGACCCAACCCGCACTTTCGTCGTCCTCTTTCAGCACCTCGAACTCCGGCTGATCGATCACCAGACGGTTTTTCGCATCCTTGACCTTACCGTAAACGACCACCTCATGACCTGTAGCCACCAGCTTGTGAATGAAGCGCATGTTGAACCACCGACAGGTGATCCGCCCGGATCCGAACACCCCTCCCGATTCGTCCATCACCACCGCTTCATAAAAACTCCGGCCGCCGAAGCGACGCAGCGAGCTATCCACCACCCTGCCCTTCAGACAGACCGCTGAGGCTGTCGGTTGATTGGGGAAATCATCAAAGCGGCGGCGGTCTTCGTGGCGTTTCGGTAGATGATCGAGCAACTCCCCCACCCTGTGGATTCCGGCCGCGCCAAAAGCTTGAACCTCCTTACCAGCAAACTGGCTGAGATCGGAAATGGAGTCCTGAGAGGAAATCACAACGGAAATGGGAATGAGAAGTCGGATCAGGTCTCGGGAAGATCACTGAGTCGTTGGAGATAATCAAAACTGTATATTCCCGTGGCATGACCATCGCCCCAGGTCAGTTGAAGGGCATAGCCCCCGACGGGCTCGAATTTAATCAACTCAAAGGCTTTCGGGCCGTATTCCACGGTGGGGCGCACCACACGGCCCAGCGCATCCGGCTCGCCCTGACAGGCAGCACAGGGACAGGCGCGGCGCAGCATCGGCAACGCATGATACATCTCCGTTCCGTCCTCGAAGGAAAGAGCCAGTTCGTCACCAATGACGACGGCATTCATCAGCTTCAGCGGCATGCCGCATCATGAACCAGCCGTGGCAGGCCGTCCACTCGATTGAGTCAGCCTCTACCACCAAAGATGGCTGAACCCACCCGGACCATGGTCGCACCCTCTTCAATGGCGACCTCATAATCTCCACTCATCCCCATGCTGAGATGGGCGAATTCATCCCCGAATCTGTCCGCCACACAATCCTTGAGCTCACGCATGCGAATGAACCATTGCCTCGCGGACTCGGGATCAGGTCCCGCCGGAGGTATGCACATCAGACCCTGGATCGAAAGATGGCCAAGCCCGGCCAGCGACGATGCCATGGCTTCGATCTCATCAGGGTCAAAACCACCCTTGGATTCCTCTCGGCCGATGTTGATCTGAAGAAACACCTTGGCCCTGAGGCCCAGCTCTCCAGCCACCCGATCGGTGTGCTCGGCCAGCTTCATCGAATCGATGCCATGCACCGTCGCGAACAACGGGAGGATCTTGCGCACCTTGTTGCGTTGGACCCGGCCGATGAAATGCCAGTCCAAGTCTTCAGGAAGTTGTTCCAGCTTGGGCTGCGCCTCCTGCAGGCGGCTCTCACCAAAACAGTCCTGACCTTCCTCGTGGGCTTCAAGAACCGCTTCAGCAGGAAAAGTCTTGGAAACTGCGATCAATCGAACGGACTCGGCACTTCGACCACTTCGCTCGCAAGCTGCAGCCATGCAATGCCGCACCTCTGACAAGCTCTGGGAAATGGAGCCGGACATGTGCCTGAAAAAAGCGGACCCTTACTTGATGAGGCCGGCAACCTTGGCGTCCTCAGTCAGCTTGATGAGGTCCTTCAGAATGAACAGACCCTCACGCTTCACCGGATCCAGCAGCGATGGCCACTCGGGTGTATCGTCCAAATCTGCAGTTTCGTCCTTGGCTCGACGCATGTATCCCTCCTGCTCTTTGGATGGGTCATACTCCACCAGCGCCTTGTCGGCATCGAGGTCGTCGAGGGTCAAGCGGTAGAAGTCCATCTGCTTGCGATCCTCCTTGTTCATCTCTGCAAAACGTTTGCGGCGCTCATCATTGCGCTGCTTGGTCTCCAGATCAGACTCCTTGAGTTCGCGCTCACGCTCCGCCTTGTTGAGGCTCATTTTATTGAGCTCAACGCGTTGCTTGGTCTTCATCACATCTTGGATGGTGTAGCTGAAGTCCTTGCATTCAGAAACCCGCTTCAAGCTGAGTTCCTTGAGGCGCGGAAGAAAGAGAGTCTGCTTCGGTAGGGGGTTGAAGCCTGGTGCCTTGCGGATGCGGTCGTGGCGCAGAGCGTGATCCAGGAACCCTTCACCCATATCAAGGGCATCGGTGATGCTGGGCAGGGCGATGTCGGAACTGACTCCATCCAGTTGGGTGGAGGAGCCGGATGGGCGGTAGAACTTCTGGATGGTGACCTTGAGATAGCCAGCACGGTCACGGGCTGCAAACAGAGGAAGCATGCGACCAATGTCCATTGGCTGCTGAACCGTTCCCTTGCCGAAGGTAGAGCTCTCACCAACCACCACGGCACGGTTGGCATCCTGCAGAGCACCTGCGAGAATCTCGCTAGCTGAGGCGCTGCTGCGATCGATCATGACCACCATCGGGCCTTCATAAATGGGGCCGCCATTGTCTGAGTTCTTCACCTGAACCTGTCCGAGGGTATTCTTGACCTGAACCACTGGTCCCCGCTCGATGAAGAAGCCAGTCATCCGGCGGACTTCCTCGAGAGAGCCTCCACCGTTGCCTCGAAGGTCGATAACCAGACCGTCGATCTTTTCCTTTTTCAGGCGCTCAACGAAGCGCTTCACATCGCGCGCGCAACTGACCTTACCTTGCTCGAAATCGGCATAAAAGGAAGGCAAGGTGATGATACCGAGGCGGCGGGACTCCCCTTTTTCTCCACGAATCTCGATGAGTTCGGCGCTGGCCTGCTCATCCTTCATCTCAACCTTGCCTCGCTTAATGACAATGATCTTGGTTTCGCCGGGAGCACCACCTGCTGGCTCGACCTTGAGGGCCACTTCCGTGCCCTCCTTACCCCGGATCAGATCAACGACCTTATCGATCTTCATGAACATGATATCGACCATGTCCTCAGGCTTCTTGGTATTCAGCGAGTCAACGGCAACCACACGATCGTTGAGCGACAGGGTTCCCTCACGGTCGGCGGGGCCACCAACCACGATACCCTTGATCTTGGTGGCTCCATCCTCCTCGCCCTGCAGTAGAGCTCCGATGCCGACCAACTGGTTCATCATCCCGTCACGAAAACGACTCATTTCGCGGAAACTCATATAATCGGTGTGGGGATCGTAGGCACGCGCCACCGAGCTCAGGAAATAGTTGGCCGCATCCTCATCATCGGCATCTTCCACACTGGCGAGGAAACGTTTGTAGCGAAGCTTCACCTTCTCACGAGGACTGCGGTCTCCTTCTCCGGGATCTGCCTTGTCCTGCTCCTTGGCCAGACGGGCAACCATTTCCTTGCGCAGGATCTCAGACAGCACAGCCTCTTTGATCTGAAGTTTCCAGAGGCGCTTGGCTTCCACATCATCGGCGGGCCATTCGGCATCCTTGCGGCTCATCATCACGGACTCGTTCTTAGTGAAATCGAATTCGCCATTGGCCAGCAGTTCATTGGTCTGCTTCACCCGCTCACGTACGCGCTCACGAAAGACATCATAAATCTCAGTGGCAACCGGCAGGCACTCACCGTCGAGCAGAATGCTGTGAAGACGGTTGCCATAAGCCTTGGTGAATTTGTTGATGTCTTGCTGGGTAAAATAGAGACGTTGGGAATCTAGGTCGCTGAGATAATCTTCGAGAAAGCGCTGACTAAGTTCCTCATTGAAGGGCAATCGAGCAAAGTGGCTGTTCTGCAGCATGATGACCATCTGCTTGCCGACCTGGTTGAAGTCTGCCTCCTCGGCCTTGGCTGTGGTCATGCTGGCTGCCAGGCAGCCGGTGAGTGCGATGTGTCTGATCCAACGATTCATGTTCAATTCCTCAATGAGAGATTCACCAAGATGCCACGACTACAGGGAAAGTCGATGGTCAAAATGTAAGCAGAATGTATACAATTCCAAAGCGCTCAGGCTCCGGGATCGTGTCTTTCTTTCCACTTTTGGAAGTATTCCTCCCAGGCCTGTTTCTCTGCCTCGGCCGCACGCCCAGGCATGCGCTCCAACATTGGGTTGTCGGCAGTCAGAGGTCGCTTGACGAGAGTGACTTCGACATTCTCCACCTTTTCGCCACGGAGCACCTGGACGGTAATTTTGGTGGTCGGCTTCATGTCCATGACCTCCTGGCGCATGGTATCGGTGGCTGGAGATGGCCATGTCTTGCCGTTGATGCCGATCAGAAGGTCTCCGACTTGCAGACCGGCCTTTTCCGCCGCCAGGCCAGGGAGAATGAAGGTGATGCGGATTGCCGGTTGAAGCTCATCCTTGCCCGGCAGCCGGACCATCTCATCACGCATCTGGATACCAATGAATCCCTGACCGTGCTGGGCATATCCATCCTTGGCGAGATCTTTGAGCACTTCCATGCAGCGAATCTTTACTTCCGGATCCTTGCTGACCCGATGATGCTGAAACAACAGCCCGGGAGATTTGCCTTCATTCTCGCGAGCCCAGTTCAAAAGCTTCAACTGAGCCACTTCTCTTACTTGAAATTGATCGTCAGCCAGTTCCTCAAGCGTGTCCGCCGGCAATTCGGCTGCCCTAGACGTGGTCAAAGATACGGCTGCCAGAGCTGTAACAATCAGGATCGGCAGGAACTTCATGAAGCACATACCTGGTAGGTGGGAAAGCATGGTGAAGAGATTGATGATTTCTGCAGAAGACTGAACTACCTGAAGATACCTTTTTGCGGAACATTGATCGCATCCCCAGGTCTGAGTCTAAGCTGTTGGTTGTCTGGCTTGGTGCAGTCATAGCGGGTGAGTTTCCCATTCCGGGTTAATTCAACCTTGTACATGCTTCCGAATTCAGTGGCTCCACCGGCAGCTTGAATCGCCTGCCACAGAGTGATGTTGTCGAAGAAGGGGGTCGGTCCGGGTTTCCGCACAAAGCCACCCACCACCACGAGTTGCCTGTCGATGTCTTGACCATCGTTAACAATGACCTGAAACACGGGATCGGTGTAAATTTCCGCCTCCTTGTAGCGCTTTTCCAATTCGGCAGCGAGGTCTTCGGCTTTGCGGCCGGCAGCCCTCACCTTACCGATGAAGGGCATGTTCACCATGCCGTTGCCAGCAACTGGGAACATCACCTTAAAACGGGCGGTCTCCTCGGCGGGGACACCGGCGACCATGATCTGAATCGCCTTGCCGGCCTTGATTTGAGCCGTGGCTGGTACAGCCAGACAAGACAAAGCAAGCAGCGCGATGAATAGTTTGCGGAGGGTCATGTTTCGTTAACGTTGGAACGGGATTTGAAAAAATCAATAGAGGTCCTCATCTTGCGCAGCAGATGTCGGTGCCGCCGGCTTGGAGAGGTCAGCTTTTGGCATCTGAGCCTTGGTCGCAGAGCTCTGGTTTGGAGAGTAGTAGGTGTAGTAGCTGGTATAATACTGATACTGACTATCGCTGCGGACATCGACGTTGTTGAGCACCACACCAGCTACCTGACCGCCCACATTCTCAACTGCAGCCTTGACCCGCATCAGCATGTTGCGCGGCAACTTGCGGTGTTGAACCACCAGCATGGTGAGATCCACCTCACTTGCGAGCACTGAGGCGTCACTGACACCGAGAATCGGAGGACTATCGACAAGGATCAGATCAAAGCGCTGTTTCACGTCCTGAATCAGCTCCGACATACGGCGCGAGTTGAGAATGCCTGCTGCATCTGTGGGCAGAACACCTGAGGGCATGAAGTAGAGGTTTTCGATAGGCGTTTGGAGAATCACATCCTCAAGCTCGAGATTGGTCGTCAGGTAGTTGGAGAGACCCACCGAATTATCGATGTCAAAGAAGGTGTGAAGACGAGGACGACGAAGGTCAGCGTCGATCATCAGTGTCGTATAGCCACCCTGAGCACAGATGTAGGCAAGATTGACCAGAGTCGTGGACTTGCCTTCACCCGCTGCGCCGGAAACCACAGTGATGGCATTGTCTTCTGGGTTCTTGCGGTTGAACTCGATGTTGGTTCGCAGAATTCGATAGGCCTCGGCATCCGGGCTACCCACGCTTTGGGAGTGCAGAATGCCGACATCCTTGGGCACCACCGCCAGGACCGGGACCTGCAGGTAGCGCTCCACGTCCTCAAGGCTTTTGACCGAGGTGTCGATGTACTCCAGGAAGAAGGCAATACCAACCCCGAAGACCAGGCCGACCACGGCACCAAGAACGAGATTGAGGGTTAGATTAGGACTGACCGCATTGTCTGAAACCACAGGTCTGTCATGAACGATTACGCTTTTACCGATGACCTTGCCCGAGATCGTTTCGGCAATATGTTTGACCTTGAGACTCTGCAATAGCTCCAAATCTTGCTCGAACTCTCGCTTTGCATTCACATATTCCTGCCCATCCAGACCCGCCTCAATGGCTTCCTCCCGACTCTGGTTCATGATGGCCTCAACCTTCTTCAATCGGTTGGTAGCGAGCTCTAGCTGGGCCTGTAGAGTGGCCCGGAGATTGACCACGCCCTCATCAAGCTGCTGCTTCATCTCCTCGAGATTATCTTTGGCAGCCAGGACCGTGGGGTGCTTGTTACCCAGACCGTTGATGCGCAAGCCGTCCATGTGGCGTTTGAGCTCAAGATATTGAGGGTAAAGTGTTCGAATAATGTTGTCAGGCAGGTCGAGCCCCGATGCATATACCATGAGCTGGTCTGCATCGTATTTGAGCAGACTACCGATCTGACTTTCGAGCTGCAGCTTCTCCTGCTCGATTTGATGGAAGATCTTCGTAGCTTCGTTGGCTCCGAAGTCATCGTCGAAACCGCGGTTGTTGAACAGGAATTCGTTGCCTCGTGGAATGATGCCCTTCTCGCGAGCGATACTAGCCAAGGCCTTGTTGCGTTCCTGCACCTTGTCGTCCTGTTGCCGAACGGCCTTGTCGAGCTCCTTCATCAGCCTCTCGGCTTCACTGGTCTCCAGTTCGGTACGGTATTGCTTGTAGGCATCGGTTACCTCTTCAGCAATGTTGCACGCATCCTTCTTGTCGGTGTGACGAACGCGGATGGTAATCAGATCCGTGCCGCGAATATTCTCGGTCATGACAATGCTATCGAGAATCCTCAGGCACTGTTCCTTGTTCAGACCCCAGTGCTTCTCCAATTTCAAATTGTCGACGACCTTCTCAAGTGAATTGCGGCTCTTGATGACCTCAAACTCGGTGGCAAAGAACTGGGGAGTGGTCTTGCCAGATGTTTCACTGAAATTTTGTCCAAAAGGTCGCATCCCCATCCCAGGTGGCTTGACCTGCATGGTGGCCTTGCTCTCGAACTTCTGTGGCATCACATAAGTGATGACAGCCGCCGTCATAAAGACCATCAACAGGGTCAGAAGAATGATGCCGTAGCGATTCTTGATGACCTGCCAGTAATCCACCGCGTGCAAGGCGGCTTCGTTCTGATCTTGGTGATTGGCTGGGTTCATGATGTTTGGAGATTCGGTCTGGTGGATGTCGTTGTGTTGCTCCTTGAGTCAACAAAGGCCCCCATTGCAATCAGCTGCATTGGGAGCCTGAATTGTGAGGAGGGTTGATCAGCAGGGGCGTCCTGATCGATACCCCATGACTCGTCAGAAGACGGCATTGACGCCAATGCTGATGCGGCCACGGTCGTAGTCACGGCCAGTGAGATCAGAATCGGAGTCGGTGTAATTGTAGCTGCAGCTGGCTTCGATGGTTTCTGTAATTCTCAGCGCAAATCCGATGTAGGCGTTGAGCACATCTTCATCTGCGGTTCCGACGGAAATTGGAGGACCAGAAACCACTCGGCCGCTTTCAAAGGAAGTCGGGATGTAATCCAAACCTCCGAAGAGTTGCAGCTTTGGAGAGATGTCGTATGAGGCACTGGCTCCCAGTCGCATGGTGAGGCGCTCATCATATTCAATCGTGGAAAATCCAATTCTTTGCACGGTGTCGAAATCTTCCACACTGTAGCGAACGAAGCCGCGGACGAGGAATTGACTATTCACTCGAGAAATCAGTGAAGCCTCAACATAGGGATTGGCACTGTTCTCACCGCCCTCGACATCGCGTATCTGCACACCAACCTGAGCACGGCCAATGGTGTTCGGACTCAGACGATGCTCGGCACCGACGGTGATGAAGTGATTGGTGCTGTTGGAGGCGGCACCTTCACCCTCTGTGTCGGTGTAGCGGTAAGTCGCTGTAGCCCTGGTCTGGGGGCTGATCCGATAGCGGAACTGATTGTAGAGGGAGATGGACTGGCGATTGAGGTCATCGCTTTCGTCGTATTCGGTGCCGTAATAGTGGATACCAGTGCGTGTGGAAAAACGAGCGGTCCAGTTGTAGTCGATGCTGTTATCGGTGCTCCAGTAAAGGTGCTCTTCGTTCTGGCGGGAGGAGGCGTAGCCGTAGGAGTAATTGGGCTCGAGCTCGTAGGAGACAAAGTTGCGGGTGGTCAGAGTGATTCGCTCACTCACATCGTGAAAGATATCGAGACTGATGCGGCTATTGATGCTCTCATCGTCCAAACCACTCGGCTTATCAAAGTAATACATCATTCCGACTTCGGCATACAAATCGATGATGGTTTGCGGAGTAAGGTGGGTGAGTTTGGCTCCGATGTACGGAAGAACGGCCGAGCTATCTTCGCCATCGAGAGCACCTCCGGGTGCCGTATTGTCGTCGTAAATGGCTTTGGTGCCGACAATCCACTCGAGAGGCAAGAGATCCTCCGGCTGAGCACCGACGGAATAGAGGCCTTCGCCTGCCATCAAGGGAGAGGTAAGGAACAGGCCAGCGAGGCCTAGGGTGAGTTTTTGATGCATGAAATGGGTTGGCTTAAAAAGGGATAGATGGAAGCAACGGAACCTTGATGAAACGAACACCGAGACGAGCTGGTCGATGCTTTCAACGAACGGCGCAGCCGGTTGAAATCAGGGAACGACCGATGTGGTGTTATCCGGCCGAATGATCACGGTCGTGCCGCCGCGAACGTTTGCGCCGGTGTTGTGATTCTTATTGGGGCTAGTCGCGGTATTCTGAATCTTGGAGCGAAGGGTGTTGAGCTCGGTGTTGCCCTCCTGGAGAGCTCCGCGGTTGGTCAGCCAAACGGTGTTCTTAGCGGGTTCACGGCCTTCAGGCTCGTTGCTTGCATTCTTTGCGAGGTCGCGGGCGGCCTTGGCCTTGTCCGAAGCCGCGGCGACTTGATCCCCTTTCAGCACGGAAAGGATCACGATCTCGATTTCCTTCTGCGCGTCTGGAGCGAGTGCGAGCGCCACCTTACGAACGGCTTCGGCCTGTTCCGGAGCTGCAAGGATGGCAGCCTTGACGATTTGCAGCACGAGTTCGGCATCGGCTTTGGAAGTAATGATCGCCTGCTTAACGACCTCTGCAGCAGTCGAAGGCTTGGCTTCAATCTGTTTGGAAATTTGCGTCAGGAGAGGAGAGCTTTCCTTGGCGGGGACTTCAGCCTTAGTCGTCTTAGTGAGGGGCTCAGCCTGATCCGCAACAGCTGGCAGTGCGATGGCGAGTGCTCCAAGGAGACTGGAAATGGTCGTAACTTTCATGGGTTTGTGGATCGTTTCACCCGTTAGGCCAGCCTGTGGAACAGTCTAGCATATTGAGTGGTGATGGAGCGGGCAGCGGGAATCGAACCCGCGTAATCAGCTTGGAAGGCTGGAGCTTTACCACTAAGCTATGCCCGCATAGCCGTGGATATTAGCCGCTCGAAGCCCCGTATCGCAAGGGTTTTTCTCGGTTTATGGCAGAATCATTAAGGAAATGTGAATGTTTCCGATTCTACGCTCGGATTACGTCACAATCAACTTAAATCAAGTGACTTATGGCCTAGATGAATTTAAAGGCCCGTTGGGTGGTCAAGGAAGCTCCAAGGGGTCCCAAATGCCTCCTCCAGAACTGCTCCAAGAGCCTTCACCCCAAAGGTCTCAGTGGCGTAATGCCCGCCATAGAACAAGTGGATACCGAGCTCCTCGGCGCTGCCATAGGACCAGTGTGGCCCCTCTCCAGTGATAAAGGCGTCCACCCCCTCGGCCGCAGCCTGCTCAACTTCACTGCCGGCGCCTCCAGTCACAACCCCCACACGCTCAATGGTTTGTGGACCAGCCGGACAGCAATGGACGGGGCCCTCCAAAATCTCCTCCAAATCCGCCTTGAGCTGATCCGCTGAGCCTTTCCAGCCCCCCTGAACTCCAACCGCCAACCCCTTGAAATCGAGGAACGGCCGGGTGTCGGCGATCCCCAATTTTGATGCCAGCAGGGCATTGTTGCCCCATTGGGGATGCACATCGAGAGGCAGATGGGTCGAATAGATGGCCATATCGGCCTCCATCGCAATCTTCAGCTTACGGTGCAGGGCCCCAGTCACCGGTTTGGCACCATTCCAAAACATCCCATGGTGGACGATGAGTAGGCTGCCCGATCCCATTGCGGCCGCCTTTTCGATGACGGGCAGGGTCGAATCGACCGCAGCAATGACCTGCTCGATCTTGCCGGAATTGTCGAGCTGGAGGCCGTTAATCGCTCCAGGATAGTCCTGGATCTCGGCATGCTTCAGCTCACGATCGAGAAAGGTGGTGATGTCCTTGAGGTCGGCCATGACGGCATCCTGAACTCACGCAGGAATCAAATCAACCCTGCTCGGCATCGTGCCGACTCCATTCGATCACCGCCTTGGGTTCCAAGTAGGGCAGCCCATCGATGAAGTCCTGCATGTCGCGTGGCAGTTCAGTCTGCCAGTCATACTCCCTCCCCTGCCATGACAACTGTAGCCGGCTGGCGTGCAGTGCCTGGCGCGGCAGATGCAGCTTACTCTGCAATGCTTCAGTCCAGCCATCGGCCATCCACTCGATGTATTCTTCGCCATCCGCCGAATACAGTTTATCTCCGACGATGGGATGCCCGCCTTCGGCAAGGTGCACCCGGATCTGATGCATGCGGCCGGTTTCGGGCAGACAATGAATCAGGGCATACTGTTCACCATCTCGTTCGAAGCGTTCAAGCACCTTGAAGTTCGTGGTGCAGGGCTTGCCGTCAGGGTGAACGATCTGGCGAACCCAGATCTTTGACTCCTCAGTCACCCCGGCACGCTGAATGGGCAATTCACAACGCCAGTCATCTCGATCGGGCCAGCCGTTGACGATGGCGAGGTATTCCTTGTGAATTTCGCGGTTCTCCATCAGCGAACCCAACTCGCTTGCTGCATCACGATGTTTGGCAACCAACACCAGACCCGAGGTGTCACGGTCGAGTCGATTGACCACAGCTGGCCTGACACCGTTCTCAATTTCAAAGGACAACAACTGCTCGACTCCACCGAGAAGTGTCGGCTCATCCTTACGATTGGTCGGATGAACGATGAGCGGCGCCGCCTTGTCGACGACCAACCAGTCATCCGACTCGTCGATCACCTTAAACTGAGGAAGGACCTGCAGACTCATGAGCACAAAAACGCCAGGGAACCGTGTGCACGGAACCCTGGCAGTTGAAAATTTCAGATCATCAGATCGCTGATCTCAAACGGATCAGGACTTGTAGCGCAGACGCTTCTTGTGGCGATTCTGCTTCATGCGCTTCTTGCGCTTGTGCTTGTTGATCTTGGTTTTACGGCGTTTCTTGATGGATCCCATGATGGTGTGGGGGTTGGTGTTGGCAGGAAAATTGCAGAGGGCTAAGGAACTATTTTATTGAGCGGATACTCGATGATGCCTTCGGCACCCAGGAGCTTGAGCTCGGGGATGATGTCGCGAACGACGATTTCGTCAATCACCGTCTCGACGGCCACCCAGCCTTCTTCGGAAAGGCGGGAAATGGTCGGGCGGCGCAGGGAGGGAAGCTTATCGAGGACCTTTTCCAGATTCTCTTCGGGAAGGTTCATCTTGAGACCCACCTTGCCGCGGGCACCGAGAGCGGCCTTCAGCAGCAATGCGATACGGTCCATCTTCTCCTTCTTCCAAGGATCCTTGGCGGCCTCCTTGTTGCAGTAGAAGTGAGGGAAGGAGGTCAGGATGGTGTCGACGATACGCAGGCGGTTTGCCTTGATCGAGGAACCGGTCTCGGTGACATCAACGATGGCATCGACCAGATCGGGCACCTTCACCTCGGTGGCGCCCCATGAAAATTCAACCTCGGCCTCAATGCCAAGTTCGCGCAAGTAGCGCTTGGTAATGCCCACGCCTTCGGTGGCGATGCGCTTGCCCTGAAGATCCTGCGGAGTCTTGATCGGCGAGTCCTCGGGAACGACGACCACCCAGCGGGTCGGACGAGTGGTGGCACGCGAGTAGGGCAACTCACCGAGGTCGATCACATCGACTTCATTCTCATACACCCAATCGTAACCGGTGATGCCGCAGTCGATGAAGTCTTGGCCAAGATAGCGGCCGATCTCCTGGGCGCGGATCATGTAGAGGTCGAGCTCTGGGTCGTTGGAACTCGGACGCAGGCCGCGCGAGGACACGTAGACCTCGTATCCCGCCTTCGACAAGAGGTCGATGGTGGGATCCTGCAGGCTGCCCTTGGGCAGGGCGACTTTGAGGGTGCGGTCGTCAGACATGGAAAAAGGTCCCGAAATCAGATCGGGGGCGGGTTTTTAGCCCCAAACGGCGGGGAATCAAGCCATGTTTTCCTTTTTCTCCCCAGATCCCAAGGGGCTGAGATCGTTCTTCCACCACAGCCAAGCCAGCACCAGCAGGTAGCCCGGTAGTTCAAAGGCCTTAAACCAATAGCTGATGGGTTCGCCGCTGCCCTGACAGCCACAGCTGATGTCGAGCTGCTGCTGCCAAGCCCAGCCAATGAAGACCATGAAACCGATCACCATGCCAAAAATCACCAGAATGGCACCCTTGCGGCAAACTCCCACCATCAGCAACAGGCCTGCGATGACCTCAGTCCATGGCACCAGATAAGCCACCGGAACGACCCAGGCATCCGGCAGCAGGCGATAATTGCCAACATCGCGGACAAAGGCCTCCAAACCGCTGCCCCACAACTTGATGCCACCGCTGTAGAGGAACCAGGCACCGAGCAACACCCGCATGCTGAGGGTGACCCATGCGGTCACCAAAGTCTCCCCTGCCCCTTCCTGTTGCTCGAAGGCGTTCATGGGGAATCAGGACTCAGCGCATTCGGCCAGGAAACGACGCTGAGCTTCGGCTTCCGGATTGAGTGCGGCTCCCTCATTGGAGTCGCAAGTATCGGCGAGGAGTTCGTCACGGAACTTGTCGATCATGGCTTCGACTGGCCAAGAGGAGGCTTCGCCAAAGGCACAGATGGTGCGGCCATCAATTTGATAGGCCACCTGCTCAAGGGTTTCGAGATCCTCGGCGCTGGCCTTGCCCTCGACCAAGCGGTCGGTGATTTTCTTCATCCAAGTTGAACCTTCGCGGCAGGGCGTACACTGGCCACAGGACTCGTGGGCATAGAAGGCGTTGATGTTATTGAGCACCCAAGACATGGAGCGCGAATCATCCATCACGATGACACCACCCGAGCCGGCCATCGACCCACAGGCTGCGAGCGTGTCGAAGTCCAATGGAATGTCCCAGAAATCGAGTTCGGTTTCCTTGCCGTCGGGACCCTTGATCTTGAAGGTCTCATCACAGCGCAAAATCTTGGAGGAGGAACCACCGGGAATCACCGCCTTGAGTTCGCGCCCGTCCTTGGGTCCACCGCAGACCTCATGTAGCAGTTCACGCATGGTCATCTTGCCGACTTCGATTTCAAAATAACCGGGATTCTTGACGTCGCCGGACACACAAAGGATGCGGGTGCCGGTGTTGCGCGGCTTGCCGAGCTTGGCGTATTCGTCTCCACCCATCTGCACGATGTGCTTCACATGGCACAGTGACTCGACGTTATTGACGATGGTCGGGCACATGTAGAGGCCGAGAGCTGCTGGGAAGTAGGGAGGTTTGATGCGGGGATAAGGTCGCTTGCCTTCGAGCGATTCAATCAAGCCGGTTTCCTCACCGCAGATATAGGCAGCGGCACCACGATGCACATAGATCTCGAGATCAAAACCGGAACCGAGGATGTCCTTACCGAGAAAGCCTTTGGCCTTCGCTTCCTCAATGGCCTTTTCGCAAATGATCGCGGCTTCGGGAAATTCCTCGCGCATGTAGATGAAGGCAGTATTCGCACCCACGGCGAAACTGGAGATGATCATGCCCTCGATGAGCTGATGCGGATCCTGGTGGACGATGTAGCGATCCTTGAAGGTGCCGGGCTCGGACTCATCGCAGTTGCAAATCAGGTAGACCGGCTTGGTGTTGTTGGGCGGAATGAAGGTCCACTTCATCCCGGTAGGGAAACCGGCACCACCACGGCCACGCAGGCCGGACTGCTTGACCTCATCGGTGATCTTGCTCGGCTCCATCTTGAGAGCCGTCTTCAGGTCCTCGTAACCGCCGTCCTTGAGATAGCAGTCGATGGATGGGTCCCAGCCCACCCGATCGATGTTTTTGAAAATCAAACGGTGCTCACGCGGATGCGGAGCTTTGGAATATTCAATCGCCATCAGTCTTCGGAAGGATACTGGGTCAGCAGGGCTTCAGCCTTATCGGGGGCTACACCCTCGTGGAAGTCGTCGTTGATGAGGCAGACCGGAGCAGTGCCGCAGGACGCGAGACATTCCGCAAATTCAACCGAGTAGTTGCCGCAAGGAGAAACAACGATGGGTTGGTGGTGCGCATCCAACTTGCCGTGGTCGATGCCGGTGAGTTCGCAGAACTTCTCCATCAGTTCGTGGGAACCACCCATCGCACAGGACAGCGTGCGGCAGACACGAATGTGATACTTGCCAGGGGCCGATTGACGCAGACCGGGATAAAAGGTCACCACCTCGCAGACCTTGATCGGTTCCAGGTCCAACTTGCCGGCGACCCACTCGATAGCCTCGGCCGAAATGTAGCCAAAACGATGCTGAACGATGTGCAGCAGCGGCAGCACGGCCGAACGCTTGTGCTCCTCAGGAAACTGGGCAATGCGCTTGTCTGCCTCCGCCTCGATTTCAGGATTCACCTCGAAGGCCGGAAACTTGGCGTTGCCGGGCGTCGGTTCGGAAGCGACCAGATCTTGAAGGGAGGATTGGGACATGGATTGGGGGGAGCGGTCCGGCCATTCAGCGGACCATTTGAGTCAACTCGTTGAGCTTGGATCGGTAGTTGCCGAGCACCTTGCCCTGAAGGTCGCAGACAATAAGTGAGGGAATACCACGCACACCATGGTTGTGTGCTACTTTGAACTCACGAGATTTGCCGAGTTTAAGCTGTGGCCAGGCCATCTTCTTTTCCTTGGCATACTTCAGCATGGAGGCCTCATCGCGATCGGAAGAAATCAGGACCAGCTCGAAGTTGTCGTTCTTGTTTTCGTTGTACCACTTAACCAAGGAAGGCGTGAAGGCACGACAAGGAGGGCACCAGTAAGCGGTGTAGTAAAAGACGTAGTATTTGCCGGGAACCTTGTGCCCGTCGTAGGTCACGAACTTGTCGCCTTCGAGCTTCACCATATTACCATCAAGAATGTCTTCGAACACACTGGGCTTCCAAGCGAGAAGGGCCTTGGCGTCTTCGTCGCTAAGTTGGGAAGTGCGGAGCTTGGTGGTCTTGCCGTTCTTCATCCGAAACTCACCGTATTTTTCACCCTTGAACTCTTTGACGGCATAGAGTTCGAGTTCGGCTTGCTTGCCTTCATTGTTGGTCCACATGCGGAATTCCGCCGAGCTAGGCAGAGCGGTGAGAACAAGGGACAATAGAATGAGGTGAAGTTTCATGGTTGCTTGGGTTTGTAAGGGTTTTGTGGCGGGTTTTAGCGATCTTGGCGTCAACGATCGCATTCGCCCATCACAAAATCAAGCGAGCCGAGAATTGCAGGGATATCCGACACTAGATGGCCGGGAAGAAGTTTCGAGGTGATCGAAAGGTTGCAGAAGGAGGGGCTGCGAATCTTCAGGCGATTGGGAACGCCACCACCCTTGGAGTGAATGTAAAAACCGAGCTCTCCCTTGGGATTCTCGGCGGCGAAGTAGACCTCACCAGCCGGGGCGTCGATGCCCTGAGTGGCAACGATGAAGTGATGAATCAATTCCTCCATCGACATCAGCACGCGTTCCTTCTCAGGAAGCATGCTCTTGGAGTGGGCCAGATTGACGGGGCCATCGGGCATGGTGTCGAGCACCTGACGGATGATGCGAATGGACTGGCGCATCTCTTCCATACGAACCTGATAACGGGCGTAGCAGTCACCTTCGTCAGCCACCACCACATCAAAGTCATAGTTCTCGTAGCCGAGGTAAGGGCTGTCCTTACGAAGATCACGAGCCACTCCCGAGCCACGCAGATTGGGGCCAGTGATACCCCAGTCGATGGCGGATTCGCCAGTGATGACACCGACATCGACCATGCGATCGAGGTAGATCTTATTTTTGTCGAGCAGCTTGGAGACTTCTTCAATGGTGGTCTCGCACTCGTTGAGGAACTTGCGGATGGTGGCATCCATGCCCTCGGGAAGATCGCGCAACTGACCACCAACTCGGGTGTAGGAGGTGGTAAAGCGGGCTCCGGTGAGCTGCTCACACATGTTGTAAATCTTTTCGCGCTCAGTGAAGGTATAGAGGAAGACAGTCATCGCACCGACGTCCATCGCACAAACACCAACCCCGAGCATGTGCGACGAAATTCGCGCCAGCTCGCAGCAGAGCACACGCAGGGCCTGACCGCGCGGTGGCAGTTCCCAACCGAGAAGTTTTTCAACGGCATGGGCGTAAGCGACGTTGTTGGCCAACGGTGCCAGATAATCGAGCCGATCGGTGTAGGGCACGAACTGATTGTAGTGCATGTTCTCAGCGATTTTCTCATCGCCGCGATGCAGGAAACCGATGTCCGGATCCGCCTTGCAGATCACTTCCCCATCGAGCTCCAGAATCAGGCGCAGCACGCCGTGGGTCGCTGGGTGGGAGGGCCCCATATTGAGAACCATCCGATCGCCAACCAGATCATCGGTCTCCGACTGATAGTGATCGGCTGCAGCGGCAGCCTTGGCCATGCTGTCGGGGGCCTCGAATTCCTGGGTGCTTTTACTCATACCGTGTCAGCTCGTGACGAGGGAATAAGCACCCATAAACCCCCATTTCGCAAGGGGTTATTTAAGAATTTGAGTCGTCTTTACTGCCAAATTTCCTCTTGAGAATGTCAACGAGGGTCTTCGGCTTGTCCTCGTCTTCTTCATCGAGCGAATTGGGCTCTTTTGCCGCACGTGGATCAAGCATCTGGGCAGTCTTGGGTTCGGCAAAATCCTCATCCTCCGAATCGGACTCTCCGGGCAGCGGTTCAACGATCTGGAACTTCGCGACAAGAGGCTGTTCTGGTTCTGGTTCTGGTTCTGGTTCTGGTTCTGGTTCTGGTTCTGGTTCTGGTTCTGGTTCTGGTTCTGGTTCTGGTTCTGGTTCTGGTTCTGG
>CAZIPY010000293.1:0-18590 GCA_964541125.1 uncultured Luteolibacter sp. | reverse complement strand
TTGGTCCGCTTCAGGACGAGAGCTATGTGGTTAAGGCCCTCGACGCCATGCTCGCTGGCAAGGAAGTAGAGGAGAAAACCACCCGCGCCTTTGGTTGTTCGACCAAGTGGATCTTTAAGAAGGAGTTCGTGGCCAAGGACCAGGCTCGTTGGGAAGCGCTCGAAGAGAAGCTTGAGGAGATGGATGAGGATATCGCTAAGGAGCTTGCCTCTCACAAAGGCAACCGTCTGCGCATCGTGAACTTCTGGTCCACCACCTGCGGCCCCTGCGTGGCCAAGTTCCCCGATATGGTCGACACCTATCGCCGCTTCCAGAATCGTCCGGTTGAGTTGGTCACCATCAGCCTCGATCCCATCGACGATAAGGAGAAGGTCCTCAAGTTCCTCACCAAGCAGCACTGCGCGCTGTCACCTCGCACCGTGAAGTCGGTCGAGGCTGAGGGTCGCACCACCAACAACTACATCTTTAAGGGGAATCCCGACAAACTGGCCGAAGCATTCCATCCCAAGTGGGGCGGTGCGCTTCCGCTGACCCTGCTGGTCGAGCCCGGTGGTAAGGTTGCCTGGAGTAAGCAGGGTGAGTTCGAATTCGTCGAACTCCGTCGCGCCATCGTCAAGTGGCTCGACGTGAATGGTTGATTAACCAATGTGCGCCTCGTATGCGGCGGCATCCATCAGGCCTTCTACGGCTGAGGCGTCTTTGACCTTCAGCTTGAAGATCCAGCCTTGGCCGTAGGGGTCAGTGTTGACCAGTGAAGGGTCGGCTTCGACGTCGGGATTCACTTCCACGACTTGGCCACCCACGGGTGCGTAGATGTCACTCGCGGCTTTGACCGATTCGACGACTGCAGTCGGATCACCGGGATCCACGTCGCGATCCACGGCGGGGAGTTCCACAAAGACCACGTCGGTCAGTTCGTTCTGAGCGTGGTCGGAGATGCCGATGGTGGCGACATCACCTTCGAGGCGAACCCATTCGTGGGAGGTGCAGTAGCGGAGATCAGTGGGGACGTTCATGGATGGGGAATTAATGAATGTTATGCCTTCTTATAGAAAGGCTTTTTCACGACTTCGGCGGGAAATTGTCGGCCGCGGACATCGATCTGCAGTTCGGTGCCCAGCTTGGAGAATTCGATGGGCAGGTAGGCCATGCCAATGCCGGCCTTGAGGGAGGGGGAGAGGGCGCCGCTGGCGAGTTCGCCGATGACGTTTCCGTCGGCATCCTGGACCGGGTAGTGGGCTCGAATCGGAGGTCCGGGCTTGGTCAGTTTGAGGGCGGTGAGCTTGGTCTGTAGACCCTCTTCTTTCTGTTTGGCCAGTACCTCACGGCCGACGAAGTCGCCCTTGTCGAGTTTGCAGAAGAAGCCGAGTCCGGCTTCAATGGGAGTGCGCTCTGGGGAGAGGTCGTTGCCGTTGAGGGGGAAGCCCATCTCTAGGCGCAGGGTGTCGCGAGCGCCGAGGCCACAGGGCTTGGCGCCGGCCTCCATGAAGCGTTTCCAGTAGTCCTCGGCCTGATCGGCGGGGCAGAAGAATTCGAAGCCGTCTTCTCCCGTATATCCCGTTCGGCAGACGATGGCGCCTGCAGCGGTAGTCGCCATGCCATTGCGAGGGGGAAGGGTTTCTCCGGGGACAGCGGCTGCGAAGGCAGCTTCGGCCTGAGGGCCCTGGATGGCCATGCCAGCCCATTTGGGGCTGTCGTCCTTGAGGGTGACGCCCGCGGGAAGCCGGCCATTCATCCACGCATAGTCCTCGGCAATCATCGAGGCGTTGACCACGAGGAAGAAGTCATGGTCGCCGGAGCGGTAGAGAATGAGGTCGTCGATTACGCCACCCTTCTCATTCAACATCAGACTGTATTGGCCCTGGCCAACCTCGAGCTTGGAGAGGTCGTTGGTGAGTATGCCGTTGAGCCACTCCATGGAGCCCTCACCGGAAACGAAGAACTGGCCCATGTGGGAGATGTCGAAGATGCCAACGGCCTCACGCACCGCGGTGTGCTCGTCGATGATGGAGCTGTACTGAACAGGCATGTTCCAGCCGGCGAAGGGAACCAAGCGGGCGCCGAGTTCGAGGTGGGCATTTTCGAGGGGAGAAGAGTTCAGGTCCGACATGCGCGGGCAATCTCGGAAGTGGAGATGGTCTTGTCAACCCGAGTCAGTCCTCTCGGCTTGTGCATAATTTGATCGGGTCAGTGGGGCTTGCATCCCCACTCAAATCAACGATGCTCTCCCCAGATGAATTTGATCGATCGTTTGGAGCGTCGCCTCGGCTGGATGGCATTCCCTGGCCTCTTGCGCTACTACGCGATCCTCACGGGAATGGTGTTCGTTCTGGTGACCTTTCGTCCGGAGCTACAGCCCTTACTCGAGTTCGATCTCCTTGCCATTCTTTCGGGTGAAGTCTGGCGAGTGGTGACCTTTCTGTTCACCGCGGCTCATGTCAGCAATGCCTACCCCTTGATGGTCCAGATCCTGTTGATGTTCATCGTCATCCGGATCTCCTTCCTGATTAGCGATGCTCTGGAGAGCGCTTGGGGGGTGTTTCGCACATCCATGTTCCTCTATGTCGGAATTCTCGGCCTGCTTCTGGGTAATGTGCTATTCCTCGGCCTCCTTTGGGGGACCGGGGTCTATATTTTTGCCTCGGCCTTCTTCGCCTTCGCAACTCTTTACCCACGAGTGGAGTTCCTGTTGATGTTTGTTTTGCCGGTGCAGGTGAGGTTTTTTGCCATCATAGGTGCCGTGCTGATCTTCGCCCGTATGGCCGACCTCTTCATTGGTGGGGTCGTTATCGCGCCGGTGTTCTACATGCTGGTCTTCATCAACTATTTCCTGTGGGCTGGGCTGCCCGCTCTCAAAGGTCGAAGAACTTTGATCAAGGCTGCCAAACGGAGACGCAAGTTTGAGACCGCCAAACAGCCAGCCGGTGAAGCCTTCCACGAATGTGTGATCTGCACGCGCACTGACCAGAGCCACCCCGGTCTGGAGTTCCGCATCAGTGCGGACGGCAAGGAATACTGCCTGGATCACCTGCCGGAAGCGCAAGACGAGAAGAAAGGCGAGACCGCCTGATCAAAGGATTTCCTTCACGAAGAAGTCGCGATCGAAGGCCAGGAATTGTTCGGGCTCTTCGCCGGTGCCAATGAAGCGGGGAGGGATCTTGAGCTTCTCGTAGATGCTCACGGCAATGCCGCCCTTGGAGGAACCATCGAGCTTGGTGATGATGAGACCGTCGAGAGGGGCGGCTTTGTGGAATGCCTCAGCCTGCATCATCGCATTGTTGCCGGTGCTGGCATCGACCACCAGTAGTGTAAGATGAGGAGCGGTCTCGTCCTGCTTGGCCACCGTGCGACGGATCTTGCCGAGCTCTTCCATTAGGTTGTGGCGGGTGTGAAGACGTCCGGCGGTGTCGCAGATCAAGAATTGGCTGCCGTTGGCGATGGCCTGCTGATGGGCGTTGAAGCAGACGGAGGAGGGGTCGGCATTGGCTTGGCCAGTGACCACTGGGATGTCGAGGCGCTCACCCCAGCGTTGGAGTTGTTCTACGGCCGCGGCGCGGAAGGTGTCGGCAGCGACCATGGTCACACTGTGTCCCTGACCCTTGAGCCATTTTCCGAGCTTGGCGCTCGAGGTGGTCTTGCCGGTGCCGATCACGCCGACCACGAGGATGACATAGGGCTTGCCGTCTTCCCGCGGCGTGAGGGTAGCGAGGTAGGGGGGGAGCTTCTGGGCGATGTGCCTACGGGTGATCTCGACGACATCGTCTGCGGTGACCTTACGGCCCAACTCCTGCAGCTCGTCGATGATTTCCATGGTCATCTTCACGCCGAGGTCGGCGGAGATGAGATCGGCCTCCAGTTCGTCCCAATCGATTTCGGCGCGATTGGTGACCTTGTTGTAGAGAGATTTGAAGAAGCCGGGCATGGGAGGGGTGTGCACGCTGTGTGGCAGGTGGGCCACATCGTTGCGCGGGGAGCTAAGATGAAACCAAGGAGGGGGTGGAGTCAAAAATACGTTCAATTTGCTGAGCTTCGATCTTGGCGCGCCGCAAGTGCCGGGTAGGCTTGGCCAACGATGGCCCGCATCCGAGTTCTGCCCGATACCCTCGCCAGCCAGGTGGCTGCCGGAGAGGTGGTGGAACGCCCCGCCTCGGTGGTGAAGGAGTTGGTAGAGAACAGCATTGATGCCGGAGCGAAGGAGGTGCTGGTGGAAATCAAGGGTGGGGGAGTTTCGCTGATCCGGGTCGAAGATGATGGCTGTGGCATGTCGCGCGACGACGCCCTCCTCTCGCTCGAGCGTCACGCCACCAGCAAACTCAGGGAGGCCTCAGATCTGGCGGCCATCACCACGCTGGGCTTCCGTGGCGAGGCAGTTCCGAGTATCGCCAGCGTCGCTCACTTCCGGATGGTGACCCGTGAGGCGGATGCCGTCGCCGGTACCGAGATTTTGATCGATGGCGGCAAGATGCGTGATGTGCGCGATGCCGGTAGCGCCCCAGGAACGACCATCGAGGCCAAGTCCCTCTTCTACAATCTGCCGGCCCGCCGGAAGTTCCTGCGTGCTGAGTCCACGGAGTCAGCACACGTCGAACACCAGCTGCGCCTGCATGCCTTGGCTGCACCCTGGATGCGCCTGCGCCTGCGCCGCAATGACAAGGAAGTGCTGGATCTGGCTGGCGTCGAGGAGCGCATCGATCGGGTGCGCCAATTGGTGGGACCTGAGCTGGCAGGTGAGTTGGTGGCGCTGCCGCGGCAGGAAGCCAAGGGCATTGCGGTGGAAGGTTTCGTGCTTCCGGCAAGGCATGCTCGTAAGGGGCGTCGCCATCAGCATGTCTTTCTAAATGGTCGGCCCGTGGAGGACTCGGCGATCTCGAGGGCACTTGCCGACGGTTTTCGTGGGGCAGTGGCTGATGGTCTGCATCCGGCAGCTTGGTTGTGGATAGAGATGGATCCGGCGCTGGTGGATGTGAATGTGCATCCGGCCAAGCGTGAGGTGAGGTTGCATCAGCCGGGTCCGCTTAAGCAGCTGATTGTGCAGGGATTAAATATTGCTCTGGCTTCGGTCAGGAATGATGCTCCGACTTCGTCGGCCTCCCAGGCTTCGCCTGCTACCGGGCACAATGCTTCGACTTCGCCGGCCGCCTCGGCTGCGGCTCCTGTCTCAAGGGAGTTTGCGGCTTCGGTTCGCAGTCCCCAGGTAGATCTAAGTGGTTGGGATCAGGCGGTGGAGAAAGCCGAGCCTGAAGAAGATAAAGTCCAGGTCCCTGCCTTCCGGGCTATTGGCGTGCTACACCAGCGTTTCGTGCTGATGGAAGGGGAGGATGCTCTGGTGGTGCTCGATCCCCGCGCCGCTTGGGAAAGGATCTGGTATGAGAAGCTGATGGCCGATGAGGAGGGGCTCAGTCAGGGACTTCTGGTGCCGCTGGTGCTGGAGCTCGATCCACGCGATGCGGAAGTGCTCATTCGAGAGAAGGACGCCCTCGCCGCGGCTGGTATCGAGCTCGATGACTTCGGTGGCAGCTCGGTTCAAGTCAGCGGCCTGCCGGCTTGCCTGCAACTTGAGGCCCCCCGATCTTATGTGATGGAGATCATCGACGCCCTATTGCACGACTCGGTCAAAGGAGCTCAGCGCTTCGCCCGTGAACGCATGGCGCGAGTGTTGGCCCAGCGGGCCACCAGGGGTATCGAAGCCCGACTTAGCGAGGTGCCCGCCCTGCTCAAGGCTCTCTATGCCTGCGACATGCCCTATGCGACCGCTGCCGGAAAACCGACGCTCAATGAGTTGAGTCTATCCGAGTTGGAGCGACGTTTCAGACCTTAGTTCAGACTTGAGTCAGGGCCCCAGTTTCAGTCAGGATTACCTGATCTCATGAACCTGAACCACCTCCATCCCATGACTCTCAGCCTGCTGTTCAGTGGCATGCTGTCTGGGGTGGCGATGGCCTCGCCCACCTTGTTGGAGCGAGCGGAGAAGGCACATCAAGCCTTCCTCGAAGACAGGCGCGAGGCCTTGCCCTCATTGAGCGACCCTTTTGGCGTACCGCCGGCAGCTCGGGTGGTGATTGAGACTCCCAATGATAAAATTCGTGGAGCCACCACTTGGAAGCGCAACGTCGTGGCCACGGTCTTCTGGGTGGGAGAAAAGGCGACCGAGCGCAATCCGACCCCCAACGACAAGAGTGCGTGGGATGTGAACTGGGTCGAGAATTTCGGGGGAACGGACGACCCCAATGAGCGCGATGGCTGGAATCCCAAGGGATTCATCCCCAAGCAGACTCCATTTTACGTGGCTTTGCCCTACAACGACGTCATGGCCTATGGGCTGCATCGGCCTGAGGCATCGGAGGTGATTCCTTGGTTTTGGCAGCAATATCGAGGCGATGGCATATCGGTTTGTAAGGGGCGCTGGGTGGCCATCCACCTCGAAGGCAAGGTCTGCTATGCGAAATGGGAAGATGTGGGGCCTTTCGAGGTGGATCACTGGCAATACGTCTTTGGCGACAAAGCTCCCAAAAAGAATATCAACGGCTCTTCCGGAATTGACGTCAGCCCTGCAGTACGCGACTATTTGGGGATGAAAAGCGGGAATCGTGTCCAATGGAGATTTTTGGAGGACCGGGACGTTCCTGCTGGCCCATGGAAGAATTGGGGATATAACGCGAACAGGTAGTTCCCAAAAGTGGCTCTCTGTGTGTAGTGTGTAGGTTGAAAGCTCCCATGCCCTGTTGCGAAACACGGTGATTCCTTGGAATCAGGGGTTTTTAGCCAGAAATTCCTGGTTCGACACTCCCAGTCCAACTCCGCAAGGCAAGGACTCGGTTGGTCGCATCAGGAGAGTTTGGATCGAATGGACAATAATTCGTCGCAAACCCAACCGGTTTACCGGCTCAAAAAAAACCAACACAAGACACACCATGAAATCCCTAAAGTATAGTAATCTGCCCTGCGCATTGGTGATCGGTATGATCAGTTACTCCTTTGTTGCAGACGTCGACGCGAAACGCCGCGATACCGGCCATCGGGCATCTGATGTAAAGCCCGAGAAGGAAATGCCTCCGACCTCAAACAATAACGACGGTTATATCGCGGAGCCCGAACCCACTTATGGAACCGGTAGCCAGGACGATTTGGCGTCTCCCCGGCTTCCTTCCGGAGCATTGGTCGCGTCTCCGCAAGTGGTGCAAACCGGCACACACCCGACCCTCACCTGGGACATCACTCACCCCTCCATTGTCGAGGATTACGTCACCGTGTCTCCTCCTTCGACCATCATTACCGATAAGCCTCTTTGCGCTGAGATTCGTATTTTGGGGCAGGGTGTTACGGTTGGCTCCGAACAAGGTTATGCCTTCGTGCCCACTGAGGCTGGTTTGAGTGTTGCTGGTTCCAGCTACAATCGGATCTTCTACGATACCAATGACAACGTGGATCCCACCAAGGTGGTCTGGTCCGGCTCGTTGGAGCAGGGCCAAAGCCTGATGTTTACTGGCCGTTACTACTACGATGGCAGCTGGGGACGCCTTAGCAAGTCCGACGACGGCTCCCAAAACATCCGTGCCCTGGTGAACGGTGACACTCCACCTAAGGCGCTTCCCGGTCATGACGCTCCCGCTCTTGAAAGCTTCCTGCGCCCCTACATTGGCAGCAATGGTAAGGTTCAGATTGGTCCCATGGATAGCATCGTCTTCATGGAGCTGACCCACACCGACAGCCAGCAGGGTGAAGCCGGCTATGACCTTCAAGATCTGGTTCTTCTGGTCACCTTCAAGGACTGCGAAGTCAAGCAGACTGATGTTGAGAAAGAGAAAATCTGGACCAACAACGGTCACGGCAACAACATCGACGGTGTTGACTCCAGTAACCCTGGTGCAGCCCCGTTCATCAATCTGGACACCGATCCCACGATTGACGACGAAGGCAAGGGTGGTGGAGCACTCCCTAGCGAATAACCCTCACTGGGTCACCGCGGCTCCTCCCTATGGCCGCGGTGGCCCATTTCTCTTTACTCTAACAACTCCATGAAATCTCTTACTACGGTTTTTCTGCTGCTGGCAGCCCTTGCGCCCACGTTGTTGGGTCAGAATCAGCAACAGAATTTTCGCCCCATCCCCAACAAGAAACCCGTATTCCGGGATGTGGCGGATCATGCAAAAATTGCAGAGATGACCAAACGCGCGGTCGATCCGATGAAGAAGTTGACCGTCGTTGAAAATGACAAGGATCCGACCAAGGAAAACCAGCCGGAAAACCTGCTCGAGCAATCTGACATCATCTGCTTCAACGGATTTGCCACTCTGGTACCCAAGCGTGCCATCATTTCCGCTCCTAAGAAATACGAAGATCGCTACAAGTTGGCGAAAGGAGCCAAGTTCCTGAGCTTTCAGGATTTTTTCATCAAAAATCGGGGTTGGATCACCAATCTCGAAGTCACGAGAAAGCAGGCAGAAGGTTACAACACCTTCGATGAGAAAACCACCGAGTTCATCCAGGAAAGTGGCAATCTGATCGTCGCAACTTTCCGTGGAGGTCCTATTTCTGTCCTTCCCCCTAAGGACCCTGAAGATGCTGAGGATGGCGAAGAGGCCGAAGACGCAGAGAATCAGGAAGCCAACAAACCCAAAATCACAGAACCCAATAAACCATGAAAACGTCTACATTTACATCGATTGCAGCAGTTCTGGGCGTGTCCATGTCCGGAATGGCCCAAGCACAATTCACCAACTTTGTCCGACAGATCCAGTACCCGACTGGCTTGGTTTGGGATGCTAACATTTCAACCACTGGTCAGCAGTTCTCTGAGTTGGCCATTGACCCGGGTGGTGCGCGTTTCGAACTGTGGACCGTTAAAAGCGATCCTCTTTCGATATATCTGCTCGATTCAACCTACGTCGGCACCTACACACCGGTGGCAACCACTGAAGTGATGACCGAGGATACCACACCCAACATCACTCCCAGAACGCGCGCCGACCGGCCTTATAAGGTCGTGATGTCGGTCGGTGGTCTTCGCAGTGGCGAAGATGACCCTGAGCCTTCGAAGAAAGTGCAACTCACGCGCCACGTGCAGTCTTACGGCGTGAATGGCACGGACGAAAACATCGATCCTAATCAGGGAACCCTTCTCCATCAGGTGTATTTGGAGGCAAATGGTAACTACTTGCTCAGCTACGGGATCAACTCGATTCCTTCCACTGATCTCAGCAAGACGCGAGGTGAAGAGCGCTTTGCAATCTACTCCCTAGAGGATTACCAAGCGCCTGCCTCTCAGCTTGCAGGTGCGAAGGTTCAAGTTTGGCCGGTAAGCTCCGGTAGCATCGCAGGCCTTGAGTCTGGTGATACCGTTCGCTATGCCATGCCCAACTTGACCGTGACGCTGGATGATCTCTATCCGAGCTCAACCACCTATGCTCAGGTTTACAAAGGACCTGCTGCTCTTGGTACTACCGGCACCGTTGTTCCCGGTTCCGCGATTGTGGTGAATGACGCTACTCCTCTGGACAAGGTGCTGCTCGTCGACAATTACGATGACGTCATCACTGATGACGGCGTATGGACCATGGAGCTGCTGAGCCAGACCGTGTTTGGTGTGGATCGTCTCTTCTACATGACCTTCACGGTTGACCGCACCATGGAAGTCCGTGGCGCCTTCACGACCACTGAGTAATTCACGGTTTCTGCAGAAAACGCTCCAGCTCGCGGCGATAGTTGTCGTTTCGATAGATCAACGAGAACCGCGCAGTCTTGGAGCGTCGCAGTTTATCTTCCATCTCCGTATACGCGAGTAGCAGGAAGAGTCCCTTCACCTGTTCCCGGTGATAGGACTGATTGAGGGTGACATATTGGTCGCTGACATTCTTCTCCTGTTTGTTTCTCGTCAGATCACCATATTGCTTACTGGTTTGCTTTCTGAGGGCGTCAAAGCGCACTGCCATTTGGTCGGCTGTGGCCTTCGGGTCGGAGTAGTGCACCGTGACTTCATAGAGGCGGCCACCCAAAAAACTCGCTTCAAGCGCGGAGGCCTGACTTTCCGGGAGATTGCCCTCTTCAGAATAAATACGAAGTAAAGACAAACCATCTTGCTTTCCTGGCATGCTGATGGTAATATCAAGATTATGTTTTCGTCCCCATGTGATCAACTTTTCGGGAGAGTCTCCCCAACTCAGTCCAAAGGGAGGTTTGAGAATGGCTTGAGCGCTTGCGACATTTCCACACACGATCACCAAGAGGCTTGCCTTGAAGAAGGATTGAGCGATGCGAAACATAAGGGAAGCTTCACCGCTTTTAACCGCCCCCGCAAGGCGAGATCCGCCAAGGCCGGCAATATGCTCTTTGAGGCCGCAATGGCAATGGGTCTTCTGACTGTTATTGGCGTCATCTTGCTCAAGCTCTCACTCAATGTCCTCGCACCCAGGCAGTGGGGGGTTTACCAGACTGTCGCGGAGGCCTACATGACGTATGAACGCTCTTACGCCGAGCGCATTCCTTTTGAAGTGCTGACAGCCAATAATTCGCCATGGCCGGTCTATCCCAACACTTCATCTGAAACGGTCGAATTGGGTCGCCTGCCTGGTGGAAAGGTGATCTCCGGAACGGTGGTACGCACGCGTATCGCCTCAGATAATAACTACCCGATCGATGGAGGATCCGGCACGCTTGCCAGTAATCCTGCAGCCATGAAGGTATGGAAGGTGCAAAGCATCACAACCTACACGATCGACGATCGAACTTACGGAAAGTCGAGAACCATTCTTAGATCCCAATGAAAACCGGCATCCGAAAAATACACAGGGCTTTCACCCTGATGGAACTGACTGTCGTCATGATCCTTGGCGTGATGATCGGCAGCATGCTGATCGCCATATTCAATCAGCAACTTGCTTTCCTGCGTATTTATCATGCTCAGAGATTTTTGACGGATGAAGCTCCAGTCATCAGCACTTACATGAATCGCTTAGTCGGTAAGGCTGACCGTTTCCGTTTACACGATTCCGTTGCCGATGCGCTCAGTGGCGACAACCCTCGAACAAGCTCTTCACCGGTCTGCGTTCTCAATTTCCGTCAAGCTGATGGTACTGCGCGTGCCAGTATTCTTGCTTTTGAAACTACGGACGACGGTAGCCGACTCAATTATTACGTTGTCCCCGAATCGGGGCCATTGAGCACACCCGAATGGTCGATCACCGATCGTGCCACCAATGTTGAATTTTTCATGGAGCAGGGAATCCTGCGGACCAGACTCACCGGTCCCGAAGGTGAGCAAATTACCTATTCAGGATCCAATCAGTGATGAAAACCTATCCCAAACCCAGCCACAAGAAAGGCGCAGTTAATATCATCATGGTGTTATCCGTGGGTCTCGCTGCCCTGATGCTCACCCTCTATACCTACCGCCAGGCCATCGCTACGCACGAGGTGACTGCGCAAATACAGTTGAGCAATGATTACCGTGAGAAAGAGGATACGATCCTTCGTTCGATCGTGGCGACACTGCCCAACCGTGCAATCTTGGGCATGCAGGATGGATCCGCGTCGAGTTACTCCCAATGGCAGCCCTTGTTGTGGAATACGATTTTCGATGATTCAATCGATCTGGCCAATGCGCGCACTTCCATCTCCGATGATCTCAAGCTGGCCATGGGAGTGGAGGATCTGATTACTGCCAATAGTGGTGATTCAGAGCTCACCAATTACAGCGCTGCTTTCCGTCCGATTGAGGCGGACAGCATGAGCAGTAGTTACAGTACGTGGCGCATCTCCGCTGGCATCAACCGGGATCTAGAAGGGCAATATCCGGCGCCCCTGCAGATCAATGACGGTTGGGTGGATAGCTTGGATTTCTACTTCCCGCTGATCTCCGACCGTAAGCTCTACGGTGATCTTGCGGACGGGAGTGTTGGTGCCGATACTGATGAGTATCCGAAGTTCAACGTGCTGAAATATCCACAGATCAATTTTGGTTACGCTCAACCTGGCGAAGATTTTGTTGCCAAGCGCAACTGGTGGGCCTTTTCGATGAACCTAGCTGAGAGCGACGACTACGTCACCGGTGCATCCCGCATGCGCCGTGATTTCGTGGTTTCCATTTACGAGATCCCCTCACAGTTGGCCATTTCAGCGTCCTCCTTCATGTCGCTGGGTCAATTCGGCACCGGTGATGACTGGACGAACGTCACCATTAGTGGTGGGGTGTTTGCGGGACGGGCCGTTGTTGAGGGAAGTACCGCCCTGAATTCACTGGCAAGTCGTCGTAGTATGACCCTTTCTAGTGACAGCAGCATTGGCGATCTCTCCTTTACAGACAGCCCTTTCGCAATGGGTGTGCGCGAGGCTTACCAAATCACCGAGGGGGAATTCTTTCCGGTCTCTTTGGCATCGGAAGGCGGCCGCGTTGCCTTTGTTCCCATCAACCGCGGGCATGGCTATTTCGACCGCTTCGCTCATAATACCGAGACGAATACCTTGGCTCGGACTGCCTGGAATGACTACTCCATCGGCGCCCTGCAATGTGCTATGCAGCTTGATATTGTCGAGTGCGTCAGCTCACTTGATGCAACCCCTACTGAACTGCGTTTCTCCTACTATCGGAATGGAGTGCGTGAGTCCATGGATATCAATCTGAACGTCGGTAGCTATGCCGGCCTCCCGGCAGGTTACATCTACGCCTGTAATGAGAATGAGACCTATGATTTCGGCGACAATGTCGTGGATGTGGCCTATGGTATTAATGGTAGTTATGCCTTTCAAACCGGAGTGAGCGGGGAAGTGACTTTTGATAATGCTCGTTTCGGAGATCCGGCAGTTACCTTTCTTAAGGCTGGCTACTACAAGCCGAGTTACCCTTGGGGGCTCAAGACTTTGGCCAGCGGTAAGCAATGCTTGGTCTTCTATCCTGAGCGCCTCGAGGCCTTCCTCGATATGATCGGAGCCGATGATACCTCCATCAATAATTCCCTGGTGGTTAATGTGGATTATACAACGGCCACGGGTAGCCTGAATCTGGACCAGCCTTCCATTCCCTCCACTGATCTTGATTACGGCTTGGTGCTTGAAGAGTGCGCTGATCTTTCGTCCTTCACCAACGGCTTCTCACTGGTCACCAACCTCAGAACCTACATGGGCGATGACTTCAACATTGTCCCCATCACTCCGCCAAGTGGTTACACTCCAAGTGGCGACTACTATCCGCCGGTCTCTCTGTTTGCTCCCGAAAGGCGGTATGGTGTGGATCTCGATCCCTACGCCATCAACGTCACCGGACAGATCGGTTCGCTTGAAAGCGAGGACGGCAATATGATCCGTCCGCTCGACTCCAAGGGTGCAGCAGGAACCGACTATACCGGTAACCGGATTCGTGTGAATCTGAATTCGATTGCGCATCCGGCTGAATTGCCGCCCATCACGATGATGAACTGGCTGGTGACGATGGAAGAGGTCCGCAACGAGTTCGACGATTAAAAATTACTCGAACATTTCGCGGTGGCTCAATGTTGGGCGTCTACCCTTAAGGGTGCCGTCCAACCACAATGCGCGACAATAATTCATTTTTGATCCGGATCTCTTAGGGGGTCCGGATTTATTTGTATCGAACAAATGCTCAGGCGTCTTGTGTCCGGAATTAAATCTCAGTAGATTGGGCCCAACACCAAGCCACTGCGAGGTGTTCAGACTAATTGAGCCACTGCGAGGTGTTCGAAAAATAGGTCCGGATTTTTTTTGTGCCGTCTATTCGGCCTGATACAGGATGCGGCCGCAGTTCTCGCAGCGGGTGACCTCCTTGTCGGTGTGCACGGCTGCGACAGTCGAGGCGATGCATTTCATGTGGCAGCCTTGGCAGGTGCCATCTTTGAGCTCCGCGACGGCGAGGCCGTTTTTGCTCTTCATGAGACGCTCGTAAAGGGGCAGTGAGGATTCGGGGATTTCGGCAGCAAGAGTATTCCGTTTGGCCTGAGTTTCAGACTTTTCGGTCTCTTTGTTGTCGTGGCGCTCACGGATGGATGCCAGATCTTCATCTACCAGCTTCTGGGTGTTGGCCAGTCCGTCTTGAGCCTGTTTGAGAGTCTCTTTGTTCTGATCAATCTCCTCCATCAGTTCGAGCTCCTTGGTCTCCAGATCATCGACCTCCTGCTCGTAGCGGGTGATTTCGTTGCCGAGCGCAGTGAATTCTTCGTTCTTGCGAGTTTCGAATTGTTGAGTCTTGAGGCGGACGATCGTTGTTTTGCGGGTCTCGGCGTCCAATTCGAGGTTCTTGAGAGCGATCTCGCCTTGATTGACGGCGTCCTTGGCGTCGGCCACGGCCTTCTCGTCATCGGCCAGTTTGGTGCGAGCCCGAGCTTCTTCTTGAGGCAGCTTTTCCAGATCCTGGCTGAGTTCGATGATCCTGCGATCGAGGTCTTGTAGGGCCAGTAGGGAGCGAACTTCGTCGAGCATGAGATTGGGTAACCCTTGGGAGGGTGGCGGGCAAGTTCTTAGAGGGGGGAAACCGGCAAGATCTCTATGCCGATACGCCCGATTTGCTGCGGCGGATCCCATCCCAGGCGTAGATGGCGATGGCGGCCCAGATCAGGGCGAAGGACAACAGCCGTGCCGGTGGCATGGGCTCACCATACATCTTCCAACCAATGAAGAGCTGTACCGTGGGGCCAATGAACTGGCACATGCCCAGAGTCGTGAGGCTGATGTTGCGGGCTGCGTAGCCAAAGAAGAGCAGGGGAGAGACGGTGGCGGCACCAGCGCCAATCAGCCATAGGGAGTGGGTCCACGAGCCTCCGAAGGCGGCTGTAGGGCTGCTAAATTGCCAGCACAGCCAGATTAGGGCGATGGGTGCCAAAAGCGCCGACTCGGCCGTCAATCCCATCCGCGAACCGGTAGGGCTATGCTTCTTGATCACCGCATAGAGAGAGAAGGTGACGGCGAGGGTGAAGGCCACCCAGGGAAAGGTGCCGGCCGTTGGAAGCTGGATGACCACACCGCACAGGGCGAGACCGATGGCGATGGCTTGAGGGCGGTTGTGACGCTCTCCGAACCAGATGGCCCCAAAGAGCATGTTGAAGAAGGGATTCAGGTAGTAGCCAAGGGAGCCCTCGAGGATGCGCTCATTGAGGGTAGCCCAGACGTAGAGGATCCAGTTGGCCGCGAGTAGACTGCCTGAGATCAGTAGCCACGCGATGGTTTTGGGTGAGCTGAATTGAACAATCAGATCCTTGCCCTCGCGCCGCCAGACCAGAATCACCATCAGGATGGCCAAGGACCAGATCGTGCGGTGAGCGACGATTGATGAGGAGGCCATGAACTCCAACTGCAACCAATAGAGCGGCAGCACGCCCCACAGGGTGAAGGCGCAGATGGCGGCAATCAGACCTGAGTTGGGACGGGGCACGTGAGTGGTAGGCTGGGGACGGGGTTTGGCTCAGATCCAGAAAGAGAAGTAGAGGTAGAAACCGATGATCAAAGCGAGGCAGATCCCGGTAGCGATGATGTCACCACGAGTGTAGCTCGCGCGCAGCTCTTCCTTGTCGACGGAGGCGAAGGTCAGGCCTCGGATGCGTTCTTGGTCCGGCGGCGCACTGAGGTGGGAGGCCACCAGCACAGTCAGGACACAGATGAAGAACAGGACACCCGAAAAATAGAGGAAGTTGAAGTCGCCGATGGCGGCGAGCAACATCGGGTCAACAATCTTGTTCTCACCGAACAGGGCCTGAATGCTGAGTTTGCCCAAGCCAAGGGTGAAGCCCACGGCAAGTCCCCAGACCGCACCCGTGGCATTGACCCGGCGGTTGAATAGGCCCAGCAGGAAGACGGCGGTGATGGGCGGTGCGAGGTAGCCCTGAACGCTCTGCAGGTAGACGTAGAGTCCGCCCTCCGAGATCATCGGCATGACCGGAATCCAGAGCAGACCCAGTGCAACGACCACGCAGGTGGCAAAGCGGCCGACACTCACGAGTTTCTTCTCTGAGGCTTGAGGGCGCAGCTTTTGATAAACGTCCACGGTGAAGAGGGCGGCGGTCGAGTTGAAGAGTGAGGAGAGCGAACTCATTAGGGCCGCCATGAGGGCGCCGACCACCAGACCGCGAAGGCCTGTTGGTAGTAGCGTGGCCACCATGCTCGGAAAGACCTGATCACCGATGATCTCACCACTGTCATCACTCGGGATGGCCAAGTCACCTCTGGCGTGAAGGGCGGCAGCAATCAGGCCGGGAATCAGGAAGATCAGAACGGGCCAGATCTTGAGGAAGGCTCCCCAGATGGCACCACGGCGGGCGATAGTCAGGTTCTTTGCCGCCAAGGTACGTTGAACGATGTATTGATCGGTGCACCAGTACCAGATGCCGACGATGGGCGAAGCCATGAGAATGCCCAGCCAGGGGAAATCGCCATTCTTCCACCAGGGAACATCCGGCTGGGAAAGGGGGCGCCAGAGTTGAAATTGCTCGCGGTTGGCTTTGCAGAAGTTGACCAGTTCCCCCCAGCCACCCAGTAGCTCGAGGCCGAAGTAGGTGATGGAGACCGCGCCGAGTAGGAGTACGATGGTCTGAACCGCATCGGTGAAGAGGACGGCCCGCATGCCACCGAAGATGGTGTAGATGCCGGTCAGTGAGACTGTCGTCAGAGCGCCAATCCAGAATGCATTAAGGGTCAATCCACCGAGAGTCAGCTGCAGTTCAGGTAGCAGGGCGTTGAAAACCACTGCACCCGCATAGACGGTCACCGACACCTTGGTGAAGACGTAGGCGATGAGCGAAACGATGGAGAGGATCCAGCGAGCAGCCGGATTGAAGCGTTTCTCGAGGAACTCCGGCATCGTGAAGACCTTCGAGTTGTAATAGAAAGGGACGAAGAACCAGCCGAGCATCAGCGCCACCCAGGCGTGCATTTCCCAGTGGGCCATGGCCATGCCTGAAGTGGCGCCCTGTCCGGCGAGGCCGACCACGTGCTCGGAGCCGATATTGGAAGCGAAGATCGAGGCGCCGATGGCGAACCAGCCGATGTTGCGGCCGGCGAGGAAGTAGTCGGTGGAGCTGTCTTGGTGGCGGGACGAGCGCCAGACGATGACGCAGAGGATGCCGAGGTAGGCGGCGATCACAATCCAGTCGATGGGAGTCATGGTCGGGGAGTCTGAGCCTCAGATCATCCGATTCAAGAACGATGAGGGATAAAAACGGGCTTCTCCCCGTGGATAGGGGAGTCCAGCATCCCGCATCCCCGTCACCCTCCAACTCCACGGACTGGTTGTCATTTTCGCAGCAACCACCATTCTCGGTCGACTCATCAGCCTGAGTGCGCCGGTGCTGGTCTGTTGGCGCTGTCTGATTGCCTCCATTTGTGCCTTCCTGTGGGTTAGACTGACTACCTCGAAGCGGGGGAGTTCATTGGACGGCGCCACCGTCTGGAATCTGATCTGGGTGGGTTCGTTGATTGGCCTCCATTGGCTGTGTCTGTTCGGTGCGGTGAAGGTGGCCAACGTCTCCATCGCCTTGGCTGGTCTCGCTACCGTCTCAGTGTTCACTGCCTTGGCCGAGCCCCTTATCGAGCGCCGTCGTATTCAACAACACGAAGTCTGGCTGGGTGTATTGGTGTTGGGTGGTATTGTGCTCATTGCCGGCACGGAGAAGGGCAGCATGCTTGGCCTTTGGCTCGCCCTTGCCAGTGCCTTGCTGGCGGCCCTGTTCACCGTCTTCAACAAGCAGATCGTGCTCAAGGGTATCGATCCGATGAAGATGGTGGGGTGGCAGATGGGATCGGCGATGTTTGTCTGCCTCGCCGCGGTTCCCATCTTCGATGACTTTGGCTCACTTGCCTTCGCCAATCCCATGGACTGGTTGTGGGTGCTGATCCTTGCCTTGGTCTGCACCGTCTTTGCGCAGGACTGGACCAACAAGCTACTGCGCCATGTCAGCGCCTATCGCCTGACCTTGGTGGCCAACTTCGAGCCGGTCTACGGCATCATTGCCGCAGCGATCATCTTCCAAGAGTACGAAGAGCTGAAGGTGACCTTTTACCTGGGTGCGCTGGCCATTGTCATGGCCAACTTCCTGCACCCCCTGCTTCAACGCAGAACCTCTTGATCAGGGCAGTTGGGTGCTACCCATGAGGAAGCGGTCGCACTCACGCGCGGCACCACGGCCTTCGTTGATGGCCCAGACGACGAGCGACTGACCACGGCGCATGTCACCGGCGGCAAAGACGCCCGGGACGTTGGTGGTGTAGACCTCGTGTTCGGCCTTCACATTGGAGCGGGCGTCGGTTTCGAGAGCGAACTTGTCGACAATCTTCTGTTCGGGGCCGAGGAAACCCATGGCGAGAAGCACGAGTTGGGCGGGAATCACACGGGTGGTGCCTTCCTTCTCTTGAGGAACGAATCGACCGTTCTCGTCCTTACCCCATTCGATCTCACAGATCTCCAGGCCGGAGAGTTTGCCGTCGTCGTCCTTGATGAAACGCTTGGTCTGCACGAGGTAAGCACGGGGGTCTTCGCCCTGCACAGCCGCAGCTTCTTCCTGACCGTAGTCCATCTTGTAGACCTTGGGCCATTCGGGCCAGGGGTTGTCGTCGGCGCGCTCAAGCGGAGGCTTGGGCATGATTTCAAGTTGGGTGAC
>CAZIPY010000292.1:0-5995 GCA_964541125.1 uncultured Luteolibacter sp. | reverse complement strand
GGTGAAGGTTCTCAAAGCCACCAAGGAAGTCTGCGGCGACCAAGTTCCTCTCCTCAACGGCATTGCTGAATTCACCACTGCCAACGCCTGCGAAACCGCCAAGGCTGCCGCCAATGCCGGCGTCGATGGTTTCATGGTGATGCCCGGCATGGTTTACAACTCGGACCGCCGCGAAACCGTGAACCACTTCCGCACCGTGGCCGCCGCCACCGATCTGCCCATCATGTGCTACAACAACCCTCCGGTATATCGCGTGGACCTCACTCCCGAGATGTTCGAGGACTTGGGCGACGTTGAGAACATCGTCTGCATCAAGGAAGCCGCTGGCGACACCCGCCGCATCACCGACCTCTTCAACAAGCTCGGCGACCGCTACATCATCTTCTCCGGTCTCGACGACGTGGCGCTTGAGAGCATCATGCTGGGCTGCGCCGGCTGGATCTCCGGCTTGGTCGACGCCTTCCCCCGTGAGAACCGCCTGATGTGGGACGCTGCCGAAGCCAAGGATTGGGAACGTGGCGTGGAGATCTACCGCTGGTACATGGACCTACTCCACTTCGACTCCGTGCCCAAGCTGGTGCAATACGTGAAGCTCGCCTGCTCGGAAATGGGCTACGGCACCGAAACCGTCCGTGCCCCCCGCATGACCCTGGTTGGCGAAGAGCGCGAAGCGGCCCTCAAGGTGATTCACACCGCGGCGAACAACCGCCCCAGCTGATCTTCAGGATCACAATCACTCAAAACAAAACGGGCCTGACAAACTTCAGGCCCGTTTTTTGATGGTTTCAATCAGAGACTCGCTCAGGAACCGGTTGCGGTCTTGTAGGCGAGGCCGGCGCCGACGAGGTCGCTCATCGCCATCCCAACGGACTTGAAGAGCGTGATCTCATCGTCGGTTTCGCGCAGCGGCTTGGTCTTGGCGCACATTTCCGTGAGCTCGGCGACCACGCCCTCCTTGGTGAAGACACCTTCGGAGATGGGAACGAGAATCTCGCCGCCCTCCTTGAAGGCATTGACGTAGCTGTCGGCGTAGACCTTGGACTTGGTGACCAGTGCGGTGTCGCACTCGCGCTTGGTAGCGTGGTGATTACCGATGAAGTCGGTGTGGGTGCCGGGCTTGACCCAGTCACCGAGAATCACGGGCTCGTGAGAACCGGTGGCAGCGACGATGATGTCAGCTTCCGCACAGGCAGCTTCGCGGTCTTCAGTCGCGACGAATTCAATGTCGGGGTATTCCTTCGACATCTCTTCGGCGAGCGCGGTGGCCTTGGCAGCGGTGCGACCCCAGATGAAGATCTTCTTCAGGTCTCGCACGCTGGCGTTGGCGCGGATCATGTAGGGCGCCAGGTTACCGGTGCCGAGAAGCAGCATGGTGCTGGAGTCCTCACGAGAAAGCAGGCGGGTTGCGAGACCGGAGATGCCGGCGGTGCGCCAGAAGGTGACGGTAGTGCCATCAACAAGGGCAAGCGGCTCGCCGTGGGCTCGGTCGAAGAGCATGATCTTCGAATAGAGGGACTTGTAGGGAGCCTCGGCGGTCGGGAAGTAGGTGAAGGCCTTCACGCCGATGAACTCGGAGCTCCAGGATGGCAGCACGGCGAAGGCATCGTTCTCGCCGGATTCCTCATCGAGCAGGAACACCTGACGGGGCGGCATGGAGAACTTTCCGGCGTAGGCCTCTTCGAGCGCGTCAATGAGGGCGGGATAACTGAGAGCGGCGTGGACTTCCTCGGCTGAGATAACTTTCATCGCCGATGGTCTTAGCCGCTCGGAAAGTCCGGGGCAAGCGAAGTCCTCCGGCATTCGATTTCATGACCTGTACGCAAATCAGGCACGGCATCTGCCGTGCCCGAAAAATGCTAACCGTGGACACCCAGCCTCAATCGGCAGGCATGATAATGCCCGCCAGCCGCATCACGCCGTCACGAGCCATATCGCTCTGCGGGTGGATACTGCGGGCCTTGAGATACCAGGACAACGAAGTGCCAGTCTGTTGGGGCATGCGCTCCTCATACTCCTTGCCCATGGTGATTGCTCTGGTGAAATCCGCCACCTCCGGTGCCAACAACTCGAGCTGGCGTCCCAGTTTGGGATCGTCAGGGAATTGCTCACGAATGAGCGCAAGCTGCTCCCAGGCCGCGTATTTCTGACCCGCACGACTAAACTCCTCGGCCTTACCAAGAGCCGCCTCGATCTTGGTGAGGTTCGTGATGATCTGGGTGAAGGCATCGAGACGCTCCTGATCTCCTTGGATGGCCGGAGCAATGTCGTATTGGCGACGGGCAATCTCGCGGTAGTTGCCCTCGCTGAGGAGGCGGTCGAAATCGTTGCGAATCTTAACCAGAGGTCCGAGTCCCTTCATCAAATCGCGCACTTCCTGGAGCCTGGGATTGGTGGGCCAGGTTTCTGTGGCAAATTTGATTTCCTGAGTGGCCTTGTCGTTCTCTTGAGCGAGCATGTGGCTCTTGGCTTTGTCGATGGCGAGATCGGAGGCCATCGTGTGAGCAGAAATGATACCTTCAAATCGGAATGCCGGGAAATCCTTCGCGCGCCGTTTGAGATCCACAACAAGTTCTTGAGCTCGGACGTATTCACGCATCTGCATAGCCCCCGCAAGCGCACTGAGATCGCGGTAATAGTCTTGGATCTTGCGCTTCTTCTCGAGATCAAGAGTCGCCAGAGGTTCGAGATACTCGCCGAGGTAAAAAGCTTCCAGCAAACGCTCGGACGCGACATGCAACTCTCCACGGTCGAGCATGTTTTCGAACGCTTCCACATACTTGGTCGCCTCACGAATGGCTTCGTTAGAGAGCGAATCGAGCATGGCCACGGTCGGAGGAACGCCGAGTCCTTCCGCTAGGATTTTTGGCAAATCTGCATTTCCATCCACATGAAGAGCCTGGTCACCGTCTCGCCAGATCTGGTTGTAGAAGCGGGAAGCCATCACCACATGCTCAAAGCGGCGCTGCATGAACCACTGCACCATGATGGCTTGGTAATTGGCCTTTGCCTGAATTTTTTCAGCCTCGAGTCGGAGACGATTCGCTTTCATCTCAACATCAATTTCAGCGATGCGCTTCAAAGTCTCGGCGTACTTCAATGCCTGGACACCCCTGCCCGCATTGTTGGCATTCTGCTGATTCTGTTGGCCCCCACCCGCAACGGGGCGACGATTATTGAGCCGGTTTTCACGATCGTGTTGGGCCTGCCAGTCGCCCTCGCGGATGCGCTTGTCCTTCTCTGCCTTGAGGCTTTCATTCAGGCGCTCGACGCTGCGACCACCCTGCTTGGTAAGCAGAGCTGTATACACCGACTCCGCCAAAGACATGCACAGGTTGGCATCACCCGGATATTCGGAAGCTGCAGGCAACAATCGGAAAGCTCCCTCAAGATCAGGACCCTTCTGGCGCATGGGTGAAATCGCACCCAAAATGCTGTTCATGTCTTTGCGGTATTTCAACGCAGACTCGTAGTCCTCAGCATTTTGAGAGAGGTATCTCTCAAAGCGCCCCATCACCAAGCGATTGTCGAGCAATGGAATCTCGATATTGCCGACTTTGATCGACTCGGCCGCAGGATTGAGTAAAGGGATCTCATTTCCCAGAGGATTCGGGCCAGGCTGAGGCTTGGGGTTGGCGGCAACATCCTGCGGCGGATTGGCAGGCTGTGGACCTTTGTCTGCGGGTGGAGTGAACACCTGCGCCTGCAGGCCAGCGGCTAGAGCAAGGCAACTGAGGATTTGAATTTTCATGACACGTTGGGGTTTGGGTTTGAGCGGGTTTGAGTGGATTTGAATTCGTTGAATCAAAGACTGCGCCAATGCCACCCATCTCAAATGGACTTGAATGACACTGAACGGGACCTAACAAGCCAATGGTGACGGGACCTCGGTGTTGAACACTCGAGGTGGTAAAAATCGGGCTGTCGATGAATCGGAAGAGTCGCTTACTCCTCGGGCATGATGATGCCAGCCATGCGCATCACCCCTTCACGAGCCATCTCGCTTTGCGGGTGGATGCTGCGGGCCTTGAGATACCACGAAAGAGCGGTGCCGGTCTGCTGTGGGGTCCGGCTCTCAAACTCCTTGGCGCGACTGAGTGCACGAGTGAAATCTGCGACTTCGGGAGCCAGATCTTCGAGCTCCTTACCCAGCTTGGGATCATCCGGGAATTGCTCACGAATTTCGGCCAACTGCTCCCAGGCGGCGTAGTTCTGGCCAGCACGGCTGAACTCTTCAGCCTTGCCGAGAGCGGTCTCGATTTTGGTGAGGTTGGTGATGATCTGAGTGAAGGCGTCGAGACGTTGCTCGTCACCTTGGATCACGGGAGCGATCTCATACTGACGGCGCGCGATTTCGCGATAGTTGCCTTCGCTGAGCAGACGGTCGAAGTCGTTGCGGGTGCGAACCACCGTACTGGTGGTGCCGATCAGGTCGCTGAACTCCTGCAGCTTGGGGTTGGTCGGCCAGATTTCGGTAGCCTGCTTGATCTTCTCAGTCGCTTTATCGGTGTCGCGAGCGATCAAATGTGCCTTGGCCTCCTCAATGGCCATGTTGGCAGCGAGGGTGTAGCCGGAAATGGCGCTGTCGACCTTGGAGGACGGGAAGTCCTTAGCGCGGCTCTTGAGGCCACTGGTGAGCTCCTTGGCCTTGACGTAGTCACGGGCCTGCATGGCGCCGTAGAGTTCGTTGAGGTCGCGGAAGTAAGCCTGCACCTTGAGCTTCTTCTCGAGCTCGAGGGTGGCGACCGGCCCGAGGTACTCACCCAGGGCATAGGCTTCCATCAGGCGCTGGGAAGCGGTGTGAAGCTCGCCACGGGAGAGCATCAGTTCGAAGGCTTCGACATACTTGCCCACCTCGCGAATGGCTTCGTTGGAGAGGGAGTCAAGTGAGGCAACCGTCGGGCTCACACCGACCGATTCACTGAAGAGTTTGGCCACATCTGAGCCCTTGTTGATGCGCAGCTGCTGATCGCCATCCTTCCAGATCTGGTTGTAGAAGCGGGAGGCCATGAGCACGTGCTCGTAACGGCGCTGGACGAACCATTGGACCATCTGCACCTGATACTGAGCCTTGGTCTTGATGGTCTGGGCTTCAGTGCGGGCAATGTTGGCCTTCTTGAGCGCCTCAATCTCAGCAATGCGACGCAGCTGTTCGGTATACTTCAGGGAGTTGGTGCCAGTACCTGCATTTTGAGCGTTTTGCTGTTGTTGCTGGTTGCCACCGCCACCTGAACCCGAGGGACGAACGGCGCCAAGGCGGTTGTCTCGGTCGTGCTTCGCATCCCAATCGGCCTGACGGATAATGGAGCCCTTCTCATCTTCCATGGCCTTGTTGAGCTTACTCAGACCGCGGACGTCCTGCCTGGAGAGCATGGCCGTGTAGATGGACTCGGCCAGCGACATGCAAAGATTGGCATCACCCGGATAGGTCGCTGCGGAGGGCAGCATCTTGAAGGCACCATAGAGATCGGGTCGGGCATCCTTACGCAGAGGAGAAATGGTGTGGAGGATCTTCTCGATATCCTGACGGTATTTCTTGGCGGCCTCGCCGCTCTCAGGAGGCTGGCTGAGATATTTCTCGAAGCGGGCCTTGAGCAGACGGTTGTCACCGAGCGGAATGGTAACGCCACCGACGGTGATGGTCTCGGCCGAGGGGTCGAGCATGGGAATCTCCTGACCGAAGGGGCTGGGTCCAGTCTGCGGTTTGGGGTTAGAAGCGGTGTCCTGCGGCGTGGTGTTGGCTGGGGGCGCGCTGTTGCCGCCACCAGCGGGTGGAGTGTAGACCTGCGCCTGAAGACCGGCGGCCAGTGCGAGTGAGCTGAGGATTTGAAGTCTCATGATGCGATGGGGTGTTTTTTTGTTCGGCCGATTGATGGTTTAAAGTCGTTCGATGTCGGTGGCGACGGCGATGCCACCTTTCTCAAACTCGACTTTGAAGGCATACTTCTGCTTGGTCTCGATGTTGCGGTCGCTCAGGCTGGATGGAATGCGGATGCCG
>CAZIPY010000291.1:0-6285 GCA_964541125.1 uncultured Luteolibacter sp. | reverse complement strand
TCCATGCCGACGATGGTCTTGCGGACCTCTTTGACGATGGCGTCGCGGGCTTCGCCGAGTTCTTTGATGGCTTGGGTGTCTGGGGATTCCGTGCTCATGGTTCTGTATTTGTAGGAGAGAGTTTCTTGGGCGGGTGGGTGGCGTCTTTTAGACGAGTGGGGCGTTGGGTGGCGTTAGTAGATGTCGCCAAATTTCGGATTCGGACTGATACTTGGTCCTTCTGGAGTCTTTTTCAAAAAGCTTCATGTCAGGGCAAATGGCAACTGACACCTGAAATGGGTCAGACTCCAAACATGGCCTCGGTTATTACGGAGCGAGCAGCGTTTCTACCCAAATCCAACCCCGACTGTCCATCTCGAGTCTTTGAAAATAATGACATCCCGTGCATGCTCGCGCTCGAAAGCCACACGGCGACATCCTCCCCAATCATGTCCATCCTTAAGAGTCTATTCAGACGGAGACCCTGCAAACCAGCACTTGGCCTCGCGCCATTGCAGGAGCCGCTGTTTAATCTTCTGGATGAGCCACTCACCGGACTGGAGAGGCATCATGCCTCGATAGAGGCAACACATCGCCGACTGGATGATTTTTTGGTCTTTGTTCAGACCTGTATCAATCTTCAGTCCTTTCCAACTGAGACTCAGGAATCTCTTGCCCCGGACTACGTCTTCCACAGCAGCGGTTTCATCCAACGCGCCCTGACCCCGAAGCAAACCATTCCAAGATCCATGATTGATGCTTGGATCAAAGATACGGAGCACGGCCTCCTGCATGGCTTGTCGGTCGCCTTTTTTGCATTACTGGTCACCAACAAGAGCGGCATCCGATACAGCGAAGAGAATGAAAAGCTTCTGGCCTCATGCCTCCTCCACGATTTTCTGCGCTGCAGCGAAGTGCATGACCGTCATGATGAACAGCTAGAGCTATGGTTTTCCAGTCTGGACCCTGCGACTTACTCACATTCCAAGCCAACTGAAGAACAGGCCAGCCACCCACTTGTGATCGGCGACCGAATCGAACTGTTGCGCTACTCCGACCATCGTGAATGGGTCAATGCATCCACTCTAGAACAGCGCCTTGAAGGCCCGGAACTGAAGCACGTGGTCGTTGCTTACTATCGGTTCATTAGACCAGCCCTTGAAATCATCTTTCGCAACTGGGACGGGGTATGGTTGAGACACAGCAGGGAGCGTGAACGTGTCATGCACGTCTTCGACACCAACGATGATGGCTGTTCTGATCCTTGCGAACGCGGTAAGCCGGGCATGTACCCACACTTCTACTGGGCGCCCTCCAAAAACTACTGGAGCATTGAAGTTGGCAAAGCACCGTTTGAGCTAAACCTGGGCCGGGACATGTACAACTATAGCCCCATGATGCTTCTTGGGCTAGAGCGTTACTTCGAACTCGGAGGCCGACCCCTGAAGCCGTTCATGGACCACCTATCCGCGAGTGCCGACATCCCTGCAGAAGAATGGATCGGCTTGCTCATGCCGGATGATCTAAAAGATCCAGACAACGAATCGACGCTGATGTCCTCCGCTGGGTTCCTGAATCTATCCACCGCAAAAACGGTGTTCAGGCTGTCGGACTATCTCATCGCCTTCCTCCAGTCGGTCAAGGATAGGGGAACCGCTGCCGACCCTTCCTGAGGGCCGTTCCAAAAAACGGTTATTTCTTTGGAGCCAGCACACTCACCACCGCCTTGGCAATCTGCGTGGCACCTTCGGCATTCGGATGTACCTTGTCCGGAATAAGCTCATCCTTGCCTTCGAGCGAACCGTACACATCCACCACGCCGAGCTTCAGATCCCCGGCGATCTTCTTAATCACCGGCGCCTGATCTTTGGTATTGGGGTTGTTGATGCCCCAGTTGCCATCTTTGGCGATGTAGGGCGGCAGGCAGAGAAAGATCTTGGGCTTGGACTCAAGCTTCTGAAAATCGGCGATGAGATCGCGGTAGTCCTTCTCGTAATCCTTCTCGAAATGCTTCCAATTGTTGGGCTTGGTGTCGTTGGTGCCGAGCATGATGACCACCACATCCGGATTGAACTCCTGAGCACGCTGGAAGTGCTTACTGTTCTGGTAGGGCTTGTTGCCGCTGTTCATCAGCGTGGTGGCGCTGAGACCGAAGTTCCCGACCTTCCATTTCTCTCCGAGCATTTCCTGCGCCTGCTTGGGCCAAGACTGACCTTTGGCGCCCACTCCTTGGGTGATGCTGTCACCGACACAGGCCAGTTTGACGGGGCCATCGTATTTGGCGGGATCGATGGGGCCTTGGGCGTGGGCACAGAGGCAGACGGCAAATGAAAGCAGAAGGAAACGCAGAATCATGATGGTTTAAGGTTGGGCGGGCGTCGGTTCTACTGAACCTGCCCCCATCCTGTCGATCTCCTTGCTTTGAAAAGATCGGTCAGGCTGATACGTGATCTTATTCCCATGAGACGCCTCATTCTTCTTTTTGCCCTGCTGACACCGACATTGTTCGCTAAGCCATCTCAAGAGGCCCACCCGCCCACCCAGGACCACGTCCTGCTGATCACCATTGATGATCTCAACGACTGGATCGGCTGTCTGACTGACAAGGATGCCCCGGCCAAGGATGGCCAACTCACCGGCGAGGGTCACCCTCAGGCCTCGACTCCGAACATGGACCGCTTGGCTGAACGTGGAGTACTCTTCACCAACGCCCACTGCCAGGCCCCCATCTGCCGGCCTTCACGCACCAGCTTCATGTCCGGCCTGCGCCCGACTACTTCCGGCATCTACGCCAACCGCGCGCAATACGACGCCAAGGGCAAATTCGCCCCTGGCAAGGACTTGCCGTGGATGACCAAACGCTTCGAGGACGCCGGCTACGAAGTCTTTATCACCGGCAAGATCCTTCACGGCAGTCGCAACGAGCCACTGGGAGGCACTCCGAGCTTCAAAACCGGCCAAGGCCCTTACCCGAAGAAAAAGCTCATCGTGCCCCCAGAGATCGCCAAGCCCGCCATCTGGGACATCGGCATCTATCCCGAGACCGAGGAGGAATACACGGACCTGCGCATCGCCAAGTGGACCGCCGGCAACATCGCCAAGCCCTACAAGGAAGGTGACAAACCGCGTTTCATGGCCTTGGGCTTCTACAATCCCCACCTCCCCCTCTTTGCCCCCAAGAAGTGGTATGATGCTGCGCCGACTCGCGAGGACGTTCTGTTAGGAGCGACCCGCGACGACGACATGGACGACCTCTCGCCCATTGCCAAGCGCATCGCCAGTCGGGTCTCTTTCCAGGCGGCCGCGGACTGGTCCCGCTCCACCGAAGAAAACCTTCGCATCCTCACCCAATCCTATCTTGCCTGCACCTCGGCCATGGATGGCGCCATGGGTCATGTGATCGACGCCTTGGACAAAAGCGAGATGGCCGACAACACCTGGATCGTGGTGCTCTCCGATCACGGCTGGCATCTCGGTGAAAAAGAACATGTCGCCAAGCAGACTCTATGGACCCGCTCGACCCGAGTACCCATGATCGTGGTGCCACCGAAGCGAATGAAGGACACTCCGCGCGGTGTGCGCTGTGATCAGCCCGCCGAACTGCTGGATGTCTACCCTACACTCGTTGCGGCCACCCAGCTTGAAGCCATCGACAGCGACAAGAAACTCGATGGTCTCAGCCTCCTGCCATGGATCGCCGACCCCAAAGCTCCCAAGAAGCGTCCAGCCATCACCACCATCTATGCCCACAACCACAGCATGGTGGATGAGCAGTATCGCTACACTCGTTATGCCGATGGCAGCGAGGAGTTCTACGATCGTAAGGCCGACCCGCACGAGTTCGACAACCTCATCGCCAAGGCCAAGGAGGATCCGAAACTCGCCGCGGCCATCAAGCGTCTCGGCGGCTGGATCCCCAAAGACGAGGCCGGCAAGCCCGACCTGGTGGACGACCGGAAGAAGTGAGAAGGCTCAGTTTTTGGGCAGCATGTCCAAGATGAGATGCACTCCTTGGTTGTACACGCTGTCTTTGCCTCTGAAGTAACGACCCCAACGCCAGGTGTTTTTGTAAGTGGCCGACAAGGTATTGCGGCCATTCTTGAGAAGCTTCAGGGCGTGGTCATTGAGCTCCACTTCCATCTCCTTACCACCCGATCCTGACGGCGTGATCTTCGCCACCAGCTCGCCGTTGATGTAGACCTGCATGTCTTCCTGACGGAAGGCCCATTGGCGGAGGCGCAGTGATTTGATGGCGTACTTGTCTTTGACTTCGAACGGGGCTCGGAACAGGGCCGTGTGGTTGGTGCGCCATGAGATGGGCATGGTGGCCTCGGTCCAATCGCTGTCATCAAAATTGTTCTCGGTCCAGCCCTTGGGCGCCAAGGGGAAAGCCTCGATGATCTTCATCTTCCAAGCGGTGGCCGGCGTACGCTCTTCACCATCCTTCTTTCGTTTGAGGTCTTCACGGGTCACCAAGCTCTGCCACTCGAGGCCACCTTCTTCGGCCTCCGGTTCCACTAGCTGCAACTTGAGCGCCTTGATGGCCTCGTCGTAACGTTTCTTGTCGTCATTGATCGCCTGCTTGAGCTCGGGCTTGGTCAACTCTGCCTCAAGAGCAGCGAGCTCTGCATCCCCTTCGGGCAACACGGCCTTCAGTTGCGGAATGTCCAAGCCTGCCTCGTAAGGTTTGCCATCAGCAATCAGTGCTTTGACCTTCATCAGGTCGAGGGCGATGCTCTTTTGGATGAGCACTGCCGCATCGCGGAGTTGCTCTGCCTTGCCGAGGTCAGGCCCATGGATATCGCCGGATTCAATCGCTGCAATCGCCGCCTTTTCAGCAGCCGCATAGTCGCGCTTGCGATAGGATACCAGCGCGCCCTCCAGGGCCTTCGGCGGGTTGACGCCAAAGACTGATTCGGGCGCTCCAGTAATGCGCAGGCGTTGGCGCGGAACGGTGTAGGCCAGGAGTTGTCCGACGTTGAAGCCGCGTTCGAATTCGCGGCTGTGATCGTGCATGCGATGAATGTCCTGATACCAACGATTATTCCTCATGAAGAACTCGAAGGACTTCTGGCTCTCCACTCGGGCGCCGAGCGGGGTGTAGAGGTTGGACCAGAAATGGCCGCCATGGAAGCCACTGGTCTTGTTGTAGGAGTGGGTGGAAACGAAAGCACAGGTCCGCGCGATGTCACCATCGCCACGCCAGCCGAACACCAGAGCGGCAGCCGAAGCACAACCGTTCATGTTGTCGAGCTTGCCTTCAGCCAGCTTGTCGGGGTCGACATGATTGCCCTTGTTGAGCGGGTTGGCGAAATAGCCGTAAGGCACGACGCCAATGCGCACGCCATTGTGCAGGTGCCAACCGACGGTGCGCTCGTAGCCCTTGAAGTCATACTCCACTCCGGCCTCTTTGGTGAGATGGTAACCGATGAGCGCGGGTGCGCTGATCGCGCGGATGGTGCCGTAGGCCGCACCGCCGTAAAAGTTGTGACGCCATCCACCCGTCTGACCTGGGAAAATCTGCGGCCATGGGCCCTTCTCATCCAAGGCACGGATTTGAATGGAGGTCAGGGCGTCACAAGCAAACTTGAGATAGGGCAACACCGCCTGGTCACCCGTCGCCAGGTAGTATTCCGACATCAGAAGCATGTCGGCGGACAGCCCCCACGGACCACCTGGAGCTTTCTTGCCAAGAGGATCTACAGGCGTATCGGGATCCCACTTGGCAAGGATGTTGTAGACATGACGTCGCACCAGACCCTGATATTCGGGCGTGCCCGCGGACAGCAGGAACATCGCATCGGGGTTCTGGAACACCGGGTGCCCCTGGATGACGCCACCATGCTTGGCGAGCAGCTTCTCGGCATTGGCGACAATGCGATCAGACTTTGGACAGTCGTAGGGAGAGGTCGGGCTGTAGCTGCCGAGCACTTCGAGCTGCAATGTGACCTTAATCTTCTTGCCGTCGCGCATCACGTCGAAGGTGATCTTGCCTTCTCGCTCTTCGCTTTCCGCACGATCGATGGCTGCGGCCACTTGCTTGTGCACGTGACCTTCAAAGACCTCTCCATCCACGCCGAAGAGGTAGTCGCCGGGGAAGATTTTGTTGTGTGCCGGCGAGCCAGCAAACACGCTGTTGACGTAGAGGTTGGGACCAAAAAAGCTGGTGCGCAGGCCCGTGGGTCCGAGCGCCCTACCAACTTTGTAATCCTTGATCAAACGGCCATTGGCGATGACCGCCCCGTCACTTTTCCATTCGGAAATGGGCGTGAAGAACTCAACGGGCAGTTTCTCTTCACCGACCGT
>CAZIPY010000290.1:0-10408 GCA_964541125.1 uncultured Luteolibacter sp. | reverse complement strand
ATCTTGGCAACGAGGTCGCCGAAGCCATTGGTGTAGTCCACGCCCAGTTCGGCGAGGGTTTCGCTGTGCTTGGCGATGAGGTCGGCGAAGAAGACCTCCACGCAGCGGCCGAAGATGATGGGGTCGCTGACCTTCATCATGGTGGCCTTCATGTGCAGCGAGAAGAGGATGCCCTGGTCCTTGGCGACCTGCACCTGCTCGGCGAGGAAGGCCATGAGGGCCTTCTTGCTCATCTTGGTGGCGTCGATGACTTCGCCATCGAGCAGCGGGAAGGCTTCTTTGAGAGTGGTGGTGCTGCCGTCGGCGCCGGTGAAGACGATGCTGACGTCGGTGGCGCTCTCAACGGTGACGGACTTCTCGTTGGAGAAGAAGTCGTTCTCGCCCATGGTGGCGACGGTGGTTTTGGATTCGGAGCTCCAGGCACCCATGCGGTGGGGGTGAGCCTTGGCGTAGTCCTTCACGGCCTTGGGGGCGCGGCGGTCGGAATTGCCTTCGCGCAGGACGGGGTTCACGGCCGAGCCCTTGACCTTGTCGTAGCGGGCGCGGAAGTCCTTCTCTTCGTCAGTGGCAGGGGATTCGGGGTAGTCCGGAAGGTTGTAGCCCTTGGTCTGCAGCTCGGCGATGGCGGCCTTAAGCTGGGGCACCGAGGCGCTGATGTTGGGCAGCTTGATGATGTTGGTCTCGGCGAACTGGGTGAGGCCGCCGAGTTCAGCGAGGGCGTCGCCGATCTGCTGCTCGGGGCTGAGGCGCTCGGGGAACTGGGAAATGATGCGTCCTGCCAGGGAGATGTCGCGAGTTTCGACGTTCACTCCAGCCTGTTTCGCGTAGGCCTCAACGATGGGCAAAAACGAGTAAGTGGCGAGGGCGGGGGCTTCGTCGGTCTTGGTGTAGATGATGGTCGGAACGTCGGACATGGCGGTCTAAAAGAGTAGGACGGCGTTGGATTAGACCAATTTTCATGAGTCTGCACGCGAAAGGATTGTTTTTTTTGAGAAACATTTGTCGCTTCGCGATAGCGATACGGTGTTCCGGCCCGAATATGACGATTTCTGCGTTGTTCCATCAGTCGTGGATGTTCATCCACTCCTTCGTCGCGCCTTGAACTCGGCATATTCTGGCTCGGCCTTTCACGCACGAATCATGAAAACTGGTCTTGGCTATTAGCTGGTGGGGTCAAAGAAATAGGGGTTTCTTGACGATTTTGGGGCGATTTGGCACTTCCGGGCCGTGGATTTGACGACTTTCCAGACCATGGACCCCCATCTGCTGGTGGGGCTGGTGAATACCGAGCTTCGCAACCACTGCGACTCTCTCGACGATCTGGTGGCCACCCACGGCCTGGATCGGGAATCCCTCGTCGAGAGGCTGGGATCTGCCGACTACGCCTACCAGCCGGAGCAGAACCAATTCAGATAGCCGATAGTGCTGGAAGAGATCCTGGGATCCTCCAGTATCTTTGGATTGTGAATACTCGTCGCTCCTTCCTCACCTCAGCAGGCCTCGCCACCACCGCCGGACTCCTTCCCGCTCGCTGGGTCAATGCCCAGGACCTTCCCAAGGACCGGAAGATCAAACTCCGCTTCGCCGTGGCCTCGGACCTCCACTACGGCCAAGGTAGGACGCCCTTCGATGAAATGACGGGCGACATGGTGAAGTGGATCAATCAAGAGAAGAAGGCCAAGGGCCTCGACATGGTCTTTCTCAACGGGGACCTGGTGGCGGACAAACCGGAGATGCTTATTCAGCTGCGCGACAAGCATCTCAAGAATCTCGAAGTGCCGTATTACTGCATCAAGGGCAACCACGACTACGTCGACGAGAAACCCGGATCACCCTCTGAGTCCTGGAACTCGGTCTGGGGCTACGACTCCAATCACACGGTGGTCCACAAAGACTTCGTCTTCGTGATGGCCGATACCTCGGCGCCTGCCAAGAGCAACGTTTACCTTGCGGCTGACAAGGAGTGGATGTCCGGTGAGTTCAAGAAGCATGAGAAGGCCCCTGCCATCTTTGCGATGATCCACATCCAGCAGCGCAAGCATAAGACGGATGGCTGGCCCCAGCACGGAGTGAAGGACGCTGATCAGGTGGAGAAGGCCGAGGCGGTGATGAAGCTTCTCGAATCCACTCCCAACGTCCGTGGCGTCTTCCACGGCCACAACCACAACGAAACCAAGATGTGGGTCTCCGGCCGGCGCCGCTACTTCTTCGATAGCCACGTGGGTGGTAGCTGGGGGGCGACCAAGGGCTATCGCATTGTGGAGATTGATGAAGATCACCACATGGTGACCTATCAAGTTGATGGGGCGAAGGGCGAAGAGCTCAATCGCGATGCCATGCCTCAATCCGTGAGTTGCTGAACGGCCGCTCAGGGTAACTCAAGTCCTTTGATCGCATCCATGATGCGCTCGGTGACCTTTTCGTAGCCTTCCTTGTTGGAGAGCGACTTGAGTTCCTCGGGTTTGAGGTGGATGGGCTCGCCGATGACTACGGTGATGCGGGCGAGGCGAATGCGACCCGAACCACGGGGCAGGGCTTCATTGGCACCGTAGATGCGCACGGGCTGGATGGGCGCACCGGCTTTGACCGCCACGAGACCAATACCAGAGGCGGCTTCACCGATGCTGCCGTCGAAGCTGCGCGCTCCTTCGGGAAAGAGAATGACACGCCAGCCGCTCTTGAGCTTGCGAATGATGGTCTTGAGGGAAGCCATGTCCGGGCGCTCTTGATCCACCGGAATGGCATTCCATTGATTGTAGAGCCATTCGAAGAAGCCCTTTTTGAACAGGGTCTTGCGCGCGAGGTAGACCATCTCGTCCTGATAGAGGTTGCCGATGAGTGGCGGGTCGAGATAGCTCTGGTGGTTGGAGGCGACCAGCACCGGGCCTTCGGTGATGAGGTGCTCGCGACCCACCACGCGCATGCCGAAAAGGCCGCGGTAGGCGGAACCGAACAACAACCATCCAAACCAGTAGATCCAACGCATGACGATCAGGCTTCCAGTCCTTGTTGCTTGAGGATGTCGAGAGCGGCCTCAAGACCCGACTCGATGGTGTGCTCGGAGTTGTCCAAGACGGTTGCGCCCTCGGCCACCACGAGCGGAGCGGTCTTGCGCTGGCTGTCGGCGGCATCGCGGGCGGCAATGGAGTCGACTTCGCCGTCGTCGCCGCGACGCTTAGCACGCACCGCTTCGTTGGCCGTGACGTAGATCTTGTAGGGAGTCTCCGGAAAGACGACCGAACCGATGTCGCGGCCTTCCATCACCACACTGCTGTGGTTGAGATAGCCGCGCTGGAGATCGATGAGTCGTTGGCGCACCACGGGGATAGCGGAAACCGCAGAGACATTGGCGTTCACGCCTTCGCTGCGAAGTTCTTGCCCTGGATCCACACCGTCGATGCTGATCGTGGAGAGAATGCCGTGGCTGCCACATTGGATGTCGAGCTGGTTGAGCAGGGAGGCGATGCCGGCTTCGTCGTGGGGATCCACGCCCTGTTGCAGCGCCTTCCAGGTGATGGCACGATACATGGCACCGGAGTTGACCATGATCAGCCCGAGACGCTCGGCCAGGCACTTGGCGAGTGTGCTCTTTCCAGACGCCGCTGGTCCATCAATGGCAATGGCAATGTGGGAACTCATGAGGCGGAGGTCAGATCGTAGTCGGAGGGATCGCTGGCACCGCGTTGAATGGCAGCGAGGTGATGACTGAAACCGGGGTAGGAGGTGTTGATGCTCTCTGCGCCCTGAATGATGGTTTCACCCTCAGCGAAGAGACCCGCGATGGCGCCCGCCATGGCAATGCGGTGATCCCCGAAGCTCTGGAGTGTGGCGACCTTGAGCGGATGGCCGCCTTCGATCTCCATGCCGTCTTCAAATTCTTCGACCACGCCACCCATGGCACGCAGGTTGTCGACCACGGTGGTGATGCGGTCGGTTTCCTTCACGCGCAGCTCTTTGGCATTACGGATGGAGGTGGTACCGGTAGCCAGAGCGGCGGCCACGGCGATGACGGGGACTTCGTCGATGAGGTTGGGGACCTCATGTTCCAGAATTTCCGTGCCCTGCAGTTGCGCGCCTTCGACGATGATGTCGCCGATGGGCTCACCAGGAACGTCCTGCGGCTGCTCAGTGATGTTGGCGCCCATGCGCTTGAGCACGGTGATGATGGCGTTGCGGGTCGAGTTGAGGCCGACGTTGCGCAGGGTCAGCTTGGCACCGGGCATGGCACCGGCGGCCACCAGCCAGAAAGCGGCGCTGGAGATGTCACCGGGAACGGTGAAGTCGCAGGCCTTGGGTTGCTGACCACCTTCGAGAGAGATGTGGTTGCCGTCGATGCTCAGCTCAAGACCAAAGGATGCCATCATGCGCTCGGTGTGATCGCGGGTGGTGGCGGGTTGGGTGACGCTGGTCTTGCCCTCGGCGAACATGCCAGCGAGCAGCACCGCGCTCTTTACCTGAGCACTGGCGACGGGCATGTCGTAGTGGATGGGAGAGAGTTCGGCAGGATGAATCTTGAGCGGAGCGCAGCCTTCCTTCTCGCCGAGAGTTTCGATGGTGGCGCCCATCTGGCCCAGTGGCACGGTGATACGGCCCATGGGGCGGCCGGAGAGGGAGTCGTCACCGAAGAGTTCGGAGGTGAAGCTTTGCCCCGCGAGCAGACCGGCGAGCAAACGCATGCCCGTGCCTGAGTTGCCGCAGTCGATGGCCTTGTTCGGAGCACTGAGCTGCATGGAGCGGCCGTGCAGCTTGAGATTGAGTGGACCGTGGCCGGGAAGCTCGTCGAGCACCTCGTGATCGGCGCCGAGCGTCTGCATGGCCTTGAGGGTGTTCACGCAGTCTTCACTTGGCAGGAAGTTGCGGATGGTGCAGGTGCCGTCCGAGAGGCCGCCAAGAATGGCCGCGCGATGCGACATGCTCTTGTCGCCGGGAACGCTGAATTCGGCGTTGAGAGAGGTGATGGGGGAGACGCGGAGTTCGGACATGAAAAGGGGCGGGAGGTGGACTACAACGAATCGCGGCGATCTTTCGCAGCCTCAAGCCATTGTCGAGCCGCTTCTTGGTCCTCAGCGTCTAGGATGCGCATGAATTGAATGAGATCGTCGATGGTGCGCTGGACAGGCCCCATCAGGGCTTCGCGGTTCTCCAGCAGGATCTCCGTCCACATGTCGACGTTGCCGCCAGCCACGCGGGTGGTGTCGCGCAGACCGCCACCTCCGAATTTGCCGTCGGCTGGGTTCTCGAGGCAGGTGCGGGCCGCGGCTGCTGCAAGAACGTGGGGTAGATGACTGATGTTGGCCACCAGGCCGTCGTGGCTCGCACTGTCGAGCCAGGTGGTGTGGCAACCCAGCTCCAGCCAGAAGGCTTCGAGGTTTTGGGTGAGGGTTTCGGGACACAGTTGGTCGTTGGTGAGCAGGCAGGCCGCACCTTGAAATAGATCGGCTTTCGCAGCCGAGATACCGCCCTGTTCGGAGCCAGCCATGGGGTGGCTGCCGATGAAGTGGCGGCTGGAGCCTTCGAGTATGGGAGCGAGGCTTTGATGGGGCATCCCTTTGACGCTGCCCACATCGGTAATGAGACAGTCTTCGGGAAGGCCGGCGTCGATGGCGTCTTTTAGAAGCTGTGGCATGGCACCCACCGGAACGCAGAGAATCGCAAGTTGAGCATCGTTGATGGCTTCGCTCAGATCCGGCGTTGCACCCTCGATGCCGAGTGCCTTGGCCTCGTTCACGGTTTCCTCACGACGTGCCCACAGACGTATCTCCTTCTCGAGGGCGAGCGCAAGCGAGCCGCCCAGCAGGCCGCCGCCGAGAATGGTTACGCGTTGGAAAGGATGAGACATGGATGGGTTGAGATGCGGTTCACAAAAAAACCGGGTCCGTTTGAGCGGACCCGGTTGTTGAAAATTATCGCGAGGATGTCAGTCGCAATCAGGGGACGCGGAAATATTTCTTTGCCGAGGGAGGCATGGTGGGGTCGATGACGAGAGTACCGCTGGGAATGTCGCGAGCGTCCACCACTTGCTTGGTGTAGGGGCTGAAGACAAAGCCAGCTTTGCCAGGAACCTTGCTTGCGAAGGGATAATCTGTGGGACCAACCGGATTGGGATTCGGGTTGGGGTTTGGATTGGGATTCTGGAACTGCTGCTGCTGGCGAAGAAGCTCGGCTTCGGCGCGGGCCAGGCGTTCGCGTTCGGCCTGTTGGGCGGCGAGCTCTTCGGGAGTCATCTGCGGGCCGGGCTGAGGGCCTGGGCCAGGGATGGGGTAGCAGGAACTCAGAGCAATGCCGATGAGGGCGGCAGAAGCGAGGATCAGAGGGGATTTCATGGCGAAAGTTCGTTAATACGGAAAAGCGAAGCAATCATGCGCTTCTTTTGGGTCCAGTCAAGTCAGGTCACTGTAAAGACTGGTATTCAGATAGACGGTGGCTCAGGAGGGCTTATTCAGTGTTTCTTGTTTCCATACGGATCCTGAGAGCAGAATCTCTCGCGATGCCCGACGCCACCATCCACACCACAGGGGGAGTCCTCGAGAGCCGCAGTGATGTCCTCTATCGAGTCTCGTTGCCAAACGGCAAGGAGATCCTCGCGCATCTGGGCAAAGAGCTGAGGGAGGGTGGTGCCAGCTATGAGGTCGGTCAGAGCCTCCTTCTGGAGATGACTCCCTACGATTTCGATGGGGCGAGGATTCTGGGTCTGGCCCCCGAATCGGTCTGATTACTTGCCGATGCAGAAGTTGATGAAGATCTCACCGAGCAGGTCTTCGGTATCGACCTTGCCAGGAATTTCACCCAGGGCGTCGAGTGCTTCGCGGAGATCGACTGAGGCCAGTTCGGCATCAGTCGATTGGGGATCCATCAAGTTGAGGGCGGCAGTGAGCGCCTCCTGAGCACGGATCAGACTCTGCTGGTGGCGCGCATTGATGGCGACCTGATGCTCCCCCCAGTCAACGGTGTTGAACTGCAGGGTCTCGTGGATGGTTTTGGAAAGTTGTTCAAAACCGTCCTTCTGCAAGCAGGATACACGCACGGCCTCGACGTCCTTCCACGATTCGTGTTCACCCAGATCGCACTTGTTTAGGATGAGCACATGCTTGGATGATTCACGTTGCGAAGACGGATCATCGCTCATCGCTTTGCTTCCATCGGCGACTTCAAGCAACAGGTCGGCCTGTTCGATTTGATGAACGGTGCGCTGGATGCCTTCAGCTTCGATCGCGTCACCTGCTTCACGCATGCCAGCGGTATCGATCAGGCGCAAGGGCAGTCCATCGAGGTTGATGGTTTCTTCAATGGTGTCACGAGTGGTGCCGGCGGTTTCACTGACAATGGCGCGTTCGAAACCAAGTAGGTGATTCAAGAGACTCGATTTGCCGACGTTGGGTGGTCCGTAAATGACGGTTCGCACACCCTCGCGCAGGATGCGACCTTGATCGGCAGTCGCCAACAGTCGGCTTGTGGTGTCGAGCACGGCTTGGACCCTCGCGTTGAGTACTTCGCCGGTCTGGGGATCGATGTCCTCGTCAGGGAAGTCGATAAAGGCCTCGAGGTGGGCGAGACAGCCCAGCAGTTCATCGCGAGCCGCTGTGGTTTGCTGGCCGAGATGGCCTTCGAGTTGGCCCCGCGCTGCACGCATGGCCAGTTTGGTCTGGGCGGAGATCAGGTCCATCACGCCCTCGGCCTGAGTTAGGTCGAGTTTGCCATTGAGGAAGGCACGGCGAGTGAATTCGCCGGGCCCTGCCGCTTCAGCTCCGCATTCAAAAAAACGGGCGAGGACTTCACGGGTCACTAGAATGCCACCGTGTCCGGTGAACTCGACAGTGTCTTCGCCGGTGAAGCTGTTGGGGCCCCGCATGAGGGTCAGCAGGCCGTCATCAATGACTTCGCCGTTGGTATCCCGTACGGTCATATGCCGGGCCTGATGAGCTGCCAGTTGATCAACCTTGTCGCCACAGGCTTTGGTGGCAACGGCGATGGCTTCTGGTCCGGAAATACGAATCATCGATACGGCGCCGGTGCCTGCCGCAGTCGAGATGGCGGCGATGGTGGGGCCATTCGATTCCATAGTGAGATTCGTTCAGGCGGTGGCGAGTACGGAGTCGAGAACCTCGACCACACGTTGGTTTTCCTCGGGGGTGCCGATGGATACGCGGATCCAGTCCGGCAGCTTGTATCCGCTCATCGCACGCACGATCACGCCTTGCTTAAGCATGGCTTGGAAGGCTTCGTCACCATTGCCGCACTTGAGCAGCAGGAAATTGGCAAAGCTGGGTACCCATTCGATGCCGCGTTCGGTCATGGCCTTACTCAGAAATTCGAGGCCTTCGGCATTGATGGCGCGTGTCTTTTGAACGTGATCATCGTCGGCAAGGGCTGCTAATGCGCCAGCTTGAGCTAGGGCGTTGGTGTTGAAGGGTTGGCGGGCCTTCTGCAGCAGACCGGCGAGGTGGGCAGGTGCCAGGCCGTAACCGATGCGCAATGCGGCCAAACCGTGAATCTTGGAAAAGGTGCGCAGGACGCAGACGTTGCGACCCTCACGGACGTATTTGAGGACGTCTGGAGGATTGTCGGGAAATTCGTAGTAGGCTTCGTCGAAGACAGCGATGACGTGTTCGGGAAGGCGATCCATGAAGCGGTCGATGGCTTCCTGGTCGACCATCGTGCCGGTGGGGTTGTTGGGATTGGCGATGAAGACCAAGCGGGTGTCTTCGGTGATGGCGTCGGCCATGCCCTCCAGGTCATGGATGAAGTTGGGATCGGTGACCTCGACGTATTTGGCGCCGAAGAGGGTGGCCATCAGCTTGTAGACCACAAAGGCGTGTTCGGCAGCGATGAGCTCGGCGTCCTTGTTGAGGAAGGTGTGGCAGAGCAGCTCGATGATTTCATTGGAGCCGTTGCCAAGCACCACGTTGTCCTTGGTCAGGCCGTATTTGTCAGCAATGGCCTGACGCAGCTTGTAGCCGCCACCATCGGGGTAGATGTGAGCCTCCTTGGCGGCTTCGTTGATGGCGGTCACTGCCAGAGGCGAGGGGCCCAGAGGATTCTCATTGGAGGCCACCTTGACGATCTGGTCCGGTTCGAGGCCGAGTTCGCGGGCGGTTTCCTCAATGGGTTTGCCGGGTTCGTAGGCAACCAGATCACAGACAAAGCGGTTGGCGTAGGGTTCGAGACTCATGGGGAGGGGGCTTGGCCGCCGGAAGCTAGCGAGGCACTGGTTCAGGGTCAAATGCCAAGCGGTGAGAGATGAGGTTGATTTGGGACACAAAAAAAGGGTGATCGCCGGAGCGACCACCCTTTGGAGTAAATTAGGTAAGACCTAAGAATTAGAAGCTAACGCTCAGAGCAACACCGGTCACGAAGTCCCACTCGTTGGTGGACTCGTAGTGAACGTTGTCGGAACCCTCAACGGCGAGAAGCACGTAGGGGGAGAGAGTAGCGTCATCGGTGAAGGCCCAGTCGAGGGTAGCGGAAGTCACCCAGTTGGCTGCGTCACCTTCTTCGACGGAGAAGCCGAGGCGGGTGTCGAGGCCGAGGCTGAGGCAATCGCTGAGCTCGTAGCCCTTGCCGAAGCCGAGCTCGAGGTAGCCACCGTTGTCAGTTTCGATGTCCCAGTAGTAGGTCAGGTCAGCGGAGATGCCGTAACCGAGTTCCTTGTTGAGGCCGAAGTAGATTTCTTGGGCGTCGTCATTTTGACCGGTTGGGTTGTCATCGAAGATGTACATGATGTAACCAACGGAACCGGTAAGACCCCACACACCGAGATCGCGGGAAGCGTCAAGGTAAAGGTCGGTTTCGATTTGGTTGTCAGTGCCGTCGTCGAAGTGAGCTTGCCAGACACCTGCGGTGATGTCGAAGCCACTCAGGGAGTAGCCGGACACTTCGAAGGAGAAGTCTTGCATGTCGTCGCCAAACTCGACACCACGCCAGTTATACTCCGAGTGGAGACCAGCGCTAAGCGAGTATTCGATATCTGCCTTGGCAGTGCCAGCCACGAGGGCGGAGGCAGCGGCCAGGGCGCCAATGGTTTTGCAGTAGTTTTGCATTATTATTGTGTTGGTTTTCGGTTGCTGCGTCCGTGGCTGTCGCCATCGGTGGCGCAGGCAGGAACGAATTTGACGAAAGCATCCGGTGTGCCAATGACAGACAGGAAATACTTTCGTGAGGGTGATGATTCACGTCTCCAAAGTAATGTCCAGAGCTAAATTGGCAGCGAATAGACTCTCGCCGGCATTGATTTATTAGGAGTCACGGGGCTTGGCAAGGGGGAAAAGATGATTTTTTTGCCATGGTTGCTTGGCTGCAGCCGGATGGGTAGAGGCCCGATTCGGGGCGTTTTGAAACTTGGCACGCGGTTTGCTTCCCCACCGGCTGCCGGCGCTCTGGCCCACCTGGACTGAGGCTCTGGCAACTCAAC
>CAZIPY010000289.1:0-12508 GCA_964541125.1 uncultured Luteolibacter sp. | reverse complement strand
CTCAGCTGGATAGAGCATCCGCCTTCTAAGCGGACGGTCGTTGGTTCGAATCCAACCGGGCGCGCTTGAATTTCCCTACCACCATCATGCGCACTGCCGTCTACGCCGGATCCTTCGATCCCCCAACCAAAGGTCACATCTGGATGATCGAGCAAGGGGTCGCCATGTTCGACAAGCTCATCGTCGCCATCGGCAACAACCCCTCCAAGCGCTATACCTTTAGCGTCGAGGAGCGTCTCGAGCTCCTGCGCAAATCCACCTCGCATTGCGAGCACCTCGAAGTCACTCACTTCGACAACCGCTACCTGGTCGACTATGCCAAACAGGTGAATGCCGACTTCATCCTTCGCGGCATCCGCTCACCCCACGACTACGAATACGAGCGCGTGATGCGCCAGATCAACGGCGACATGGCTCCGGATGTGACCACAGTGTTTCTGATGCCTCCCCGCGACATCGCAGAACTCTCCTCCAACATGGTCAAAGGCCTCATTGGCCCAGAAGGCTGGGAGGATACCGTCGAGCGCTACGTCCCCACACCCGTCTTCGAGTTCCTCAACAAGTCGGTCAGCAACGGTGGCGGCCACGACTTGAAAATCACGCAGTAATCGACTGCATCATAGCGTCCGCCTGACTGGCGTAACCCCCGCCGAAGAGATTGGCGTGGTTGAGCACGTGGTACAGATTGTAGAGATCTCTCCTTTGTTCATACCCCGGCTCCAATGGCCAGGCCTTCCGATAGGCCGCATAGAACTCCGGCGCAAACCCGCCGAAAAACTCGGTAAAAGCTAGATCCGTTTCTCGATCACCATGATAAGTCGCGGGATCGAAGATGGCCGGCTCACCAGAGCTACTGAAGCCCGCATTACCCGACCACAGATCACCATGAAGCAGAGATGGCTCTGGCTGATGATCGGCCAGCATCTCCCCTACCCGCTTCATGAAGCCCTCAGCATCGGGAAAGGAGAAGCCATGGGTATGCGCCATCTCAAACTGAGGCCTTAGACGCTTCTCCACGAAGAAGTCCGCCCACGAGTCGTGGCGACCGTTGCTCTGTGGAGTCTCACCGATGTAGTTATCGCAGTCCCAGCCATGACTTGGGCCTGTGACACGGTGCAGCGCTGCTAACCCTTCCCCCAATTGGCTCCAAGCCGCAGCAGAAGGCCGACCGCCTAGATCCAGAGCCTCCAGCACTAGGAAGGCCTGACTTCCAGCAATCCCTAGCCCGACGACCTCGGGGATGCACAGGGCTGTGACTTCTCCTAGAGCCCGCAAACCGTCAGCCTCGGCCGTAAACATGACTTCGGCCTTAAGACCGTTGATCTTCACAAAGAAGGAGCGATCTCCATCCGAGCAGATACCTGACTGATGAATGCAACCGCCGGCACAGGATTGGAAGCTTTCAGAGCGAAAGGCTTCACCCGTTGCCTGCTCCACCACGTTACCGATGGCGTCGTGAAGCAGCTCGTTCATGATAAAATCTTACTTGGCGAAGCTTAGGGTCACCTTGTCCAGCTCCGGCTTGGCCGCCTGGCCTTCCGTGCTCTTGAGCTTAAGCTCGAATGAAAAGCCTTTGCCCTCGGGCAGCTTTGAAGCATCCAGCGAAGCTGGGTTACGCTTAATCTGTTTTGAGAAGCCTTCGATGCGCTCGTAGCTCTCACTCATCTCCTGCCATTCGGTCCACTCGTCGATCTTCTCGTCACCGTCGACATCGACACCAACGCGAGCTTGGACCCCATCCACCCAAGGACCATCACTGACGTAATCTTTGGCGGTTTGATTCAGCAGGTAGAACTTACCCTCCGCAAATCCGATGTCGGGGTCCGGATGACCCGAGCCGATCTCACCACAGAACTCAAATTGCTTATCGATACTCTCGGAGGTGAACCAACCGATACGGATTTTATCGTTGGCCGAATGAAAGTCAGCGAAGAGATAGTACTGGCCACCGATGGCGATGGCAGCCCAGTCACCGAAGGCATCCTGTTCGGGCTCGTGGACTTCGTATTCGGCCACGTTGGTTTTGAAACGCTTGGGATCTTCCTTCACCCAATGCGGATGATTGTAGGTCTGGATCTTGCCGGTGGGTTTGGTGCGGACATCCACGGCGGGTTTCACGATCTCAAAGTCCATGAAGCCCTTTTTACCGACTGCATGACCAGCCAGGGGCGAATCCCAAGAATGGCTGCGGGCATTGATGGGCGACCAATCTTCAAAGATCACATGGAAGCGCCCGTCGAGGCCGCGAATGACGGCGCAGTCGGAACCATGGGAAGGATCATTGAGGGCCATTCCGATGTTCTTACCGGGCTTGCCGTCAGTCAGGTCCTCATCGATGTAGAGGTGCGGGTCCTGATCGTTGGGGAAGTCGTAATACAGGTAGAGCTTTCCATCGACCATTTCAGCCGTGGTGACCCACTTGGAAAAACCCTCGGACACCGGGCCGTGATGCACCCAATGCTTCATGTCGCGGCTCTGCCAGGCGTGATAGCCGCCTAGACTCGGTTTGAGCCCTCCCGGAGCATCGAACTGCATGGGATCAGAAGTCGTCATCAGAGGGACATCAAAGCCCTCGAGCTTCGCCGACTTGGCCTCAAAGGGCTTCGCAGCGGCTGCTTTACCCTTACCCTTTCTAGCTGGGCCTGCCTTGCGGCCGAAGATCCAGTAATCCTTGTCTCCACGGACTAAAAACACCGGAGCATCACGGAGATTCTTGGGCTGCACCTTGTCGATGGGCTTCCAATTCAGCCACTTGTCCGACTGTTCAATGGTCAGCGACTGAATCTTTCGCTTCTCATCGAAGCTCTGCACCTTGCTGAGATAGCTACCATGATCGCCCTTCAAAGCAGCCAGACGATCCTTAATCTCAAGGCCCTCATGTTTGGCCGCGGATTCCTTCCAGCCTGCGTCGCCATCAACGACCCAATCCTGGGCTTGGGCCGCAACGGAGAGCGCTGCTGCCAACATTAATTGATTCTTCATCTTCATCATTTTTGGAGTTTCTTCATCGCCTCAGCATAACGCTCGCCGAGCTTTTTGGTGCTAGCCGCATCGAAATGCCAGCGATCATAGGTCTTAAGGTCTTCAGAACTAGCGAAGGCAGTATTCTCCACCTTGCCGGGAAGTTTGGCGATCTGATCGTTAATGGGGCTTGGGTTGATGATTTGACCAGCGACGAAGGGCAGCTTGTCATCACCCAGATCCTTACGAAGACGTGCGACGAGATCGGCGAGCTGGTCTAGATAAGGATCGGGATTGCCGTGATTGCTTTCCCCCTGATGCCAGAGAATCCCTTTGATGGTTCCAGTCTTCTGCGCTTCTTCGGCCCGACGGATAATCTCTGTGTAGAATTTCTGCCCCTCTGCCCACTGTTCGATCTTGCTGCCACCCTTGGCGTTCACCACCAGACCGATGGCCTGTCCGTCTTTCGACATATCCAGTGAGAACTGGTAGCCAGGATTCATCTTCTGCATGCCGGGCCCCTTGCGGATGGTGGAGTAAATGTTGAGCGGGTTCTTTGCCGGCTCCCACTTGTCTTCGCCGTTGAGAAGAAAGACATTCTTGACGGGCTTGGATTCCTCTTCAGTGAAGGGCGCACGGCCTGCCATGTTCGACTGACCGATCAACAGGTAAACATGAAGATCCTCCTTTTTCGCGGGAGGTTCGTCAGCAAAAGTTGTGGCCAGCAGGCCTAGACTCAGAGCGATGCAGAGTTTTTTCATGATCATGTCTACGGTAGGTTGGTTGGGTTCTATTCAGTGGGCGCCTCCGGAGTCGCCGCTTTAATCCAAGCCTCCTTAAATTCGTCCCAAAATACCTCGGTCTGCCAGCGCTTGCCGAACCATTTTGCGACCATGGCCTGTTGAAATGCCTCACCGGCCACCACCAGATTCAGTGAAAGAGCTCCATGTCCGACAAAGGTGGGGTCGTCCACCACCGGAGAAACCTCAAAAATCTTCTCTACCCAGGCCGTCAGATTGGGCCCCACACACCAGATCGCCTTATCCTTAACCGCAGCTTCACGGAAGCGCCATGGCGTCTGAAATTCAATAATGGGATGGTCGTCGGTGTTCAACGGATACTCTTCGAAGAGCTTGGAAGCCTTCGAGAGATTGCCCGCATAGAAGAACGGCATGGACTCGGGCTCAACCTGAACCATATCTGGCATCATTTCCTGCCAATACCGTCCAGCAACCGCCAATCTCATCTCATCCAAATCAAATGATGGCGGCACCGCGACCGGGTCAGACTTGAGCTTGCCGATGAGTGCCATTGTTTCCTCACCAGGGGTAAGCTTGTTCCGCCACAGGGTCACTTCGTCAAAAACCTGTAGCATGGTGTTCACAATCACTCCGAATTCATACTCGGTGATCTGAAACATGGGCAGCCATTGCACAAAGACACCGCCCTCGTTCAAGCGGCTCGCCACCACCTCGTAGTGATCCAGACTGTAAAGACTGCCAGCACCCCTGCGGTAAGGTAGGAAGAGGTCGGCATTAATCATGTCGAATCGCTCATCGCTAGCCATCAAGTGATGGCGTCCGTCCTCAATGAGAATCTCGCAGCGCTCATCCTCAAAAAGCCCACCCAGCATCATCTCAGGCATGTATTTTCTCGTCGCATCAATGACAGAAGGACTCAGCTCACAGGCCAGCACACGTTCTACATTGGGAAAGCGGTTCTTATCGAGCGAAGCTCCGACCGACATGCCCGTACCCACTCCAATGTAGCAAATGCTTTTGGTTTTGGGATAAAGATACAGGGGAATGCGCGACTGATTCACCTGCATCGGATAGGCAGCAATGGAACCCAGTGTGTAGCTCCCGTTGACCTGAATGACCCGGTTTCCACTTTCAGTTTCGAGGGCCACCACCGTGCAGTCACTTCCCTCCCAAACCTCGAGTATCTTGGAGATTTGGAGACTCATATCTTTCCCCGTAACCGGATCGATTCTTTCCGGCCGCTTTCCTAGCACTGGCAATTGGCTGGGATTGAGCACCGTAAAGAAGAGCACACCCAGCACAAGGGCGGCACCACGCATGATCAAAGCCCTGCCATGCCATCCCAAGGGTAGCACGAGCGCTGCAATCAAGTGGATGATCGCCAGCAAACGCAGGGTCGCCCACATGCCGAGCATGGGCAAAAGGACAAAGCCGCAAACCAAAGAGCCGACAATGGCTCCGAATGTATTGATCGCCAGCAGTCGACCCAACATGCGTCCGGGCGCGCACACATTGCTCTCAGCCATCTTCATCAGGAAGGGAAAGACCACTCCCAAGGCAACGACGGTGAAGCCCACTCCACCAATACCCACACGGAACAAATTGCGGACATATTCATTCCAGCGCTCGATGGTATACATGGACTGAAGACCATCGGTGGCTGTCATGATCATGGTTGGTCCAAGCACCAGCAGTCCACCCGCCACCAGCATCACGATCATCAGGGTCTGCTTAGGAGGCTTGTTGAGTCGTGTTAGCAAGGAACTGATACCCGACCCGATGGCGAGTCCCATCAGCACCACTGCGAGAATGACCGCAAAAGAGTAGACTGAGTTCTCATGAACTTGGGAAAAGATCCGTGTCCAGACGACTTCCAAACCCAAGACTACAAAGCCAGAAACAAAGGCCAGAATACCAATGAGCGGATCCAGTTTTCCACTCCCCTCCTCCATGGAATTCTTCACCTCCAGAGATTCTTCAGCCTTCGCCCCCTTCCAAGCCCACACAGCCACCAAGAGCGAACAGAGGAGGGCAATGGCGTAGCTGATCCTAAGACCAAAGCTTGGCAACAGGACAAAGGCTCCCATCACCACCCCAAAGGTCGCTCCGAGGGTGTTGATGCCGTAGAGCCAGGCCGAAACACTTCCGAATCGGCTGCGTTCCCCGACTGCCACCTGAGCCATCGCGGGAATAGTGCCCCCCATGAAGAAAGCCGCAGGAAAAATCAGCAGGCCCGCCATCACCAGCTTAGCCACAAGCAGCCATGGTGTTCCGGACAGCGATCCGTAAATCGTCGGGTAGATGGCAGCGAGGCCGAACTTCACCAAGAAGTAGGCCAGAGCACTGATCGCGATACCCAACTCAAGCATCGCGTAGAGTTTGAGTGGGCGGCCCGACATGCGCCGCCCCCACCACCAACTGCCCACACCGAGACCTGCGAAGAACATAGCCAGAGTCGCTGCGGCAGCCTGCGAACCATTACCGAAGAGGAGGCCCAGATGCCTCATCCACAGCACCTGATACACCAGTGATGCAAAGCCCGAGAGAAGCACCAATGCACTCAGGGACAGCAGCCCCATGCGAGGATCCTTCTCAGGCTCTTTCTTGCGCTCCTTCGCCTTCCAGCGCTCTGACTTTGAGAGACTCATGACGCTGAGGCCTCCTGATCCCATTGCCGGCAAACTCGATCATACAACTCAATGTCCAGAGCATGTTTCTCTCGCAACTCTGACATGAGAGATGGCCCAATATCGGACACATGACTCAATTGACGACCACCAGCATTCCCTTTGGAGGTATTGACGATGGGGAGCTTTCTGAAACCCTTGCCAAAATGTTTTCGACATGATGCCCCGATCCCCTCGACAGCATGAGATAAGGGATACAACTCCACCTTGCTGAAGGATTCAGCCAGATCGATCTCTTCACCGAATTTAAGAAACTCAGCCTGCTGGTTTACTGCTGCCAATTCCATAAAATGATCTAGTGATAGATTCTCCACGCGTTCACGCAGCTCATCCTCCTGGTGATAGCGAAGGTAATTGTATCCACTCACAAGCCTCTCAATGGGTTCACGCACCACACTCATGCAAACAAGCCTTCCCTGATCATACTCTTCACGCGCATAGTCATTCATGAGAAACATCTTCATGGGCAGGTGCCCCATGATGGGTAGCACTTTTTGAGTTGGCCGCCTGATCGACCAACTTCTGGAACGGGCCCTTAGATTGTATTCCGGATATTCTGATGTGGTAATGCTCCGCCCGTAGCGCTTACCCCATACCTGAAGCAGATTTCTGGAGCCAAACACCCTTTTAAAACCCTTCCTCAGGGTCTGACCCCCAGTTTTCGGAATATGGCAGAAGTAAAAGATCATCAGCTCCAATAAAATGATCCGACGGAAAAAAGTGCATGGCGAAAGCCTCTAAATACGAAGTCAGCCGCGCACCGACATCACTGGGGCACACGGATCTTGATGTTGCGATAAAACACTAGGTCGTAGTGGTCCTGCAGGAGAATGTGACCTTCCTTCGCATCACCGAAGCCCTTGTGCTTCTTGTATTTGCTACCGGCCACCATCTTGTTCCACTCATCACTACCACGCTCAAACTCGGCGGTAATTTCGCCATTCAGGCGGAAGGTCACCTTGTTGCCTTTGGAGACGATGTGTGCCTGGTTCCACCCACCGATAGGCACCACCTTCTTATCTTTGGGTGCTGGAATGAGGTCGTAGAGTGAACCCACTTGACGGTTTCCGTCTTTGCCGTTGTTGGCATCGGGATGGCGCTTGTCGTCCAGAATCTGAAATTCGGGACCGAGTGCGGCGAGCTTCACTTGTCCGGGTTCGGACTTGATGAAGAGCTTGATGCCACTGTTCGCCTTGGGACTCATCTTGAAGTCGAGTTTGAGTTCGAAATCCCCATATTTCTCCTTGGTGATCAGATCACCGGCACCGCTCTTAGCTTCGATGCGGAGCTCGCCGTTGTCGATTTTCCACCCTTTCTCGGGCCAACCCTCAGCCTTGATGCTGCGCCAGCCTTCGGTGGTCTTACCGTCCCAGAGCAACTTCCAGCCGTCCTTCTTCTCGGCATCGGTCAAGGTATTGGGACGACCACCAAGATCCTGAATGCGGATATTTCTCCAAGCCACGGTAGCACCTTCCTGTTCCTCCTTGCCGATGCTGTGCACCTGCAGACCGATGAAACCGGATGCGACCCGGGAGTCATTCAAATCGGCACGCGGCTCGCCATTGAGGAAGGTCTTAATCGAGTGACCTTTGGCTTCGACTCGCACCTTGTTCCATTCATTCGGCTTGAAGACCTTCGCGCCCTGCTCGCTGAAGGCCTTACCATCGCCACCACCAGCACCGGGAAAGAGCCAGCCACGGGTGGCCTCTTCGAAGATACCGGCACTCCACAGGCGCTTGCGATTGGTGTCGGGATCAATCTCCACCTGGTAGCCATGAACGCGACCCGCACCGATTTTCTTCACCTTGTCCTCCCAGAAGACCTCGATCTCCTTGTCGAAACTCTGACTGCGAATCTGCACACCAGAATTGAGCTTGGGGTCCACCTTGAATTCATACTCGAGCACGAAGTCGGCGTAGTCCTTGTCCGTGCAGAGGAAGCTGTTTGGAGTGCCGCGAGTGGCCTTGCCGACGATGGCATCTCCTTCCACCTTGTAAGCAGCTTTGCCACCCTTCTGGTTCCATCCGGTGAGATCCTTGCCATTGAAAAGAGGCGTCCACTCGGCCTCGGCCTGCACAGAGGCACTGGAAAGAGCCAGCACCAGAAAAGCATTTCTGAAGTTCATCATGGCTGGAGGATACGGGGTTCCAGCCACCCTTCTAGCTCAATCTGCAGCGGCCGAGGCGATGCATTCGGCGGCCAAATCCTCAACTTCAGCCACCGAAACCACGTGGCATAGGCGCTGGCGGAGGTCCTTAGCCCCCGGGAAACCCTTGCAGTAGTTCATCAGACGCGAGCGCATAGCTGTGATGGTCTGCTTTTCGGTGGGAAAACGGCCACTCTCCACCGCCAGCCGGCAATGCTTGATCACAAGCTCCCAGCGCTGCTCGATAGGGATCTCAGGCAATCGCTCGCCGGTTTTGAAATAGTGCCTCACCTCGCGGAAGATCCAGGGGTTCTGCATGGCGGCGCGTCCAATCATCAGCCCGGACACCGCGGTCTCCTCTTTGCGCTTGAGTGCATCCTCGCCGGTTCGGATGTCACCATTACCAATCACGGGCACCGTCAATGCCTGGGCCACCTGATCAATGACCTCCCAATCGGCCTCACCGCTGTAGCCCTGCGAACGGGTCCGACCATGCACAGCTACCGCCTGCATGCCTGCACCTTCCAAAATCTTTCCCACCTCCACGGCATTGACCGAATCGAAGTCCCAGCCGATACGAATTTTGCCAGTTACGGGAACCTGATCACCCACCGCCTTGGCTACACCACTCGCCACGGAATCCAGCAAGGGGCAATCGCGCAGGAGTGAGGATCCTCCATTGCGCGAGACCACTTTATTCACAGGACAGCCAAAGTTGATGTCGATGAAGTCGGGCTGCTTCCAGTCGATGATCTTTTTGGCGGCCTCGCCCATGCGTTCGCCATCGGCTCCAAAGAGCTGCACCCCCACCGGCCTCTGCTCATCGGTGAACTCGGTGTATTTGCGGGTGCGATCGTCGGCCTGCATGATGCCTTCGGCCGAGACAAACTCGGTGACCATGACATCGGCACCAAGACCCTTGCAGATCTGGCGGAAAATCACGTCGGTCACGCCCGCCATCGGAGCGAGATAGAGGGGAAACTTTCCGACTTGGAACCACGGGAGCACGGCGCAAGGTAATCTCGGACTGCCGAAGCCGTCCACCTCTGACTTGGCATCTTCCCATCCCGGGTTATCCTTATCTCAGATGGCCGACTCGCTTATTCCAGGCAAACTCCGGGGCAAGCTCCTACTCGCGGATCCTTCCCTGCGTGGCAGTATCTTCGATCGTTCGGTCATCCTCATCCACGATCACGATGATTCCGGGGCCATGGGCCTGATTCTCAACCAGCCCACCGGCAAAAAAGTCGGTGATTTCCTGAGTTCGGCCGAATTTGAAGCCATGAAAACCCTTCCGGTACACGTCGGTGGCCCGGTAGAAGGCAACCAGCTCACCTTCTGCTCATTCTGGTGGTCTCAGCAGAAGGGTCTACGCTGGTCCGTGCGTATTTCACCAGAGCAAGCCGCCGAGCACGCCCGCCGTCCAGGCCGCATCGTTCGCGCCTTCATTGGCTACTCTGGTTGGAGCGAAGGGCAGCTCGAGGGCGAACTGGAAGGCAATTCCTGGTTCACAGTGGATCCCAAAGCCAGCTTGCTCGGCTTAAGCCACGAACCTGAACTTTGGAAAGAGCTTCTGGGTGAGATTTCCCCTCATCACCGTCTGATGGCCATGGCACCGGAGAATTTTTACCTGAATTAGCTGGGTTGCTTTACAGCTTTGTTAAGTTAGCTTACGGCCAAGCCAGTTGAGCGCCCATCCAACCCATCGGGCAACCCATCATGTCCAAGACCCCTGTCACCTTCAGCCCCATCGAGGAGATCATTACCGAGATCGCCGCTGGCCGCATGGTGATCTGTTCTGACAGTCCGGATCGCGAGAATGAGGCCGATCTCATCGGGGCGGCCTCGCTCTGCACTCCTGAGATGGTCAACTTCATGGCCGTCCATGGCCGTGGCCTGATCTGCGCGCCCATCACTGCCGAACGCAGCGAGGCGCTCGACCTACCTCAGATGTCGCGCCGCAATCAGGAAGGACAGAAAACGGCATTCACCATCAGCGTGGATGCCGCCGAAGGAATCACCACCGGCATTTCCGCCGCAGACCGCGCGAAGACTATCCAACTCCTCGCCGATCCCGAAGCCAACGCCGACTCCCTGGTCCGCCCCGGCCACGTCTTTCCTCTTATGGCCATCAAGGATGGCGTGCTGCGCCGCGCCGGCCATACCGAAGCAGCCGTCGACCTCGCCCGTCTGGCAGACTTACCTGAGGCAGGAGTCATTTGCGAGATCATCAACGACGACGGCTCCATGGCCCGCATCGGAGAGCTCGGCGACTATCAAAAGGAGCACGGCCTCAAGGCCTGCACCATCACTCAACTCATCGAGTATCGTCGCCATTCCGAAAAGCTGGTGCGTCGCGACGAGACCATCCAGATGCCCACCGACTACGGCGAGTTCGATTGCCATCTCTATCTGGTGAATACCGATGGCAGCCACCACATGGCTCTCAGCCGTGGCGAGATTGATCCTGATAAGCCGACCCTCGTCCGGGTGCATTCCGAATGCCTCACCGGGGATGTCTTCCACTCCCAGCGCTGCGACTGCGGCGGCCAACTCAACGCTGCCCTCGAACACATTTCGAAGGAAGGAGGCGTCCTGCTTTACCTCCGCCAAGAAGGCCGTGGCATCGGCCTGCCGGCCAAGATCCACGCCTACAAATTGCAGGAGCAAGGCTTGGACACCATTGAAGCCAATGAAAAGCTGGGCTATGCCGCCGATCTTCGAGACTACGGAGTCGGCGCTCAGATCCTCGCCGATCTTGGTCTAAAGAAGATTCGTCTGCTGACCAATAACCCCAAAAAGGTCATCGGCCTTGAGGGCTATGGACTGGAAATCGTCGAGCAGCTACCGATCGCCCTACCCTCCAATCCGCACAACGAGAAGTATCTCGACACCAAGCGCGACCGCATGGGCCACAAACTTTGATGCCTCCAAGCGCCGAAAGATCGGTCAAATCATGGAAAACTCGTGATTGCACCGGGACCCAGAAGCCCACACACTAACCCGCATGGAGTTGGATCTGATCGACGCCCCGTTCGACCTGAAGAAAATCACCCCTCGTGAAATCGAGGAGGCCTTTGAGGACCCCTTCTGTGTCCGCTTCCTGCCCGACACCGAGCGATCGGACGGCACTTCCCGTTATTACGCACTCGGTCGGACCGTCGGCGACCGCTACCTATTCTTTGCATTTTCCACAGATGGCAAGGTTGCTCGCGTGGTCGCAGCCCGCGAAATGTCAGAGGTCGAACGCAAGTTCTATGACCGCAAGTATGCCGAGTTTGGCTAAACCCACCCACCGCCCATGTTTGGCTGAGCCCCTTCCAAACTGAACCCATTTTCCACCTTTCCCATGAAAACCATTACCACCTGGTCCGACCTTCCCGATTTCGAGGATGAGAGCAGCGAAGCTGCCTTCTGGGATGGGCACGAGCTCGACAGCAAGCTGATGGCAGCATCAGTTCACGAGTCCGATTCCCGCGAGTCCACCACCATCACCCTGCGCTTCGATCCCCGCATGCTTTCGCGAATCAAGCGCATCGCCCGTTCGCGCTACCTCAACTACCAGTCCATGCTCAAGCAATGGCTGGCAGAACGACTCGAGGACGAGGCGGCCAAACCTTCCCACAAGGATCAACACTGACGCACCCTCGCCTCATGAGCGCCAACCAACTCGAGCAACTCAAGCAGTTCACCACCGTGGTTGCCGATACCGGCGACTTCGAGGCGATGAAGGCCTACCAGCCTCAGGACGCCACCACCAATCCATCCCTCATCCTCAAGGCTGCCAGCCAGGATGAATACCGCCCCTTGGTGGAGCAGGCCGTCGCCGAACTCGGCACCGCCGACCTCTCGGCCACCATTGATCGTATCCTGGTTCTCTTCGGTTTGGAGATTCTCAAGATTGTCCCCGGCCGTGTCTCCACCGAGGTCGATGCCCGTCTCTCCTTCGACAC
>CAZIPY010000288.1:0-1704 GCA_964541125.1 uncultured Luteolibacter sp. | reverse complement strand
CACGGCGGGTGGTCACGCGCTCTATTCTCCGAACGAGCCCGGGCAGTTGGCGATGGAGGTTCTGGCGGTGGAGCCGGAGACGTTCGAGCCCGGCTTGAGTCGGCGTGTGGGCTTCGCCCAAGCAGGTTTCCGGCACCTTCGTCCGGGTGCGGAACAGCGTCGGACCTTTGCCATGATCCGGGTATCGGAGAAGGAGGGATTCTACTTCGATGTCTTCCGCTCGCGGGTTCTCGATGGTTCCCGGGAACGGCATCATGATTTCCTCTATCATGGGCAGGCTCAGTCAGCCGTGGTGATGAACCAAGCCGGTGAGGAGTTGCCGTTGGAGCCATCGCAACGATTGGGAGAGGAGCATGGCGACCTGAGTGGCTACGACTTCTTCCGTGCCGAGCGCTCCTGCAAGAACCAGAACGACCTGAGGGCGAGATTCGAGTTGGCATTGCCGGATGGAAGCACGCCCACCATGGAGTGGTGGATGTTGGGTGGGCGAGATCGCAGGATCTTCGCCATGGAAGCGCCGCAGAACCGGGCCATCCGGAAGAACCTGCCGAAGGGTTTGGAAAAGCTTCCGATGCCCACGGTGCTTGTGCGTCAGGGTGGTTCGGCTTGGGTGAGCCCCTTCGTGACGGTGTATGAGCCTTACTTCAAGAAGGACAAGGCATGGATTCAGCAGGTTCGCAGGGCGGTCGCTGATGCCGGAGTATCCGCGGTCGTTGTTGAGGGGAAGGATTCGAAGGTGCTTCTCATGGATGCCTTGGAGCCGGGTCGCTCTGCCACGGTGGAAGGCTTTGCCTTCGACGGTGTGTTTGGCGCAGTTTTTGGGAGTGAAGGAGGGATCGATGAAGTTTACCTCGGCCACGGCAGGGAGTTGGGCGTGCCGGGATTGCGCGTGAAGTCCCGTGATGGGGAACCGATCAGCGCGGCGCTCAAGCGGCGAAGCGATGGCTCATGGGTCTGCGAAGGGACGGGGCCGGTGGAGTGGGAAGCCGAGGAGACGGTGAAGCTCCCTGAGCTCTTTGGAAGCCGATGAGGCCCACAGCCGGGGCGGCGGTTTACATGGAAACTCCCAAAGGAACTGCCTCAAGGGGAGTCATCCGACAGTTTGCAGGCCGCGACAGAGCGAAGCAGCGAGATGAGCCCCGAGTCAGTGACCGCAGAATCGATGGCGACCGACCCAGCATCGGGCCGCGCCCTTGATGCGTCGGTTCTCGACCTGATGGTGGTGAAGACGGCCCGGAACCTTGAGGATCTGGCCACGAGCCCGGCCAGTTGGGGCTTCGATGGATCCGGCGACTACGCGGCGAGAGACGAGGCTTTCCATCATATCGACAATTGGACCAGTTCCTTTTTCACCGGAATGGGGCTCCTTGCTCACAAGATCACGGGTGAGGATGCATGGGTCACGCGCCTTGAGAAGTTGGCGGATCCCTACCACCGCAAAGTGACGGAGCATGCCGAGGACACGATGCATGATCTGGGTTTTCTCTACTCCTTGTACTCGGTCGGGATGTTTCGGGCGACCGGTCGGTCAGCCCACGAGCGCACGGCATTGATCGCTGCTGAGTTGTTGGCGGAGAGATTCGTCACTGAAGGGAACTACCTTCGTGCTTGGGGAAGAATGGATGATCCGGCGACGGAGTATCGTGGACTGGCGATCATCGACAGCCTGATGAATTTGCCGCTGCTGTATTGGGCTACCCAGCA
>CAZIPY010000287.1:0-5533 GCA_964541125.1 uncultured Luteolibacter sp. | reverse complement strand
TGAGTCAGTGATCCGCCAGAACCTCATCGAGTTCGCAACATGGTTGGACGATCTCGCCAATAAAACTGGTCTCGACCTCCACCTCGGCCTCGAGCCCGAGCCCATTGGTCACATCGAGAACACCGCCGAGACCCTCGCCTTCTTCGCTCGCCTACACGAGCAGGCCGACAACTCGGAGGCCATCAGCAAGCGCATCGGTCTCAACTACGACACCTGCCACTTCGCCATCGAATACGATGACGCCAAAGCTTCGCTCGATGCGCTCAAGAAAGCTGGGATTCGTCTCTCCAAAATCCATCTCTCGAGCGCCCCAACTCTCGACCCGCGCGATCCCGTCGCCGTGAAGGCCATCGAGCCCTTCGACGAGCCGACCTACTTCCATCAGTCCATTGCCCGTGGTACCGACGGCTCCATCATGCGCTTCATCGACCTCCCCTACTTTCTCGATGCCGAGAAGGACGAGTTCACCGAGGCCCGCGTGCACTTCCACATCCCTCTGGATGCCGAACCCGCTGCTCCGCTGGGTTCCACCCTATCCCACGTGGAGGAAACCCTCGCTTGGTGCCGTGAAAACCCCGAAGCCTGCGACCACTACGAGATTGAGACCTACACCTGGGGCGTGCTCCCCGGGGAGCTCCAACGTCCGGTGGAGGAGCAAATCGCCGGCGAATACGGTTGGGTTCTGAAACAATCAGAGGCCTGAAAGCTCACCCGATCATGGGACGGGAGAGCTTGATTCAGGCGTAAGCTGTGCCGTTTTCTGCCAGTATTCGTTTCATGCGAATTCTCGTGATTTCCACGGTTCTGGGGCTTCTTTCAGCCTCAATTACGGCTCAGGCCGACCCCGTCACCTTCAACAACCTACCACTGGGCTCTAAGGACAAGCCGCTCATCTTACGCACCTACCTGCCGGATCCCGGTCTCGATCCCAAATACTTCGCCCACCATGGCAAGGGAGCCAAGTCGCCCAAATACAACGTCGGACAGGGCAAGGACTCCGGCGGTGAATTCACCCCCATCAAGGGCCTGCCCGCCGCCATTGGCGTCAATCACGGCCCTGCCCTTTCCTACGCCTTCGACACGATCGAATGCCGCATCGCCTACGCTTGGCAGGGCGGCTTCCTCGACATGTATCCCTACTGGGGCGACCAGAACCGAGGAAATCGTCTGAAATACAACTACGTGCCCCACATGGTCGGCATCCTTTTCGAGAAGGCAGATCCGCTTTCCAAGATCTACGTCGGTGGCAAGAATATGGCCGAACTCAAGGATCCTAAGTTCCAGGGTTATGACCTCAAGGACGGCCAACCTGTGTTCTTCTTCCAACGCGGTGGTCACGACTTCGTGCTGACCATTCGTCCCTCCAAGACCCCTCTGTCCTATGAACTGTATCTCACCACAGACAGCCAGATCGGCATGACTTACGGCGGCCCCAAGGAAGGCACGCCCAGCAACACCATCAAGCGCACCGTCACCGGCAAACAGCTCGCTAGCTACCAGGGCTTCCCACGCCACAGCAAGGTGAAGACCGCAACGGTTGCCAACGGCCAACTGCTCTTCGACAACCTCGGCTGCGCCGCATGTCATTCGGTGGATGGCTCGGTCGGTCACGGCCCCACCCTTGCCGGACTCTTCGAAAAAGAGCGCCTCATCGAAGGCAGCGACACACCGGTCAAAGCAGACGCCGCTTATCTCTTGGAGTCGATCAAGGACCCCAACGCCAAAATCGCGAAGACATTCCCACCCAACTACATGCCGCCCTACAAACTGAGTGATCCCGAATACAAGTCGCTGGTCCTGTTCATTCAATCCATCGCCAAAGGCGAGTAATACAAACTCATACAGAATATGAAACGCATCTTACTCGCTACTTTCGCTCTGATCGGTTCGCTTCACGCGCAATCCTTCAAGGACAGCTACAAGCTGGAGAATATCAACCTCCCCAAAGGCCTACCTCCCGAAGTTGGCGGTCTTTGTTTCGACTCCGACGGCTACCTATACGTCGCGCTACGCCGCAATGATGTCCTACGCGCCAAACCCGTCGCCGACGCCAAAGCCTTCGACTGGAAACCCTTCGCGTCCGGCTTTCACAATGGCTGCGGCATCGTCGCGCCCAAGCCCGGCAAGATCCTCGTCGCGCAGATGGCCGAGCTAACATCTGCCGAAGACACCAATGGCGACGGCGTGGCCGACAGCTACCGCAATGTCGCAGACGGCTGGGGCCTGTCCGGCAATTACCACGAGACCAACGATCTCTGCCCTGACGGCAAGGGTGGTTACTTCCTCGCGATCGGCACTGCTTCCTACAACGGTCCGGTCTTCGAACACACCAAGGGCGACTACTCCAAGGTTGGCCGCCGCGGCCGCAACTTCTCCGGCGTGCAGTATCGTGGATGGGTGCTGCACATGGACGCCAAGGGCAAGCTGACACCATGGTCCTCCGGATTTCGCATGCACAATGGAATCCACACCGACGCCGAGGGCCTCACCTGGTGCTCAGACAACCAAGGCGATTGGAAAGCCATCACCCCATTCTACCTCGTCAAGAAAGGCGGCTTCTACGGCCACCCCTCTTCACTTGTTTGGGACAAGGAATGGCCCAAGGACAAGGATCCGCTCCTCACCTACCGCAACGATCTCGACGCCTACAACAAGCACCGCACCAAGGCGGCCGTCCTCATCCCCCACGGTTTCTGTCGCTCGGGCTCTAAGCCCATCAGCATCCCGAGTGGTGGAAGTTTCGGCAAACACTACGACGGCCAATACCTGTTACCCGACAACAACAGCTCAAGCATCAGCCGCATCATGATCGAGGAGATCAATGGCGTCCATCAGGGCATGGTCACCCACCTCATCAAGGGCAACGGCCTGCGTTCTGGCAACAACCGCCCGGTCTTCTCGCCGGACGGCAAGGCCCTCTACATCGGTCAGACGGTACGGGGCTGGGGCAAACCTGCCGAAGGCATCCAACGCTTGAGCTACCAAGGTGGCACACCATTCGACGTCGCCACCATCAAGATCACCCCCAAGGGATTTCGTATTCAATTCACCGGAGATGCTACCAACTTCTCCGCCAAGAACATCAGCGTCACCAGCTCCACCTACCAACCCAAGTGGACCTACGGCAGTGGTGCGGAAAACAAGAAAACCCACAAGGTGACCGAAATCCGCAACAGCAACCTAAGCCTCACTGAAATTGTCGTCAGCGACTTCGAGGCCGGCCAACGCGTCTATGAAATCAAGCTACCGGACGTGAAAAGCAACGACGGAACCCCCATCCACAATCGGCTTTTTTACTACACCGTCCACGAAATTCCTAAGGGTTAAGCGGTCCCTTCTTGCCATCGACCCTCCGGCACGTTTCCATTCTCCACCATGTCCGACATCAAGATCACCCTCCACACCACGGCCGGCGACATCGCCGCCACGATGTACGCAGAAAAAGCCCCCCTCACCTGCGCCAACTTTCTCAATCTCGCCAAGCGTGGTTACTACGACAACATCGCCTTCCACCGCGTGATCGAGGGCTTCATGCTTCAGGGTGGTGATCCCACTGAAACCGGCACCGGTGGCCCCGGCTACAAGTTCGCCGACGAGTTTCATCCCGACCTTCGCCACAACGCCCCCGGCGTGTTCTCCATGGCCAATGCCGGCCCCGGCACCAACGGCTCGCAGTTCTTCATCTGCCACGTCCCTACTCCTTTCCTCGACGACCGTCACTCCGTCTTCGGCATGGTCACCGATGGCCTCGACGTCGTCATGAACATCACCGGCAAACTCAACACCGGTGAAGCCGGCTGCAAATACGACGGCACTGGCGACAAGATCACTTCGATCACCATCCACGACGACACCGCCGATCTCTTTGAGTCCCAGAAGGACAACATCGAGCATTGGAACAGCGTGTTGGGATGATTCCGGTCATGCTCGCACAGACTGAGATCGTCCACACCGAAACGTTACTGGAACGCTTTGGGGCCTACTCTCTGATTCTTATCCTGATAGCCTTGGCCTTTGGGATTGTCGCTCTCATCAAGCGCAAACCCAACTACAACCTCTTCGCAGGGATCGGAATCCTCTCAGTTGTTCTACTCGCGTTTGGCTGCACAGCATGGCGGATCCATGAAATGACAATTGCGCTGAAGCCATATGGAACACCAGATCCGGCAATGGCCTTTATGGATACATCATGGGCTTGGAGGATCTCTGGTGTGGTGCTGCCAGTCTGTGGGCTCTCAGGCATTCTTCTAGCCATGGCCTGTCTTTCGACCAAGCCGGATGAAAAGAGCTAAGCCCACCATGACCCCCACAGCGAAATTGCGCGCCATCATGGCAGCGGTGACAGCCGCCTTCAGCTTTGTCGGCTTTCAGCTCTTCATCATATTCCTGATGAAGACTTGGCGCTTATTTTACACGGAAGCCGCCATCGCGGTGGCCGTTGGCGGTTTACTCGGTTGGGCGTTTTTTCCCAAGACCCCAGGAAAATGTGTGAAGATCGGCGTGATCACCGGCCTCGTGCTCGGCTACGCCTTGGTGATCATGGCCTCGAAAAAGGTCTGATCAGGGCGAGAAATCATAATTAAATTTATGATCTTCTTTAGAGCAACTCACATGCGACTCATTCGGCCCCAAGTAGGTAGATGAAATGGTCAGAGTACCACCCATCGGGCAGGCATCATTCATGTGCTGCATATCAAACTCTTCTTTGATTTCATCAAGATCCAAAGAATCGCCTACCTCCACATTGTAGAGATTGGCATAACCTTGAATCATTTGTTCAATATTCCGCTGATTCATAATGCAGGCCGAGCGGTCCGCTCCTTCCTTCCAAGCCTTGGCGCCCGAAAAAAGCACAACAGGAATCACGAAGACAACATTCAGCACCAAAGTCACATAACCCAAAATCAACCCGGCAATCGCCATACCCTCACCCTTTAAAGTGCCTGCCGATTTCTTGATTTTCGACAAAGACACATGCCCAAAAATAATCGCAAGTGGAGAAAGGCAAGTAAGGCCAGTGACGAGACTGGCAATCGCAAGTCCTGAGGTCTGCGGAACACCACCTGGCGGATGAGGAGGAGTAGGCTGCGGGTGCATGTTGAGATTTTGGTGAAGATTGAACCAATGAGGCGAAACCGGCCTCTAGGCGATGACTTCCGCGCCAAAGTAAGGCACGAGAGCTTCTGGGATGCGGATGGAACCATCCGGCTGCTGGCATTGCTCCAATAGGGCTACGTAGAGGCGCGGCAGAGCGGTGCCCGAACCGTTGAGAGTATGCGGGAAACGGTTTTTGCCTTCGCTGTCCTTGAACCTCAATTTCATCCGGCGTGCTTGGTAGTCGGTGAAGCAGGAGCAGCTCGACACCTCGAGATACTTGCCGTGGCCGGGAGCCCAGACTTCGATGTCGTAGGTCTTGGCCGATGAGAAACCGATGTCGCCGGTGCAGAGCTCAATCACGCGGTAGTGCAGACCAAGCTTCTGAAGAATCCCCTCGGCGTGGCCGGTGAGTTCTTCGAGGACATCGAAACCCTCG
>CAZIPY010000286.1:0-11181 GCA_964541125.1 uncultured Luteolibacter sp. | reverse complement strand
CTCGGACGGGGCGCGTTTAGTAGGGGTGGCGGGCGGCTCCTGCAAGCGGATTTTAAGGAAAAGTTGAGGATTGTAGGCTCGAACCGGTCTCGCAGGATCAGCGTTATCTCAAAAAACAAAAACGCGGCTCCGAGAAATCGGAGCCGCGTTTCCAATAATCAACTACAGAAAGTAGAGGTCAGGCCTTGCCGGGGTTGTTGAGCGGAGTGGGCATGGGCTTCTCCTTTTTGCGCAGGGCACGACGCATTTTGGTCAGCGCGGCGTTTTGCAGCTGGCGGATGCGCTCACGAGTCACGCCGAACTCCATACCGACTTCCTCGAGGGTCATGGCCTTGCGGCCGTCGAGGCCGAAGCGCTCGTCGATGATCTTGCGTTCACGCTCATCGAGGCAGTCGAGGAGGCCGTCGAGTTGGTTGTGAAGATTCTTGTCCGCAAGGGTCTCAAGCGGGTCCACAGCACGTTCGTCCTGGATGACTTCACCGTATTCCGTGGCTTCGCCCTCGTTGATGGGGGCGTCCAGAGAGGTTGGGCGATGTGAGGCCTGACGCAGCATGGCCAGCTTGTGGCGAGGCACGCCGGTTTCCTCGGAGAGTTCCTCATCAGTGGGCTCGCGACCGAGTTCTTCGGTCATCATGGCGGCGATACGGCGCATTTTGGCAATCTTGTCGACCATGTGCACGGGCAGGCGGATGGTCTTGGACTGGTTGGCCAGGGCGCGTTTGATGGACTGCTTGATCCACCAGGCGGCGTAGGTGGAGAGCTTGCCGCCCTTTTCGGGGTCGAAGCGTTCTACGGCCTTCATCAGGCCGATGTTGCCCTCAGAAATGAGATCGGTGACCGGCATGCCGTAGTTGGCGTAATCTTGGGCGATTTTCACCACTAGGCGCAGGTTGGCCTTGATCATGTGGGCACGCGCCTCCTCGTCGCCCTGATGGATGCGTTCGGCGAGCTCGACTTCCTCTTCAGGGGTTAGAAGGGGAGTCTTGGAAATCTCGCGAAGGTAGATTTTGAGGCTGCTTTCAGTGTCGTAGGCCATGGTTTCGGGGGTGTTCAGAATTAGGAGTCGTATGGGGGGAGTTTATTCCGACTTTTCGTAAGATTATCGCACAAAATTGAATTCAATGTAAATACAATGAAATCTCTGATCTGGATTCAATCAAGTTGTGGACTTTGTAAGCATCTGGAATGCCTGCGACAAGGCAAATTGGCAAAAATCGGAGCATGGGGTCGACCAAGTTGGAAATCTCGGTTTTGAGGGACGAGAGATTCGACAATCTGCCCCAGATGCCCCAATTTCCCCGCGTGCTCGACGCCCTGTATCCGCTAGTTCGCAAATGCCTGTTCCAATTGGACGCGGAAACGGCTCATCACCTCAGCATGAAGGTCCTGAGGATGTCCGAGAAAAGCCGACTTCTGGGGCTGGTGACTCCCGATTTGGAGGGAGAGGCGGTGGAAGTGATGGGGCTTCGCTTTCCCAACCGCATCGGCCTGGCGGCAGGACTCGACAAGGAGGGCAACACCATCGACGCGTTGGGTAGGCTGGGATTTGGTCACATCGAGATCGGCACCATCACTCCGAAGGGGCAACCTGGAAATGAGCTGCCGCGCCTGTTCCGCCTGGTGGAGCATGAGGCGGTGATCAACCGCATGGGCTTCAATAACTCGGGCATCGATATGGGAGTGCTCAATGTTCTCAGCTCGAATCGCTATCAGGGCATCGTCGGCTTCAACATTGGCAAGAACAAGGTCACGCCGAATGAGAATGCGGCTGATGATTACCTCGCCTGCCTGCGCAAAGCTTATCTCGTAGCAGACTATATCGTGGTGAATCTCTCATCGCCGAATACGCCGGGGCTGCGAGATCTTCAGGGTGCAGAGGCCAGTGCCCGACTGTTGGAGACTCTCAAGAAGGAGCAGGCTGTCTTGGCCGAGAAACACGGTCGCCAAGTTCCGCTGGTGTTAAAGGTGGCTCCTGACCTCGACGAAGATCACATTCGGGATCTCTCGCGGGTGTTTGTCGACGGAGGCTTGGACGGATTGATTGCCACCAACACCACTCTCGATCGAGAAGCGGTTGCCGGCCATTTCCGCGCGGATGAAGCCGGTGGACTCTCCGGTAGGCCGCTGATGGACAAGAGTACGGAAGTGCTCAAGGCATTCAGCTCACACCTCGGTGGCAAAATTCCCATCATTGGTGTCGGCGGCATCAGTTCGCTCGATGATGCCCGAGAGAAGATCAAGGCAGGGGCTTCATTGGTGCAGATTTACAGTTCCTTCATTTATCAGGGACCGCGTCTGGTGCGTGAGATTGCCGCAGGGCTGAGGGGGGCTCCGGAGAAAACTTCCGAATGAGTTGAATAAAGATCCCGGGGCGGCGTCCAAGCATGCGTAACCAAAACCGTGTGCTTATGAAAATATCTTTTCTCATTGTCATCCTCACGCTGGGTCTTCTGCCCGGCATGTCTTCCAAAGCGGAAGCCCAATACTGCAGCCAGTCTTCACAGGTCTACATCAGTGGATATCAACGCTGCGGAGCACCCATTTACCGTGTCCGTTATGTCTCCGGTTATACCCGCTGCGGGCGCGCCATCTGGAAGACTCGAGGGCTGACCTGCAGTGAACGTAGTTATTACCACCGCTCCAATCGTTCCTACCGTCCACAGTATCGCAGCTCTCACAGCTATTCGGGCTATGGTCGCAGTCGCGTCAGCTACTCCACGAGCAGTGGTCGCGGCTACACCTACTACTACAGTTCGCCGAGCCGGTGCCGGACTTGGTGAGAGATAAACTCGCCATCTCTGCTATCGTTGACCGCGTCATCCTCAGGGATGGCGCGGTTTTTTTATGAAGTCTAATTTCTCGACCTCAGGCGAGGCTTCGTCTGAAATGTTTTATCCCTATGAATGAACATGAAATCGCGGGCAAGTTGGAGGCAGCGGTAGGCAGTGTGGTGCGAGGCCAGGCTGATGTGGTGCGCAAGGTGCTCGCATGCCTCGTCTCAGGCGGTCATATCCTACTTGAGGATTATCCCGGAACCGGCAAGACAACCCTTGCCAAAGCTATTGCGCGGGCGATTGACGGAGCTGATTTCAAACGCGCCCAGTTCACTCCGGATCTGCTGCCTTCCGATATCCTTGGTATTTCCATTTACGATCCCAGCAGCACCGAGTTTCGCTTCCATCCAGGGCCTGTCTTTACCGATATTCTGCTGGCCGATGAAATCAACCGAGCTTCACCGCGTACGCAGAGCGCCCTGCTTGAGGCGATGGGCGAACGTCAGGCCACCATTGAAGGCAAGCGCCACGACTTGGATGGGATGTTCTTCGTCATTGCCACCCAGAACCCGGTTGAGTTCCGTGGTACGTATCCACTGCCAGAGGCCCAGATGGACCGCTTCATGATGCAGTGCACCATGGGTTATGTCGACGCTGCCGAGGAAAGCTCCATCCTCGCCTCACAGATGGATGGTCATCCCATCGACAAGCTCGAACCGGTGGTGACGCGTGATGAGGTGATCAATCTTAATAAAGCGGCCCAAAAGGTTCGTTTCAGTGAAGAGCTCAGGCATTACGTGGTCAGTTTGGTGGCAGCCACCCGTGATCACGACGCCATCCAGCTTGCAGCCAGTCCGCGTGCCTCACTGGCGCTGATGAAAGTCAGTCAGGCCTTGGCGATTTTCGAAGGTTTGGAATTCGTTTCTCCCGAATTAATCCAGTCGGTCGCTACCGACGTCATTGCTCATCGCCTCGTGCTTGCTCCGGAGGCCCGCTATGCGGGAAGCGACACCCGTCAGATCGTGCGTGAGCTGGTTGATACCATTCCGGTTCCCGTCTGAGCCGGCATCCAGATCCAATTATGGCCGCGAACTCTACTCCTGCAATGGCCGTCGATGATGCCGGCAAGGAGGAGAAGTTTCATCGAGCGCTTCACCGATCGTATCTGCAGAGCTCTGGAATCCGCCACTACTTCATCAGGCGAATTCGTCCCGCCGGGATTGGTCTGGCCGCGATCATGGTCATTTCCATGTGTCTTGGAATCGGCCACGAACGGAACGCAGTGTATCAATTGTTTTCGCTGTCCGTGGCCATGGGTGCCATCGGCTTCTTTTGGGTGTTGTTTCGGAGAGTGCGGTTGAAGGCGGTTCGGGACCTGCCCCGGCACGGAACTGCGGGTGAACCTCTCCGCTATTCAGTTGAGGTCAAGAATGTCGGCAAGCGTACAGCTGCTCGGGCATGGTTGATTGAGAGTGAGCCGGATACACGTCCACCCTTCGAGGAATTTCACAATATCCGTGAGCCGGGTGAGGAAGAGAGAAACTGGTTTGATCGCAAGTTCGTCTATTTTCGATGGCAGTGGCTGATGCTGCGTCGTCGATTATTCCATCAGCATTTGTCTCGCAAAGAGGTTCGCCTCAAACCCGGAGAGAGCAGCTGGGTGACGCTTGAAATCACTCCGTTACGTCGTGGAGTCATTTTACTCAAGGATCTGCGGGTGATGCTGCCCGATCCATTCAGTCTGGTCCAGAAGTGCTCCAAGGTTGCCGCCCTCGATGAAAGTGTTCTGATACTGCCCCGCCGCTATCCATTGCCCAAGATCGAGTTGCCAGGAGGGGTCCCGTATCAGATGAGTGGCGAGGCTACTAGTAATTCACTCGGTAACGCCGGTGAATTCGTGGGACTGAGGGATTACCGCCCCGAGGATCCTATGCGCCAGATCCACTGGAAGAGCTGGGCCCGCACCGGTAAGCCCATCGTCAAAGAGTTGGAGGACACCCACTATCCCCGCTACGGACTGGTGCTCGATTGCCTGTCGACGGATCGCTCCGACGTCTGCTTTGAGGAGGGGATCAGTGTGGCAGCCTCCTTCGCCTGTTCCATTGACACCAGTGAATCTCTGCTCGACCTGATGTTCGTGAAGAATGAGGCCCACCGAGTGACCGTGGGGCGGGGGGTGCAGCGGGCAGAGAAGCTTCTCGAAGTATTGGCCGGAGTGAGCCCACAGCGTAGCGGTGATCACAAGGACCTTGCTCACTTGGTGCTGAAGTACAAGGACGACATGACCTCTTGCATCGTCGTTCTCAATGGCTGGGATGATTCCCGTGCTGAGTTGCTTGAAATGCTCGACCGTGGCGGCGTGCTGGCGGTTCCCGTGATCGTGGGCGAGGGTGACAAGCCAGCGGGTGTACCCGGCTACTGGTTGCGCTCGGGCGAAATCGCCCGGGAGCTCGGTAAACTGCCCACTCGTCTTTAATGAATCCTTCTTCCTGAACTCAATCCCCATCGTCTTATCGACCGCGTTTGTCCACCTCCCCGGCTTTTACTTGGCACCACCCTCCTGTTTTGGGGTGCGATGACCGACCGGCCCTTGGTCGGCTTGGTTTGTGCGTTGTTTGTTGAGGCTCGCCACTGGATCAAACTGCGCTGGGACTTCAATGATGCCTCCTATGAGAGTGCCTGGCAGTTGAGTTTCGTAATGATGATCCTGACCGCGGTCATGATTTGGCTGGATGAGAGTCGCTACACCGCGGTGCTGGTGCTGATGGGCTGGCTGCCACCCATTCTCATGCCCCTGCAGTTCGTCCAGGGCTATGGTCTGCGAGATTCGATTCAGCTGACCACATTTTCCCTGCTCGCACGGCGAAGTCGTCTGCGCACTCAGAGGCTCGGACTCATCCACAAGTCGGTCGCCTTCAATTTTGGCAACGTAACCTTTGTGGTTACCCTTCTTTCCTCTGCGGTCTCCATGGAGACCGAGACCCAACTTTTTCTGCCTGGGTTGTTGGTGCTGTGCGGCTGGATGCTGATGGCGACGGGGCGCTGCCGCCTCAAGGCCTTGGTGCCTCTGCTGCTCGTGTCCGGCGCCTTGGGTCTGGCAGGAGAACATGGCCTCAATCAACTGGAGAAGTGGCTACGAAGGGGCGGAGGAGGCACCGCGGAAGGCTTCAATCCGAATTTTCAGCGCACACAGATTGGAAAGGGTGGGCGAGTGCTGCAATCGTCCGATGTTATTTGGCGCCTGACCACCAAGCCTGGCGAGCCACCGCCGGCACTCCTGAAAACAGCTACTTACACCAATTTCCTCGGCGTCAATTGGCAGAATCAGCAGTTCCCATTTGAGGAACTCGAAACGCGCACCATCCAGCGCAGAAGCCACTACATGCTTGATGACCAGATCAAGGACGAGACCGTCAAGAGGCTGCCGAACTTCAGAATGCGCGGCAGTGTCCAGAGTGTCTTTGCCATGCCCATTGCTGGATCCACCGCCTCTTTGGTCGGTCCGGATAATGCAGAAGTGGAAATGAATCTCATCGGGATGGTTCGTGTCCGGCCTGATGCGTCAGTGGTGGAGGCGGATGTTTTTTGGGGTGCTCCCGACAGCGTGGATGGTGAGGTTCGCCGGGCAGACATGAGCAGCATCCAGCCTCTGGACCGCGAAGTCATCCATCAGGTCACGACCGAACTGGGTTTGGCCGAACTTCCCGATCTCAAGTCTAAGTTGGAGCACTTGAGACAGTGGTATCTTGATGAGTTCCGCTACACCCTTGATCTTACCATCCGCCAGGCCCCGGCCATCAGTCGCTTGAGGCCGGACGACAAAGAATCCGCACTCACTCAGTTTTTGACCGATGTGCGCGCTGGACATTGCGAGTACTTTGCGACCTCCGCTACCCTCATTTTGCGTTCAGCCGGAGTGCCGGCACGCTACGCCGTCGGTTTCGGGGTCATGGAAAAATCCAGCAAGGCGAATGAATATCTGATTCGTGGCACTCATGCGCATGCCTGGGTTCGTGTCTGGGATGAAGAGAATCAGCAATGGATCGACTTTGATCCCACGCCTCCGGACTGGATGGGGAGTTCGTCTTCCAAGTTGACTCTGCTTCAGAGTCTTAAGGATTGGGTCAAACGGGTGCGGGAGGATTTTTTCCTCTGGCGCACAAAACCGGAGAACGAAATCAAAGTGGCGATCGGTGTGGGCGTGATCGGCTTGGTCCTGGCCTTAGTTGTCGTTCGCCGTCTTTGGCGTTCCCGTTCCCGCCTTGAAGAGAAGCGAATGCAGGAAGCCTATGAGGGTGTGCACGAGGATACACCGCTGCACGAGTTGGAAGAGTTGGTGAAGCGCTGCATTGGGCCGCGTCCGACAGGCATGACCTATGCCAGTTGGTTGCAAGGGATTGAAGGCAGATATGGCAGCATGAAAGCCCTGCAGGAGGCGATCGTGCTGCACCAACAATGGCGGTTTGACCCACAGCCTGTGGTGGATTCCAAGAGAGAACGTCTGCGCCAGTTGGTCAGCGATATTGAAATTTTCCTCAACGAGCAGGTCAGCCAATTGGAGGAGCAAGAGAAGTGATTCTCTGCAGGACTTCCTCGGCAGAAGTGCCCGATTCTCGCAGGTGCTCGATGGACAGTGAATCGCAGCGTTTGGCAAGGCGTTGCCCCTCCTCGTCGAGAACCAAACGATGGTGGTGATAGACTGGCTCAGGGAGCTTGAGTACAGCCTGCAACAGGCGGTGGACATGGGTGGAAGGCAGGAGGTCTTCGCCACGACTCACCACAGTGATGCCTTGATACGCATCATCGACCACCACCGCGAGATGATAGGCGACTCCGATGTCCTTGCGGCTGATCACCACATCACCGAGCAGTTCGGGATTCAATTCGATCGTGCCATGAACCTGATCGTAGAAACTCAAGGCGCCTGCCATCTTGGAAGCCTTGTCAGAGTTGAGGCGCCAGGAGTGGGAGATGCCGGCAGCAATCTTTTGTTCGCGCTCTTCGAGGCTCAGCTTTCTGCAGGTCCCGGGATAGACTTCAGCTTCGCCGTGAGGAGCTCCACCCATGGCTTTGATCTCCGCCTGGATCTCCTTGCGTGTACAGAAACAGGGATAAAGAAGCCCCATATCACGCAGACAATCAAAGGCGTCTTGATAGGCCTGCTGGCGTTCGCTCTGGCGAACGATGTCTCCATCCCATTGCAAACCGAGCCACTGCAGGTCTTCGATGATGCCGGCCTCGTATTCAGGGCGCACTCGCGAGCCATCGATGTCCTCCATGCGCAGCAGAAAGTGCCCACCATCGGTGGATCTTGCGAGTTGATGAGCCACCCACGCCGACAGGGCATGCCCCAGATGCAGCCGCCCGGTGGGGCTGGGCGCGAAGCGCGAGACGATGGCCATGGCGGATTGTTCCATCAGTGGGATTGCCGGAAAAGAAAATCCCCACCCGGATCACCGGGTGGGGATGAGGCCGAGGGGGACTCGGCATAGGGACCTAGCTTAACGTGAATATTGGCTGGGCGTTCACGCTAGATAGGGAGGGAACCTCGGGCGAAGTCGCCAGATAAGGGAAGCACTTTCGGATCCGAGAGGGAGGGTTACGGGTTTTCCAGAGAAAGCTCAGGGTTGGCTGGGAACATAAAGTTCCGAACCCTTGGCCAAAATAGTGGCGCTGGTCAGGCTGAGGTCGTTGAGCGAATTCAGGCGCTCGGTATCGGTGCCGTGCTTGGCGGCAAAGTCGCCGTAGCTGATTTCTTCATTCACACTCACCGCGATGATCTTCTTCTGAGGGGCAGGTGCGGGAGGGGTGTCTGCAGCAGGAGTTTCAGCGACATCGGTAGCCGGAGGTGCTTCGACGGCGGGAGTTGGATCCGGAGTGGTTTCAGCCACAGCAGGAGTGGGGGCAGGAGCAGGCACAGCACCCTTCATTGGCAGGTTGATCACGCGGCCGGTGTAGAGGCGGTTGGCGGGAGCTTTGGGGTTGGCCGCCATCAGCTCGTCGAGAGGGATTTTGAGACGGCGCGAAATGCTGTAGTAAGTCTCGCCGTCCTTGATCTTGTAAGTCTTAGGCTTGGTGGTTTCCTCCACGATATTGGCTTTTGGCGGGACGGGGGCTTCAGATGCTGGAGTGGCAGCCACCGTGGCAGTTGTGGGAAGTTTGAGCACCTGACCCGGACGGATGATGTCATTCATCGTCATGCCGTTGACTGCGGCGATGTCGGCGGCCTTGCAGTTGGTCTTGCGAGCAATCTTCATCAGGCCGTCACCGGCGACCACGGTGTAGGTCTTGCCGGAGGACTGGGGGGCAGCGGGAGCTGGAGTCGCGTCTGGAATGATGGGTACAGCTTCGGCCTGAAGCTCGGAATGACGGGGAGTTTCGCCTTTAAGCACCGCGATTTCGGCCTTCAGTGCGGCGACTTCCGCTTTGAGCTTCTGAATCTCCTGATCCTTGATGGCCAGGTTGGGGTTGCTGCCGGTGTGGTTGGCAATCGCGAGCTCAGTTTGGGCATGCGCAGCGGGAATGCTGGCCGCAAACAAGACGGCTGCCATGGAGAGGGAGGCTTTCATGGGCCAACCTTCTTCCAGAACTCGTTAGTAAAGACAAGGATAAATTTAAGTTTTCTTAATGAAAACCAACGAGTTGTACCCTTGGAGAGGGGGCATGAAACCCGATCAGGCGCGGCCGAGGTAGGATTTGTCCTCGGTGTTCACCTTGATGCGCTCGCCCTCGTTGATGAAGAGCGGCACTTGGACAATCAGGCCGGTCTGGAGGGTGGCTGGCTTGTAGACGTTGTTGGCGGAATCGCCCTTCACTCCTTCGGAGGATTCGGTGACCTCCATAACCATGGTTTGGGGTAGTTCGATGGAAACTACTGAGCCGTCGGCAATCAGGAGGGTGTATTGCTCGCCTTCGATCAGGAAATCCTTGATGTCCTCGATCAGGTCCTCGTGCACGGGGACGTCATCGTAGGTCTCGGGATGGAGGAAGTGGTAGCCGCCGCTGTCCTTGTAGGAATACTCGTGGGGATCGCGCTCGAGCATCACGCCTTCCATGGAGTCATTGGAGGTCAGGCGGAGGTTGGAGACCTTCTTGGTGGCCACGCTGCGCACCGACATCTGCACGTAAGAAGCCATGCGGGGAGGCGTCTTGAGTTCATGCTCGGTGACGAGGCAGACTTCGTTGTTGTGGAGGACGGCGTGTCCTTTGTGGAGGTTGATGACGGGTGTGCTGGCCATGGTGTTGAGTGTATGAGTGGATACTCGGGGGAGATTTCTTATTTCTGGGATTTCACCCAGTCAACGACCTTCTGGTGGTCGCCGTCAGCGGCCCAGACCCGGCGCAGGAAATCGGCAGGGTGGAGGCCATTGTCGCGAAGGCAACGGCGATCGCCGCCGCAGCCGAACATCAGGTCGGGATCGAGCAGGCCACGTAGCTTGGCTTCGGCCTTCTCGATCATGCGCGGAAGGTAGGTGATGCCGTCGACCACCGAATCCTTGGCGGGAATGTTGTCACGGGTGACCACTGGTCCGCTAGAAATCTCGCCGTCCTGCACCACTAGAAAGTAATCGCGGCGTACAGCGGCAATGAGTACAGCAGTGGAGGGCGAGGGATCGCCACCATCGGCATAGTCTTCGACAAAGTCGAAGAACTCGCGCTTGCGGTAACCGATTTCCTTGAGGAAGACGAGGTCCTCGTCGTTGTAGTAGGTTTCGAATTCCTCGTTGCCATCACGGTAGAGAGCGACGCAGCGGTCAAAGAGTTCGAGAAATTGGTCGTTCCAGGTCATGGCTTTAGATCGTTCGTTAAATGGGTTTTGCAAGTGATGACTTATGTCAGCCAGGTTCGACGGTGTAGTCTTCCTTGCCGTCCTTCATCACCCAGCCTTTTTCCTTCAGTTCGTCGCGCAGCGCATCCGAAGCGGCCCAGTCTTTGTCCTGACGGGCCTGCCAGCGCTTGGCAGCGAGTTCGGCAATATCGGCGGGGACGTCGGCACTCTCCTCTTCGGGTAGGGTCAGGCCGAGCGCGCGCAGCACGCGGTTGAAGCCAGCGAGGGCCGCGGCGGCCTCCTTGCCTTCGAAAGTGGCGGCCTGTTTGAGGCCAGTGAAGAGCTCGCCGATGGCGGCGGGGGTGTTGAGGTCGCGGTTGAGCTTGTCCCAAGCGGCTTGGAAGGGACCGAAGTCGGCGGCATCCAGAACCACTTCTTCGCTGCCCATATTCTCGGCGAGTTTGGCGGCACCCTTTGCCAGTTTGCCCAGCGCTTCGCGGGCGGCGCTCAGGGAATCGAGGGTGAAGTTCAGTTGCTTGCGGTAGTGGCCGCTGATCAGGACGTAGCGCACCTCCATTGCGGTGTGGCCCTTCTCCTCCAGATCGGCAAGGGTGTAGAGATTGCCCAAGGACTTGGACA
>CAZIPY010000285.1:0-6093 GCA_964541125.1 uncultured Luteolibacter sp. | reverse complement strand
ACGACGTCATCCAGGACGGCAACATCCAGCAGTGGGAATCCCTCCGCCGCGGCAAGGGCGGTGAGGGTGTTGAGATCCAAAAGGCTTACTAAGTTTGGATAAGGAGGAATCGGGTCGACGGCATTTTGTGCTGTCGGCCCGACTTTCCTTTAGCCAGCATCATCGCCATGGACGAGATCTCGCGCGATCATGGCACCCAACCGCTCGATGCCCTCATGACCCAATGGGGCCTGAGTAACCACGATTTGGTGGAGGCCGCTGGCAAATCCTTCGCCCAACTCAATCACAAACAGGTACAGAAAGGCCGCAAGGGTCGTCAGTTGACTCTCAAGATGATGCAGAAGCTGGCCGCGGGCCTCAACGACGCCATCTTCCTCAGCCTACCCAAAGACAAGCGAGAGCCCTTCGAGCCCTACCTTCACCGCCACCTCTTCAACTACGCCAAGGGCTACGATGCCGACTGGGCGGATCCGAACACGGAACTGATGCCGAAGAAGGACTGATGCGAATTCTTATTGTGCCAGGTAGCGCGCCATCGCCGAGGGCGCACCAGTAGGCCTCACCACCTTTCGGACACCCTGTGCCCTCTCGGCGAGAGGGCGCTAACAAGCAGAGACATATGGACGCAAAATGGACCATCGTCGGGCAAGGCCTCGCCGGAACCTGTCTCGCTTGGGAGCTTTGGAAACGCGAAGTCCCTTTCCAGCTCATCGATCGTGAAAATGGAGGCAGTTCCCGCATCGCCGCAGGGCTCATCAACCCCGTCACAGGCAAGGCCTACGAGCTCAGTCATCAGTTCCGCGTCTTCCACGAGTCGGCGATGGACTTCTACGAGGACCTTGAGGACCAACTCAGCCTCAAGTTCTGGTATCCCCTGCCCATCCTGCGCCTTGCCGCCACCGAGAAGGAATGGAACAAGATGCAGGACAAAGCTTCCGTCTTCGAGATCGCTCATTGGATTGCCGAGCACCCCACTCCCATGGTCGGTTCCGAATGGCAGGGTCGCATGGTCCTGCGCGGCGGTGGCCGCCTCGACACCAAAAGCTTCCTCAACGCATCACGTGACTTCTTCCGCGAGCAGGGCTGCTACCAACAGGGCGAAGTCGACATCAGCGACGTCACTCCCAACACCATCTGGTGTGAGGGCGCGGTGGGCCTGATGGCCGAGCGCTACGGCCAGCATCGCTGCGCCAAGGGCGAGATCCTTACCGTCGAGGCCGACTGGCCCGATAATGCGATTCGCATTGGCACTGGCGGTTGGTTAATGCCTATAAGCGACCAGAAATTCAAAGTCGGCGCCACCTACGAATGGGATGAGCTCGACGAGAAACCCACCGACGAAGGCCGCAAAAAAATCGAGGGCATCGCCGCCCGTCTTGGAGGTCCCGACTTCACCATCGTCGATCACGAAGCCGGCATCCGCCCCATCCTTCGTCGCAGCCAGCCACTCATCGGCCCCATCGGAAATGACCAATGGATGTTCAATGCGCTAGGCTCCAAAGGCAGCCTCTACGCTCCCGGCATCGCGAAACAACTGGCCGACTGGATCGTGGATGGCCAAGAAGGCGATCCCTATTACGATTTCCGCAACTTCAAATCGGAATGAATCCTCCCCGCCCCACAGAACTCGCCCATTTCCTCCTCAGCGATATCATTCGCAAGGGCGACACCGTCGTCGATGCGACCTGCGGCAACGGCCACGACACCATCTTTCTCGCCGCCCTCACTGGTGACGAAGGTAAGGTCCTCGCTTACGACATTCAGGAAGCGGCGATTCAAGAAACCCAAGCTCTCGCGAAGCACGCCGGCTTCGATGGACGCATCACCCTGCACCACAAGTCGCACGCCTTGATGGCCGAGGACCTCGAACCCGCAAGTGTTCGTGCTGTGGCCTTCAACCTCGGCTACCTCCCCGGCGAGGACCACGCCGTCACCACTGAGGCCGATGAAACGCTACAAGCCCTCGAAGCCGCGACCCAAGTCATCGAACCCGAGGGTGGCTTGTCGGTTGTTTGCTACCCCGGCCACGAAGCCGGTGCGATTGAAGCAAAAGCCGTGGAGAAATGGTTCAGCGAACTGCCCGCAAAAGGCTGGCGCGTGGCCAAATACGCCATCCTCGGCACCCAAAAGCCCGCGCCGTTTCTGATGCTCGGTGTCAAAGGAGCCTAAAACAGGTTCTCAAGGCGACCTCCACTTATGACCACACTTCGAGCACCGATGGGTGTGATTGAAAAGCGGAAGCGGAAACCCAAGGATGGCCATCGAGAGGAAGTCCAAACGGATGATGGGCTCATGGGTGATAATGTCCTCGGAGCCACATGAGGGACAGGCGATGGCCTCAAGTTCCTCCACAGAAGGTTCATTCAGCAATTCCTGGACGGCATCGACATCCTCCTCTCTGACCTGCACCCGCACGCCTCCAATCGCATTGGCATAGAACCAGTACCATTGAACCGTGTTCTCATCCAGGACGTAGGCCTCGATATCCGCCGCCCCGAGCTTCAGCCGGAACAAATGGGCATCCTCAGGTTTGCTGAAGCGGGCAACGGTAACCACTCAAGCAGACTATCAGATCGTGCTGTCGACCGAAAGCCATTCGTCACCCGCAGGCCAGCCTACGCGATGACACCCTTCACCGGCTTGGTGCCTTGAATGGTGATGTTGGTCAGTCGTTGCGGAACGCCGTTGGCCGGGTAAGTGAACTTCTCGTGATCGAAGCCCATGAGATGCATCATGGTGGCCTGCAAATCGTGAACGGAGACCTTGTCCTGCACGGCTTCGTAACCGATGGGATCAGTGGCGCCGTAGCTGAGGCCCGGCTTCACACCACCACCGGCCATCCACACGGTGAAGCCACCGGGGTTGTGGTCGCGGCCCACGAACTTGTTGTCGTTGCCGCCGCGGTTTTCGAGCATGGGTGTGCGGCCAAACTCGCCACCCCAGACGACTAGGGTGTCCTCGAGCAAACCGCGTTGCTTGAGATCCTTGAGCAGGGCCGTCATCGGCTTATCGACCTGGTTGCAGCGATCCACAAAGCCCTTGTTGAGCGCCTCGCGCTCACTGGCGCCGTGAGAATCCCAGCCCCAGTGGAAGAGTTGGATGTAGCGCACGCCGCGTTCAGCCAGACGGCGAGCGAGCAGGCAGTTGTTGGCGAAGCTCTCCTTGCCGGGTTCGGTGCCATACATCTCGTGGGTCTTGGCGTTCTCCTGCTGGATGTCGAAGGCGTCGGTGGCGCTGGCCTGCATGCGGTAGGCCATTTCGTATTGTGCGATGCGAGTAACGGTTTCGGGGTCACCCGCTTCCTCGGCGATCTTCTGGTTGATGCGGTCGAGGGCATCGAGTGAGCGTCGGCGCATGTTACGCGGAATGCCGTCGGGATCGCTGAGGTAAAGTACGGGGTCACCTTCGGAGCGGCATTGCACGCCCTGATAAACGGAGGGCAGGTAGCCTGCACCCCATACCGACTTACCAGCCGAGGGGTTCTTACCACCGGAGGTCAGGACGATGTAGCCAGGCAAGTTTTGGTTCTCAGTGCCGAGACCGTAGGTCGCCCAGGCGCCAATAGAGGGCGCACCGAGATTCTGACTACCGGTGTGCAGCATCAACTGGGCAGGGCCGTGGTTGAACTGATCGGTGTACATCGACTTGATGAAGCAGACATCGTCGACCACCTCGGTGAAGTGTGGCAGGCGATCCGAGACCCAGGCACCGGACTGACCATGCTGTTTGAATTCGTACTGCGGCCCGAGCATCTTGGGCACGCCCTGAATGAAGGCGAACTGCTTGCCTTCGAGGAACTCGGGCGGACATTCCTGACCGTCGAGTTTCTTCAATTCAGGTTTATAATCGAAGAGCTCGTGTTGCGAGGGCGCGCCGGCCATGTGAAGATAGATCACCCTCTTGGCCTTGGGCGCAAAGTGCGGGATATCCGGAGCCATCGGTGCTGATGGATCCTTCTTGAGCACACCACCCGCACCCCAAGCACGACCGCTGGCACCCGCCAGCCACATCGCACCCAAACCGGTACTGCACTTCGAGAGGAAGTGACGGCGGGTCACATTCTCGAGCTGGGCGTATTGGAGTCGCTTTTGAAATTCGGGGCTCATGATCTTGAGAACTAGCGGGTCAGGGCAGAGTCGAGGTTGAGGATGGTGTTGGCAACCAGCACCATCGCAGCCCCTTCGGGCGTGTCGGAGAGATGTTTCGCTTCGTCGGGCTTGGACCTGTAATCGGCAGTGGCGTCGCGGTAGAGGCTTTCGAGTTCCTGAATCACCGCCGGCTCGGCGACGGCCTGCGTTGCCAGCAACATTCCATGGCTCAGCTGGTCCGCAAGCGAATCCGAATGAGCCTTCATGCGTTTCGCCAGACCTTGAGCAGCCTCAATGTGAGCGGGATCGTTCATCGTCACCAGCGCCTGCAGCGGCGTATTGCTGTTGATGCGGCGAGCCGAACAGATGTCGCGAGTGGGTGCGTCGAACATCAGAAAAGCGGGATAACCTGCAGTGCGTTTGTGATAAGTATACACCGCACGACGCACACGATCCTCGCCCTTGGACTCCTTCCATTGGGCGCCGTTGTAGACCGACTTCCACACGCCATCGGGTTGAGGCGGGAACACCGAAGGTCCATACATCTTCTCGGAGAGGATGCCACCTGCAGAGAGGGCCTGATCGCGGACCATCTCCGCGGTCAGGCGGACGCGAGGGCCACGAGCCAGCAATTGGTTTCGGGGATCGCGGGTGACCAAGTCCTTGGGTGCGTTGTGCGACTGACGGAAGGTTGATGACAGCACCATCTCGCGAAGAATGGCCTTGGTCGACCACTTGTGTTCGAACTGATAGCGCAGGGCGAGATGGTCCAGGAGTTCGGGATGGGTGGGCATCAAACCCGAAGTCCCGAAGTCCTCCACCGTCTCAACAATGCCGATACCGAAGAGTTGTTCCCATAGACGGTTGACCATCACACGAGCGGTGAGCGGGTTATCTTCACCCACCAACCACTTGGCCATGTCGAGGCGGTTCATGTTCTCACCACTTTGGCCACCAAAGAGCTTGGGCAGACCGGGCGTCACGGCCTGCTCCTTGGACAGGCGATTTCCGCGGGCAAAGACGCGAGTCTCACGAGTGGCGCCTTCTTGCATGATGGGCACCAGCGGCCCCTTGATGGCATCGTAGGCCTTCTTGGCTTCGGCATGCTTGGCCCAAGTCTGCTGCCGACCGGCATCGTTCACCAATGTGCGCCATTTATCGGATTGGGAAAAGTCGACGGTAAACCGACGCACGGGCACCGCCTGCGAACCGGTGGTGCTGTAGCGATGATTCAGTTTGAGTTCAAAGCGATCGCCTTCTGCCACCTGAACCGCTTGATCCGGCACCACCACGAACCAACGTGGACGATGCAGTTTGGGATAACCACCAAAGTTACTATCCACTCCGAGCGCCTTCTCACCGGTGATCTCATCGGCAAAGGCCTCCTTGAACTTGATCGGAGTCCGCTTGCCATCCTTACCGACGATCACCAGCTCCAACTTCTGGACCATGGAACCACGCTCGGGCCACTTTTTGGGATCATCACTTTCAGGAAGAATGCCAAGCTTCATGGCCTGGAACGGCATGGCCGGTCCACTCACCACGTGGAAGGAGTGGACCGGAAGCGTACCACTCGCACGAATGCTGCCATCACTGGTCAGTTGAAGTTTACCGTGACTTGGAGCGAAGTCATCTGGCTTAAAGGCCTTCCACTGAGCATCGTCCTGCGCCAGCTTGCGACCGGATAAATTGAGTTGGTTGCGCAACAGAGCGAGCTGCAGTTCGAGCGCGGATGACTGTTCCTTCTGCTTCGCATCCGTAGGCACCTTCATGCGAGGGTAGTCGTTATTGAGGTCGTGATCCTCGCTGCTGTTGAAGAAAGCGGTGAACTTGTAGAACTCCTCGTGCTCGATGGGGTCGTAGGGATGGGCATGGCATTGCACGCAGCCGAAGGTGGTGGCCTGGAAGGCAGTCCAGGTGGTGGCCACGCGATCGAGCACAGCAGCCACGCGGAACTCCTCATCATCGGTGCCACCCTCGGTGTTGTTCTGGGTGTTGCGATGGA
>CAZIPY010000284.1:0-64072 GCA_964541125.1 uncultured Luteolibacter sp. | reverse complement strand
GTTTTTGATCATGTTGCGTCAGCTCGGCACATTTCCTAGAAACACAATGGATCTAACAACTCATGGTAGTCGACCGCGATAACGCCTCAAATTCGCTGCGCTCTGGATGCACAGGGCGCGGTCGCCTACATTATTAACGTTCTCCTTAAAAATAAGACATGACTAAGCTGAAAGATGTTCCGACTACAATGTATCTTGGTGCATTCATTGCTATGATCATATTGTCGGTGCTTTTAGAGTTGCTAGGAGCATTTCTGTGGGTGAATCACCGAGTTCCCACCTATCCCCAAGAGATCATATCAGGAGCGATCGGATGGATCGCCATAATTGGGATATTTGCCTTGGTTCCGATCAGTGCGTTCAGGCCACGAAGCAAATTTTCACTCAGCGGGGACTGCAAGCGACGAGCTTTGGTATTTGGCGTTTCATTGCTCACAGCAGTCGGAGTAACCGTCTATATGATCGGCTCGCTTTATGCCGCGGCTATCTAAACACATGAATGGAGAACAAGTCAGCGCACCCGACCGCTACCCGCCGCGCAGTTGACGGTTCTGGGTGGTTTGGTAGCTTCTAGGGTAGCTATCTGGCGCACCCTGCGGCCGGGTGACCTCAATCGTTAGCCAAAGAAATGAGAGCCAGTTGCTTACTATTACTTTTGGTATTTGGCGTTGTTTCGTGCAGAGAAAGTCAAATTCCAGAGCAAGGCGCAGAGGAATTAGAACAGGAACCTAATTCAGAGCAGGAATCGAATTACGAATATCCCACTGGAATAGAGAAAGATCGCGTTCCCTTCAGAGATGATCTCTACGACGTTGGTATCACTATGCTTTTGGCCAACCGAGATGCGTATCATGGCAAAAGAGTTCTTGTGATGGGTGTGGGAAGGATTGCTTTCGAGTCGAATGGATTATTTCAAAGCAGGGAGCATGAACAAGTAGGAGTCGGAAAAGAGGCCATATGGCTGTCTATTGACGTTGATAAATTTGGTGGTGAAGAAGCGATGAAGGCACTGAATGGCCAATATGTATATGTAGAAGGTGAGTTTAACGGACACCTCAAGGGACATATGGACAATTTTGGGGCAACAATAACCAATATCACGAGGTATGAGAAAGCGCGGTAGAAAATGGCTAACAAGGCGCGGTGGAATGACCTCGCTTCGCTCGGCCCCCACGCTATAACGTTATGCTAATAAAATGATCCGCAAGATGCAGCTCAACGATGCTCGACAAGTAGCGGATATTCACACACGCGCTTGGCAAGTTGCTTATCAGGGCATTATCGACCAGAAGATACTTGACGATATCGATATAACTCAGCGCGAGGCCATGTGGAGAGACCAGCTAATACTGAACGAAACTCGCACGAATCTCGTATACGAAAATAACGGGATGATCCAAGGGTGGGCAGCATTCGGAGAGTGTGAAGAAGAACCGATTTCTCAAGAGTTGATCGGGATTTACGTAGACCCCTTGATGTTTAGGAGAGATATAGGCAGCAAATTATGGCATGAGACTAACCGACTTATGCTTTTGAATGGACCTGAGAATTTGGTTCTCTGGGTGCTGAATGACAATACTCAGGCGCGCAGATTCTATGAGAAGATGGGATTTGTTGCCGACCAGAGAGAAAGGAAGATCGAGTGGCTAGGTAACGCCACGGAAGTCCGATACACGAAGCAAGCATAACTAGTCAGCGCACCCGACCGCTACTCGCAGCGAAGTTGACGGTTCTTGGTGGTTTGGTAGCTTCTAGGGTAGCCATGTGGCGCATCCTGCGGCCGGGTGGCCTCAATCGTTATGCTGGAAATTATATGCGCGTATCACTGATTTCAACCGAAGGCCCGTGGCTTGAGGCACTAATCTCTACACCACACGGAAATCTATCGGTGATGGATGAGTTCACGTCAGATAAAAAGAACGCGCCGAAAGAAGGAAATGATTTCGAAATCGAATTATCGGCGACCCTTCTAGATGACGATGAATCATGGGATTCCATGTTTAATGGCAATCCTGACAAGCGAAAGGCCCTCGAACAAATCGAAGGCTGGCAATACCGGGCATATGGAGAAGTGACTTCGATTAATCCAGTAGTGGTCGACTGTGGAATTATCCAGATACCGGATGTCTTTAACTCAAATGATCCACGCGTCGTTGGGGAGTTCATAGCATTTACCGTCAGCAGGCTTGAAGCCACCCAGTTTAACCAATAAGCATAACAAGACAGTGGTGGCGACGGCTACCGCCGCCGCCACACTTACCTCGTTATGCTGGTAAAAGTAGAGCTTTGAAAATGTCGATCAGAACACTACTGGCAATAGTTCTTGTAGCATGCGCTGGATGCAAAGATGTCCCTTCTGGTGCAGAGAAAAAAGACATGCCAGTTGAGCAAGGCATAATGGTTGTTCTAAAAACGGACTTACCACTGGCAAAGAAGGAATGGACTCCCGAACCACCACAGTTGTCTAGTCAGGCAATAATGGTGCCGGAAGGGACGAGATTGCTCTCAAGAGGAGCTAAAGTCACGGGTAGTGATGATAAGTCAGTCATTGGTAATCTAGCGATGATCACCGACGGTAATGTTAAACAGAAATTTAGTTACAATGTGGAATTGCTGGATGGTCTACAATGGGTTCAAATTGATCTTGAGAATACACATGCCATCCGCGCCATTTTGGTATGGCACTATTATTTGCCAGATTCATTAGATTATGACTATTACCGCGGTGGTGAACATCGCTACCTTGCGCGAGTGTATCAGGATGTAGTGATTCAGACTTCTAATGATCCACACTTTCGTGAGGGGGTATCTACGGTTTATAATAACGACCATGATAATTCCTCCGGACTCGGGAGAGGTGAGGACGCAATGTATATAGAGACCAGAGAAGGTCGCTGGATAAATACTAAAGGCGTAAATGCTCGTTACGTGAGGCTATACAGTAATGGCCATAAAAGACTGTGGGGAGACAAAGACGAGATGCCAACCGAATGGCATGATAATTACGACAGGTCGAACGACTATATTGAGGTCGAGGTATACGGAGAGTGAGATAGTAAAATTTACCAATCACCTAAATAGGCATAACAAGTCAGCGCACCCGTCCGCTACCCGCCACGCAGTTGACGGTTTTGGGTGGTTTGGTAGTTTCTATCGTGTCCATCTGGCGCATCCTGCGGCCGGGTGGCCTCAATTGTTCTGCTGATAAAATGATCCGCTTAATAGCCATCCCATTCTTGATTGGATTGCTTGTGGGCTGTGACGGTGGTGGTCCATCAATTCATTACACCATTCCTGATGGCTACCGGGGTCTTATTTTAATCACGCCAAGCCCAACTGCGCCTAAAATCCCGAGGGTTGATGGTGTGTATCAAGTGATCATTCCCGAAAGTGGACACCTAGAAGTGAAATCCATGTCGCCATTCAGGCAATGGCATTCGCACACTGCCTCGTATGCTTCGGGCCAATCTCTGCCTTTTGAAGGGGTTAACTTACACTATTCTATTACGGATTCCGATGATCAATCATGGTGGATCGTTGGCACCGATAAAGAGAAAGAAATGTCATACAGTATTACTATTCATGACACCCCACTTGGTGTTCCGCTGTCAGAGATAGCAAATAGCCGCGATGGAACTAATAAAATAAAGGCGGAACAAGACGGGGTAGAATGACCTCGCTACGCTCGGCCACTACCCTATAACGTGCTGATAAAATGAAGATCTCGCTTTGGATGTTATCCCTTTTTGCGGTGGTCTCTCTGCTAGTAGGCCTTATTTATTGTTGGACGAATCGATCGGGGCACACCGGATTTGATCCTTACCTGGGCTTCGCGCTCTTTGCCCCGATATTTATTATTGGGATTTCCGTCAGGCTGATGACACGAGGCAGGTTGCATGCGGCTAGAGCTGCGGAGGTAACTGGTTTCATTGGATTAGTTTTTATCCCGTTCATAACGGAACTTGGGATACTCCAAGAATACGAGAAATGGGCTGCCGCAGGTATGCCTGAACGCCATCCATATGCGGACTTACTGTTGGCGGGCTTTCTGCTGGGTGGGTTTGGCGGTTCCTTGGTCGTGGCCTACATAGCGACCAAACAGGCACAACAAGTCAGCGCACCCGACCGCTGCCCGCCGCGCAGTTGACGATTTCTGGTGGTTTGGTAGCTTGTAGATCGGCCATCCTCGCACCCAGCGGCCGGGTGGCCTCAATCGTTCTTCTAGAAAATGAGAATCATTGCGATTATAGCAGCAATTGGAATACTACCCGTTTCTGGCTGCAAGAACTCTAACGATAAAGCCAATCATCCGGAAGAGGTGCCGCCCCTCTATGAAGATCGGGTGTTTGTGCAAGATGGGATTTTTGGCCAATCAAAGATCAATATTTCTATGATCGAGCAGCTTAAGCCTTGGGACAAAGGATTGCTGATGAGCTTGTTTGAGCCAATTGCTGGAACAAGCACTGTATACACCTACAAGTCCACCTATCGCATTCCTGAGAATATTGATGGGACAGAAGGTGTTTATGATGAATACCTTATTGTTGAGGCTGCCGATGGGGGGCGAATTCAAGAGGCTCTCCTATATGAAGGGGGGCCAAAGCAAGGCCCTTTGTTTCATAGTCTCTACCGCGACTCTGAGCCCGATTTTCACATGATAGACCTGAAGAATACCTCACAATTTGATTTCATATGCCCTTATGAATCGTTTGATCGAACATACAACGGAGATGCTCGCGTCGTCAGCGCTGATGGGGAGGAGTTGAAAGAAGGAGGAGAGCAAGGCGCAGTGGAATGACCTCGCTTTCTATATCATTTGCGCTACAAGGCTCTACTGAATCATGAGGCTTCATCTCACAACGGCACTTCTCATTGCGTTCTCGCTGTCACATTGCACCGAGAACTCAGCGTCTCAATCTTCTCCAGAGGATAGTTCTGCTACTGAATTGCTCACAGCGGAGCAGGTTGAAGCCATGGGCTTCAAGACCCAAAGCGCCAAAGTGGTGACGCAAGGGAAATGGCATCAGGAGCAATTTGGTGAAGCGTCGATTTCCAGTCAAAAAATCAAGTCGCTTACAGCGATGGAGGGCCACTCGGACATGTATCCGAGATTTGAGATTATCCGTGAGACATTCAGTGATTCAAATCGGGCTTCAATCCGGGGAGAGCGGCTGGATGAAACAGATCCCTCGGTTTTTGATAAGTCGATCTATCGTGGCTTCGTGATCGAGAACGATGTTTGGATCATTGTCGCTGATGCGCACATTTTTGGATATGACGAGTTGAATAAGGTTCTCACTAAGTTGAAAGTTCACATTGAAAGTAAAGCTGAACAAGGCGTGGTGGAATAACCTCGCTTTGCTCGTCTTCTGCGCTCTATCGCTCTACTGATCAAATGAAGGCAACATTGATAACAGTGATATGCGGATTATTTGTGGCCGCTCTAGCTTGTGGTGGTCAGCCTGAGAAATTGCCTTGGCAGAACTTGAAGCCGGATGCACTGCAAGCTCATGTGCAAAAAGTAAAGAGCTTCAAAGATGTAAAAGAGCTGCTGGGTAAGCCAGCAGCAACGGATAGCGATGGAATTCAGTCGAAGTATGCATACAAGATCAATCGCTCCTACAGGCTGGTGTTTGTTGGAGAGTCGAGAAATGACTTCAGGAGAAATGATGATGAGAGGTCAGTCCATTCTGTTTGGCTCTTTCAGTTTTCGGATGATGGTCACAAGGTTTTCTGGAAGTTTTTCGTCGAGGTGGAAGAAAAGGATGAAATACGTTCTGATCACTTCTCTATCCCCAAGAACTAACCATTAATGGGCGTGAAACCAAGACTAGCTATCTTTCTTCTATTCGGTCCATTGCTTGGGGTGTGCCAAGCAGATGAGGATCCTCCAGTAGCTGGTCACAAAGCCAATGAAGGTGCAGTGAATAGAATGGCAGATCGCTTTTCTGACCAAATTGAACAGTCAATTAAGCTGCTCAAAGAATCTAAGACCTTAAATGATGAAGAGTTTAAAAAATTGGTTGCGCAAAACATGCGAGCCAAATCTAGCAAAGAGCGTTTGAAGGTTTTCCAAGGCTGGCTGAAGCAGCACCCGAAAAGTGCAGAATTGTCCTATATATGTGCAGTGCTGGCGTACGACATGAGGTCGCTAGATGATGCGAGGACATACATTGATCAATCGCTGGCAATTCAAACATCGGACAGATCACTGGAATTGTATGTGATGATCTGCGTATTGAAGGATGATTTTGATGGGCTAACCAAAAAGCTAGATGATCTAGAAGCGGTTGAGGCAAAAAGCCCACTTCTTATTCGAGTATTATTGGTTTTGTCGGAGCAGAATAAGGACATCAATTTGTTTCATCGAACAACTGACTACATCACTAAACATAAAATTCAGGACCCTAAAGTCATCCGCGACCAAAAGAAACTAGCTGAGTTTTTTGAGGATGAAAAAGATCGCCGATAGTAGCGCGTGGAAATCACCTCATGCGCGATGCGTCAGCGATGAACAAAGCTGCCGTGTCCAGTCCTCAACCGACTCTCTGTCTTGTCATTTTTGATACAGCTGCGATATTTTGAGAGCTGCTGTTAGTTATAGAAATTCCAGACAAGTGCTCAATTCAGTCCTACAGATCACAGAATTCGATTTTGCGACACTTGAGGCGAACAGCTCTGTAAGGCAGATTGAAGCTGCCCTGGGAAGAGAGGGCATCTGCCTGATCAAACACGTTCCAGCGAGGGAGGACGCCATTCTCTCTTTCGCAAATCAAATCGGAACACTTGATTTAGGAATAGCTGAAGTATTGTCCGGCCCTCCTGTGATGCGTCTTGAATTTGACGAGGCGAAAGCAGGGTCTGCTGACAAATCTGCTTACTTTACCAGTGACGAGTTTTCACTGCATACAGATCTGACATACGTGAAAAACCCGCCTCGTTGGCTCTTAACACTATGTGTCGAACCCGACGAAGGAGGAGGAGGGCTTACAGTGTTAACGGACTGCAAGCCGGCTTGGGCCGCTCTTGCCGAAGATGAGCGTGCGATTCTAGAGCAACCGATCTTCTCCTTTGAGAACGCACCCAATACAGGGGAGGGCATCTGTGAGAATGTGGCGATTCACGAGCCAGCTTCACCCGAAAGATGGCGTGTTCGTTCCGATACTCTCATTTGCCCTGCGGAATGTGACGCTGCGATGAAGCGCTTCACTCAAGAATTGGAGGAAAGGGCCGTTCAGTTTCTGATGAACGCAGGAGACCTATTAATCATCGATAATTATAGGATCTTGCACGGACGAACTCCGTTTCAAACTCCAAGCCTCAGGTGCATGTTGAGAGCTTATGCGCAAATGAGTGGAGTGGAGCCTGCAGTTTGAGTGCTTTTCGTTAAATTTACACATGGCTTGAAGCTATTGGAGTGGACGGACCGTATTCATGCCTTCCATGTCTCGAATCCATTTTTTGAAGACCACTGCCACCGCGTTTTGTTCAGCCTTACTTGTGGCTACCGGGGGCGCTGGGGTGGCTGCCGCCGCCGCAGCTGACCGCCCCAACGTGATCGTCGTGATGACCGACGACCAGGGCTACGGAGATCTGGGATGCCACGGGAATCCGATCCTGAAGACGCCGAACCTGGACAAGCTCCACGCCGAGTCGGTTCGGTTCACGGACTTCCATGTCAGTCCGTTTTGCACGCCCACTCGGGCCTCGTTGATGACGGGCAACTACGCGGGCTACACGGGTGCCTACCGCACCAGTTCCGGTCGCACCCTCATGCATCGAGACCAGAAGACGATGGCCAATCTGTTTGCCGGTGCCGGCTATGTCACGGGCATGGTGGGCAAGTGGCATCTGGGGGATAATGCGCCGCACCGCCCTCAGGACCGAGGCTTCCAAGATGTGGTATGGCACCGCGCCGGTGGCGTGGGTCAGGCGCCCGACTGCTGGGGCAACGATTACTTTGACGACGTTTACGAACGCAACGGCAAGTTTGAGAAGTTCGAGGGCTACTGCACCGATGTCTGGTTTCGCGAAAGCATGCGCTTCATCGAAGAGAACAAGGACAAGTCCTTCTTCCTCTATCTCGCACTCAACGCGCCGCACGGTCCGTACATCGTGGGTGAAAAGTGGGCGGCTCCCTACAGAAAGAAACCCAATGTGGTAAACGCTAACTTCTACGGCATGATCGCCAACTTCGATCACAACATGGGTCTGCTGCGCGACAAACTTGGTGAATTGAAGCTCGCAGAGAACACCATCTTGATCTTCCTCACCGACAACGGCACTTCAGCTGGCTACGAAACCCACAAGCAGGATGCTGGGTATCATTGGCTCGATTCTTATCCTCGGCGTGGTTTCAACGCAGGGATGAGGGGCCGCAAATCCTCAGTGTATGAAGGAGGCCATCGGGTGCCCTTCTTCATCCATTGGCCTAAGGGTAATCTCAAGGGAGGCAAGGACATCGACACCCTGGCCGCCCACATTGACGTGCTGCCGACGCTCGCCGATCTCTGTGACATTCCAGTGCCCGGTGACATCAAGCCCGACGGCCTTTCCCTCAAGCCATTGCTTAAAGGATCAGCAGATGACTGGAAGCGCCAACACCTCGTCGAACAGTATCTTGGAGGCGCTATGGCCAATGCTCTTCCCCCTAAGCCGAGGGATTTCTCGGTGGTGATGACGGAGCGGTGGCGTTTGGTGAATTCGGGTGAGGAACGCCTCTTTGATATTCAGAAAGATCCCACTCAGTCCAAGGATGTAGCGAGGGATCATCCCGAAGTGGTGGAGAAGCTGCGCAAGCTCTACGATCCGTTCTGGGAGAAGGTGTCTCCTCGCCTCACTCCCGTGCGGATCGACATCGGCAACCCTACAGATAACCCCACGGTGCTTTGCTCTCAGGACTGGTACATGGAATCGGGAAATCCGCCGTGGAACTTTCATTCGATTCGCAATCTACCCAAGGTGACCGGGCGATGGATGCTGCATGTGTTCAAGAAGGGGAGTTACCGCATCACCCTGCGGCAGTTTCCCAAAGAGGCCGACAAACCCGTGTTGGCTGAGATGGCGCAGGTTGAGATTGCGGGTATGGCCATGAAGAAGACGGTGGAGAAGGGCGCCAAGGAGGTGGTATTCCACGTCGAGCTGGACGAAGGCCCGGTGGAAATGGTCACCCGCCTGCGTGACGCTGAAGGAAAAGAGGGTGGGGCGTACTTCACCGAGGTTGAGTGGCTCTCCGAGTAACCAGTGCTCGCCACAGCTTTAAGGGAACAACCCGCGAGAACTCTTGGTCTTGGCGACGTTGCAAATGCCGAGGGCCTGGGCAGCGGTGCGCTGAGTGAGTTGGTTGCGCTTGGCGAATTGAGTGACCTGGTTCTGGGCTCGCTGGAGCATGGTCTCGAGCTTGCTGAGTACCTCGCGTTCGGTCCAGCGGTAGCGCTGGATGTTTTGGACCCATTCGAAGTAGGAGGTGGTGACTCCGCCGGCATTGCAGAGCACATCGGGAATGATGTGGACGTCGCCGCGTTCGTTGAGGATGCGGTCGGCCTCTGGTGTGGTGGGGCCGTTGGCGCCCTCGGCCAGAACCCGGCACTGGAGTTTGGGGGCGTTGTCCTTGGTGATGACCCGGTCCAGTGCGCAGGGAGCAAGCACCTCGCAGGGTTGAGTGAGCAGTTCTTCGGGGTCGATGGCTTCGGCTTCGGAGAAGCCCGCCACCGTGCCATTCTCCTTCAGGTGTTTCCTGAGTTTCGAGAGGTGAATCTTGTCGTCGTTCCAGATGGCTCCATACGCATCGGAGATGCCTTTGATGTTCATGCCATAGGTGTCGAGCGTATGAGCGGCATGAGAGCCGACATTGCCGAAGCCCTGGATGATGGCGCTGCCTCCACTTGGTTTGATGCCGAGGTGATCGAGGGCGGTGGAAGCGAGGAAGGCGACGCCGTGGCCGGTGGCCTTGATGCGGCCGGGTGAACCCTGAAGGGTAAGTGGCTTGCCGGTGACGATGGAGGGTTCGAGGTGGCCGTTGTGGGTGGAGTAGGTGTCGGTCATCCACGCCATGGTCTGCTCATTGGTGCCCACATCCGGCGCCATGACGTCGGTGTTGGGGCCGATGAAGGGAATCATCTCCATGGTGAAGCGGCGGGTCAGGCGTTCGAGCTAGCCGGTCGACATTTCCCGGGGGTTGCAGGCGATACCTCCCTTACCGCCGCCGAATGGAAGATCCATCAGAGCGCATTTCCAGGTCATCCACACCGCAAGGGCGTTGACTTCCCCGAGCACCATATCCGGATGGTAACGCAGGCCGCCTTTGACCGGGCCGCGGGTGAGGTGGTGTTGTACCGGGTGACCGTGGAAAATCTTGGTGCTGCCGTCGTCCATGCGCACCGGAACACTGACGGTGATCCAGCGCTTGGGCCACTTGCAGCGCTCCCTGATTTCGTCGGAAAGATCGAGGAAGTCGGCGACTTCATCGAATTGTTCCATCGCCATGGCGAACACAGGGTCCTTCAGCAGCTCTTCACGCATCCCTCAATAAAACCCAAGAATGGCTCTGAGGATAGGGAAAATCGAAGGGAATCGCTGACTCAAACTTGACCGTGATCCTGGTCTGAGGCACACGGGGGTGTGCGCCACCTGCGTCTGATTCCTGTGCTGTTCATCTGTCTGTTTTTGACGGGTGGTCACTATGGCATGATGCAATGCGTGGCCTGGGCTGGCATGCTGTGGAGCTACAGTGATGAAGATGGATGGCTGCAGGCTGCCCAAGATACCTTCAGCGGTGACAAACCCTGTGAGCTTTGCGAAGCGATTGTCGAAGCCAAACAGGGTGACTCCGATTCACCTGAACCGCTTCTGAGTCAGGCCTTGAGCAAGCTCAAGGATCTGCAATGCCCTTCGATGGCGCGACTCAAGTCGCCGACGGGAGTGGGTGCTCCCACACTCTTCCATCCGGAGCCCGACGGAGTTCGAGGCTCCTGGCTCGAGGCGCCCCTGTCGCCGCCTCCAAGGTTTGAGGCCTGATCTCGCCGAATTCATCGGCGCCCTGTGACCGTTCGTGCCCGCGCATCTGTGCGTACTTGGCACGTGGCCCCATCCAGTTCGTGCACGCTCGTGCCCGGATGGATTTCCATCCCCGTCTCAACTTTTTCATCAACTTTCCAAATTTCTGAACCCTTTTTCATCATGAAAACACGACTCATTCTCTGTCTCGCCGCTCTGAGCGGCCCTCTTCACGCCCACTGTGCGCTTCTCTGCGGTTGCGGCACCGATGGCCCTTCCACCGCTCCTATCTCCGTCATGGGAGATCACATGCACGACCAAGGGGAATGGATGTTCTCCTTCCGCCACATGGTCATGGAAATGGACGGCATGTATGGTGGCACAGACTCCGTATCACCTGCCGCTGTCCATGCCGCCAACTACGTGGTCAGTCCCACGCGCATGACCATGGAAATGCAAATGTTTGGCGCGATGTACGCAGTCAGTGATGACCTCACGCTAATGGGCATGCTGTCCTATGTCCGCAACGACATGGATCATGTGATCGAGGGCGGCACTCCGCTCGTTGGCCTCAATGGTGGCAGCGATACCTTCACCACGCGTTCCGAGGGCATGGGCGACTTCAAGCTTAGCGCCCTGTTTCGCTTGGTGGAGAATGGCGGACATCACCTTCACGGCGGCTTTGGTCTCAGTCTGCCCACCGGTACGATTTCGGAACAAGACACGGTTCCCGGCCCCGGTGGCCGCCTGCAGCGCCAACTGCCGGCCACCATGCAGCCGGGCTCCGGCACCTTCGACCTGCTGCCTTCGCTGACCTACCTCTACCATGCAGAAGAGTGGACCGCCGGGGTTCAGGCCCGTGGCGTGTTCCGCACCGGTGAGAATCATCACGATTATCGCCTGGGCCACCGTGCAGAGTTGGACGCCTGGGTCGCCTGCAAGCCCTTTAACTGGCTGGCGCTGAATTCTGGTTTGGGATTCCGCTGGGAGGGCGAACTCGATGGAACGCAGTCCGATGTTTCGCAGAACCCGCCTTTCGCTCCCGCCCGTCGCACGGTGCCCACCGCCTTTGGAGAGAACTACGGAGGCATGCGCCTGGATGCCATGGTCGGTGCTAATGTGCTGGTGGCCGGCGAGCATGAGATCGGCCTCGATCTACGCCTGCCGCTTTGGCAGGACGTGAATGGATATCGTCTGGGTCAGGATCTGACTGCCACGATCGGCTGGAAGGTCACCTTCTGATCCGGTTGACCGACCGGGCCAGCATCGCCTAGCTTCTTACCCATGGTTCTTGAGATTGTCCAATATGGCCACCCCGTCCTCCGCAAGCGCTGCGTGCCGGTGGAGGAGGTGACGGATGAAATCCGTCAGTTTGCCGACGACATGATCGAGACCATGAAGGATGCCCATGGGGTTGGCCTTGCTGCACCCCAAGTGGCTCGCGACATCCGCATGGCGGTGGTCGACGTTTCCCATGATCCGGAATGCATTTCTTTCCTCAAGGTGAATGGTGAGGATGCCGCGTTGGATTCCATCATGCCCCTAGTCTTCATCAATCCGGAGATCGAGTTCGGCAATGACAAGGAGAGCGATACCGAAGGGTGTCTGAGTATTCAGGGCATCAGTGCCGCAGTGAGAAGACCCGAGTCCGTGAAGGTCACCCTGCCGCAGCTCGACGGCAGTGTGCTCGAGATAGAGACGGATGGCCTGCTTGCGCGCGCTCTACAGCACGAGATTGATCACCTCAATGGCGTGTTGTTCACCGACCGGCTGACTTCGGCCGCCAAGCTCACGACCCGAAAGAAGCTCAAGCGACTTCTCGTTGAGAATGGCTACGATTCGTAAGTCATGAATTTCTTCTCACTCTTTCAGCAGTTCGCTGTCTACGCCGTTCTATTCGCCGGGTGTGCAGCGGCTGAAGACAAGCCACTCAATGTGCTGATGATCCTTGCCGACGATCTCGGTTGGAGTGACACCACCCTGAATGGCGAGAACGCCCTCTACGAGACCCCGAATCTAGAGCGTCTGGCCAAACGGGGCATGACCTTCCGCCAGGCCTATGCCGCCAGTCCGCTGTGTTCGCCCACTCGCGCCAGCATCCTCACCGGTCAGACTCCGGCCCGCCACGGCATCACCGCGCCCACGGCCCACATCAAACAGAAGAAGGTCACCTTCACACCCACCCTTAGGCCGGCCGCGCCTCCGGGGAACAAGGCGATCGAGGTCAACTCGGTGGGCCCGCTGAATCCGGCGTTGCCAACCTTGGGCAAGCTCATCCAAAAGTACGGCTACGCTACCGGTCACTTCGGCAAGTGGCATCTGGGCCACCCACCGCATTCGCCCCTCGAGCACGGCTTCGATGTCGATATTCCGCATTGGGCCGGCCCGGGCCCCGGCGGTAGTTTCATCGCGCCGTGGAAGTATCCCCACTACGACAACGGCAAACCGGGGGAACACATTGAGGACCGCATGGCGAGTGAGGCCGCGAAGTGGATTAAAGAGCAGGCGAAAGCCGGTAAGCCCTTTTACGCCCAATACTGGCAGTTTTCGGTGCACGCACCCTTCGATGCCAAACCAGAGCTGATCCGTAAGTATGCCAAGAAGGTGGATCCAACGAAGGGTGCGGTGAATAAGGGGCAGCGCTCACCGACCTACGCCGCTATGGTCCAGTCGCTTGACGATGCGGTCGGCACTCTGCTCGATGCATTGGATGAAGCCGGTGTGGCTGAGCATACGCTCATTATCTTCACTTCCGATAACGGCGGCAATGAGTACAACATCATCTTCGAGCGTGACACCAAAGGTAAGGGTTTCCTTGCGCGTCCCACCGACAACATTCCGTTGCGTGGCGGTAAAGCCACGATGTATGAGGGTGGTATCCGTGTGCCGACAGTGATCGCTTGGCCGGGGAAGGTGAAGCCCGCCAGCCAGTCGGAGGCCCGCATCCAGTCCACCGATCTCTACCCGACGCTTCTCAAGGCTCTTGGGATCGGGTTGCCCAAGGATCATCCCATCGACGGCATCGACATTGCCCCGGCTCTTGCCGGCAAAGAGTTGGAGCGTCCCGGTGGCATGGTGACTTACTTCCCTCACAGTCCACCCATTCGAGAATGGCTGCCGCCTTCTGTGGCCGTGCACGAAGGTGACTGGAAGCTGATCCGTCTCTTCCATCAGGGCGAGGATGGTGCCCACCGCTATTTGCTCTACAACCTGAAGGATGACATCGGCGAGACCACCAATCTCGCGGCCAAGCATGCGATCAAGGTGAAGCAGATGGATGCGCTGATTCAGAAACATCTCGATGCTGCCAAGACCATCGTTCCCAAGCCCAATCCACGCTTTAGCAAGGAGGCCTACCAGCCGGAGCTCATCGGCGTGCAGAAATCGAATCGAGGAAAGGTGGCCTCACGCACCATGTCGCCCGAAGATATGCAGGAGGTGAAGAAGCTCGTGACCGAGGAGTTTGGCGAAGAACCGCCGAAACCAAAACCAAAGCCGAAGATAAAGGCCAAATAAGGCTCAGCTACGTGCCGCGAGGAAGGGCACGAGTTCCTCCACGCCGAAGTCGGCGAGGACTTCACCATGCCAATTCATGGTCGGAGCCTTCGATTGGCCGGAGAGATCGATCATTTCCTGCATCTTCTCGGGGTTGCCGGAGACGATGACGGTTTCGACGTCGATCTCGTGTTGCTTGAGGTAGGCGACGACGTCTTCGCACCAAGGGCAGCCGGGTTTGATATAGAGAATGGGAAGGTCCATGGGTTTAATGTTGCATGGATTGCGCCTTTTTCCAGTCGGCTTCGCTCAGGCAGCAGGGATCAGCGGCGACGAGATGACCGGGTTCGATTTCCACCAGACCCAAGTCCATGCCAATGGTTTCCTCATAGCGCGGATGGCTGATGCGATGACCGAAGGCGCTGCCCTTGGGCGGATTGATGGGGGAGGGAACGTCGCCTTCCAACAGGTCACGTTTCCGGTTCCGATTAGGCACGGGTTCGGGAATCGCGGAGAGCAGAGCCTTGGTGTAGGCGTGGCGCGGGTCCTTGTAGATGGTTTCTGCGTCAGCCACCTCGACAATTTTGCCGAGATACATGACGGCCACCCGATCGCTGATGTGTTTCACCACTGAGAGGTCGTGGGCAATAAACAGGTACGACATGCCGAGGTCCTTCTGCAGGTCCATCAGCAGGTTGAGGATCTGGCTCTGCACGGACACATCCAATGCTGAGACAGCTTCATCGCAGACGACCATCTTGGGATTGAGGGCGATTGCGCGGGCAATGCCGATGCGCTGGCGCTGACCACCAGAGAACTCGAAGGGGTAGCGCTCGGCAGCACTGGTGGGCAGGCCGACGCGGTCGAGGAGTTCATCGACCTTCTTGCGGCGCTCGGGCTTGGTGCCGATACCATGGATAGCGAAGGGTTCCTCAATGATCTGGCGCACGCTCATGCGGGCGTTCAGTGACTCGACCGGGGCTTGGAAGATGAGCTGCATGTCGCGGCGCACCGAGAACAGGCCACGGTTGCTCATGGAAGTGATGTCGAGGCTCTGGAAGTGGATGCTTCCGGCATTGGGCTTGAGCAACCGCACCAGTGCCTTACCGAGGGTGGACTTGCCGCAACCGGACTCGCCGACCAGTCCCAAGGTTTCGCCCGGCATCACTTGCAGCGAGACGCCATCGACGGCCTTCACCGCTGCGGTCTGACGCAACATCAGACCGGTGCGCACCGGGAAGTGAACTTTCACATCCCTTGCTTCCAAAAGCGGAGCTTTTGGAACGTCCAACGTTGAACGTTCAACATCCAACGTTGAAGTGGGTGGCTGGTTGGAGTTGGTGGACATGGTTAAGGTTAAAGGCGATTTGGCGCGCCAGATGGGAATTTTGATTTAGGAATTTGCGCCTGTAGCTCGGTTTTTGGCGGTGCGTATGCTGGTGGCCAAGATGCGAATGAGTTCGTCTGTTTCGGAACTTAGTGAACTAAGATCGTCTGATTTTGGGAGTAGTTCTGAGCGTAAGATCAATTTGAGCCACCGATCCGACTCGCGCATTTCCTTGAGGGCAAGGCTGAGCTTATGAATGAAGTCAGCCCGCGATTCAGCGCCTTGCGCTTCACCGTGATGAGACAACGGAGCTGTTCCAGAGCGTAAAAGCTGATTGCCAATATGCTGCTGTGCATAGTCCCCGTTGAGTTTGCGTGTCAGCTGGATGATAGATGCCCCATAATCCAGAAGGCGCGCCTCCAGGTCGTAGCTAGTGGATTTGGCTTCTTTCTTTTCTCCATTCATCACTTTCAAATTCTATTCCTTGGAGGTTCGACGTTAAGCGTTGGACGTTGAGCGTTTGACTCCGGGTGCGCAGAGCGGGCAGGCTTCAACATCGTGACCGGGCGCAAAGGGTTTGATGGGGAAGCGCTCCTTGAGAACGTCGCCTTCACGTTTCATGCGCTGGCAGAAGCGGCAGCCGTGAACGAAGTCGGAGAGGGCGCCGACCGAACCCGGGATGGTGTTGAGCTCGGTCTTGGACTGGAGCTCCAGGCGGGGAATAGAATTGAACAGGCCCTGGGTGTAGGCGTGTTGGGGATTGTCGTAGATGGCCTGCACCGAGCCGCGTTCGACCACCCGGCCGGCATACATCACGGCGACGTCATCGCAAGTTTCAGCGACCACGCCGAGATCGTGCGTGATGAGGAGCATGGACATGCCGAGTTCGTCCTGCAGGCCCTGAATGAGATCGAGGATCTGGGCCTGAACGGTTACATCGAGGGCGGTGGTGGGCTCGTCGGCGATCAGCAGCTTGGGTTCGCAGGCCAAGGCCATGGCGATCATCACCCGTTGGCGCATGCCGCCGGAGAGTTGGTGGGGGTAATCGCCCGCCCGCAGTTCGGGCGAGGGGATCTTGACCATGCGCAGGGCCTCCACGGCTTGCTCCCAGGCTTCCTTCTTGGAGACCTTCTTGTGGAGGAGGATGCCTTCGGCAATCTGACGGCCGACGCGGTGCACCGGCTTGAGCGCGGTCATTGGCTCCTGGAAGATCACGCCAATCTCATTGCCACGGATTTTGTGCATCCGCTTGTCGCTGGCTTGGGTCAGGTCCTCGCCATCGAAGTTTACGCTGCCACCGAGGATGAGGCCGGAGGGCTGAGGGAGCAGGCGAACCAGCGACATGGCGGTGACGCTCTTGCCGCAGCCGGACTCACCCACGATGCCTAGAGTTTTTCCTTTAGGCACGGAGAACGACACCTGATCGACCGCGCGCAGGATGCCCTGCTCGGTTTCGAAGGCGCTGATCAGATCACGCACCTCGAGGAGAGGTGTGTTGCTGTCAGGGCTGGTGGGTGTGTCGCTCATTTCTTGTACTTGTCGTAGATGACGTCGACTTCGGGGAAGGCTTTGCCTTTGGCCTTGGCCTCGAGGGTCTCCTTCTTCATGTCTTCATCGATCCAGTAGAGGTAGCTTTCCTCAGGGATATCATTGAGGCGGACATTGAAGTCGTCCGGCCAGCGCATCCAGCGCCAGTGACCACAACGATAGAAGGCTCGCTTATAGCCAGGCACCCAGGCGGCATCTTCATGCAGAATTTGCTCGGCCTTGATTGTAGCTTGGTGAATTTCTTCGAGGGAGGTGCCGAAACGTACCGTCTCTGCCAGCGGATCGATGGCCGGGTTGGCGTAGACCGAAATGTTGTTGGTCATGACCCTTGGGTTCTTGGTGCCGGGGTCGTAGGCGTTGACGGAATGCCAGCCTTCGTAATAGCGGGGGAAGGGTGGCGTGGAGCTCCAGGCCGTGAAGGTGGCGTCGTGTTTCTTGTTGAGAATTTTCTGGAAGCTGGCGGTGTGCTCCATGCCATCCAATCGGTATTCGAGTCCCGCAAGTTTGGCGCGTTCGGCGAGACGCTGCATCATTTTGCTACGCACGGGGATGTTGCTGTAAGTCACGGAGATGGAGAGGCGTTCTCCGGCTTCATTGACAAGAATGCCATCAGCGCCAGACTTCTTAAAACCAGCTTTAGCGAAGGCGGCGCGCGCCTTGTCGGGATCGAATTCGCGGGTGGTGATGCCTTCAACGGGAAACAAGCTGTAACCGTCGTTGGTGATGTGCAGGCGTTGTGCGTCGCCGCGTAGGTCGTAATCAATGACACTCTGAAAATCGGTGGCATGCTGGATGCCGATGCGGACATCGCGGTTGTTGAGGGGCTTCTTGTGATGATTGAAGTAGATGCCCCAGGGAGGCCGTGGGTAATCGTTGTAGAAAGTCACCTTTTCGATGTAGCCATCGAAAACTTGGGGAATTTCAGTTTGTTCATACCATCGCTCGGGGGTGCCCAATGGGAACAGATCGACCTGGCCCTTCTTGAATATCTCAAAAGCCTTGTCCCTATCGCGGATGAGTTGGTAGCGGATGCGATCGACGTTGTAGAGGTAGCGGGTGTACTTACGGTCCTTAGCCCACCAGTCCTTGACGCGGCTTAGCGTGATGGAGCGCCCCTTGATGATGTCCTCGGGTTTGATGATGTAGGGGCCGGTGGTTGGGCGGGGCCGCCAGTTGTATCGGTCTTCAAAGTCTGGGCCGAACTCCTTGTAGAAGTGGGCGGCATAGGGGTTGATGGCGGCGAATTGCTCGGGTGTGGGCTTGCGGTTGGCCAGGCGGATGGAGATGTGCTTGTCGTCGTAGCGGGTGATGTTCTCGAACATGCTGCCGTAATAATCCCGGTACCAAGGCCCGGTGATGTACTCCGAGAGGGCCACGTAGAAGGTCATGAAGAAGTCGTCGGCAATCACGGGTTTGCCATCCGACCAGCGGGCCTTTTCATCGATGCGGAAGTAGACTGTGCGACCATCTTCAGCCACCGCCCACTGGTCCGCGATGCCGGGAATGGTTTCGAGGGTATTGGGGTGCATGGAAAGCAGTCCCATTTCGATGTAATCCCAATGCTCGCTGCGGAAGGAGTTGTTGGCGGCGCGGCCGATGGGCCGGATGTTGGGGGGGAAGGAGATGAAGTAAGTGTTGAAGGTGCCACCCTTCTTTGCCTTGGGGGAGCCGATGTCCTCGCTGTCCCAATTGGTGACCCAGTTGATGCCCTTGGGCAGATCATCCATCGAGGCGAAGGTGAAGAACTCGGGGTTCTTCAGGCGCCTCTCGGCATTGGCCAAATTCTTCTCTAGCTCCGCCTTCACCACGGGGTCGGCGTCTTCAGGGAGTTCAGAGAGTTGTTTGAGGAGCTTTTCCTTCAGTTTGGTTTGCTCATCGATGACGATCTGAGTGCGCTCTACAAAATAGGCCTGTTTCTCTTCTTCGCAGTCGTAGGGCGCAAACAAATCCGTGTCGCCGCATCCGCAGAGGATGAGGGGCAGCAGTAGCAGCAGCTTGGGCGAGAGAAGTTTCATCGATAGGTGGTGAATTTCTTGGGATCGAAGGCTTCGCGCACTGCTTCACCGACAAAGGTGATCAGCAACAGCACCGCCACCATGCCGGCAAATACCGAGCTAACGATCCAGGGTTTGTCGACATAGGTGACGCCATCGGCGAGCAGACGACCCCAGCTGGGATACTGCTCCGGCAGGCCGAAACCGATGAAGTCGAGAGCGGTCAGTGAGGTGATGATGGCTGCCACACTGAAGGGCAACAGGGTAACTACAATGGAGATGGCGTTGGGTAGCACGTGGCGGAAGATGACGCGCAGAGGTGATGCCCCCAGCAGACGGGCGGCCGAGACGTAGTCCTTGGCCTTTTCGCGATAGGTGGCAGTTCGCATGTAGTAGGTGGTGCCGATCCAAGAGAAGATGCAGATCACCAAGAGGATGGTTACCAGAGTGATTTTGTCGCGGCCGATGCGGTCGGCAATGATGATCACCACGTAGAGGAAGGGGACGTTGGCGAGGATTTCGATGAAGCGTTGCAGGGTGATGTCGATCATGCCGCCGAAGTAGCCCATGATGCAGCCGAGCGTCAGGCCGACCGCGTAGGTGACGATGAGGTAGATCACTGCCGCCTGCATGACCACCTGCAGGCCGCCGTAGAGTTGCGCGAGTACGTCCCAGCCACGGGAATCGGTGCCAAGGAAATGACGGTTTTCCCAACTCGGAGGAAGGGGTTTGAAGGTCATCGCATAGAGCTCGGTGGTCTCGATGTCTTCGAATTCGCTAGCGAATTCGAGTCCCATGCTGGGTTCAGGATAGCGCTCACCATCGGTCCAGTTGTAGACCACGGTGAGGTCGCCGCTGCGGTTGTAGAGTTCCTCACGGCCCTTGCCGAGGCCCTTGCGGAACTTCTGCATGGAGAAGCGGCGGGTGTCCTCGTCGGCATAGAAGCGATAACCCAATCCGGAGTAGGGCTTGTTGCTGCCTTCCTTGTAATAGAGGCCGTCGCGCATTTCGAGCGACTCACGCAGCTCGTTGTCGGAATCGTAGGTGGGATCCCAAGGTACCAGAGGCATGAAGACACGGTTGCCCTTGTCCTCTGCCGCAAAGCGCTTTTTCAGCTCGCGGTAGTTGGCCTCCTCCTTGCCGCTGCCGCCGAAATCTTCCTCAGTGAGGTTCTCTTCCTGGAATGCCGGGAATTTCCAGGAACCCTCGTATTTGACGGCCAACGCGCGCTTACCGACCAAAGCCTGATCGAAGAGGGCCAGAACGATGAGCACGATGATGATCAGGAAGGAAATCCAGCCACGCCCCATGGACTTGAAGCGATTGATCTGGCGCTGCGTGTGGGGATTGGCGTGTGGTGGGCGAAGGATCATCAGTGCGCCGCTTGCGATGGTGGCGGCAGCCAGCAGATGTCCGATGATGTCACCCCGGTTTTTGGTCCAGAAGGAGGCCTTCTTGAGGTCGGCATCCACCGAGTCAAAGCCGTAGAACCAGCGCAGCGTCGGCAATGACCAGCCCAGCAGATGCGCGACTACGGCGGCGAGGCCGAGGGCGCAGAGCAGGATGCCAATTTTGCGGGACATGGTGGGTGGTTATTTAGGGCGGCGAGGGCGGGGCTATTTGAAGCGGATGCGAGGATCGACGATGGCGACGCAGAGGTCGGAGAGGATGTTTCCGATGAGCATCAGCGTGGCGGAGATGGCGAGGACGCCGAGCACGACCCGCTCATCCTTCTCGAGGATGGCGCTGTATTGCAGGAGACCAAAGCCGTTGATGTCGAAGATCTTCTCAATCAGGAAACTGCCACCGACCAGGATGGTGATGTTCTGGCCGAAGGTGGTGGCGATGGGGATGATGGAGTTGCGGAAGGCATGCTTGAACACCGCGGTGCGGAAGGGGACACCCTTGGCGGCCGCGGTGCGGACATAGTCGGCGGCGAGGTTGTCCATCAGGTTGTTCTTCATCATGAAAGTCATGAAGGCGAAGCTGCCGACGAGGTAGCAACACAGGGGCATGATGGCGTGTCGGATGAGGTCGACGATCTGAGCACCCAAGCTGAGATCAGAGAAGTTTTCGGAGACAAAGCCCTGGATGGGAAGCAGGTCCATGCGCGCACCGAGGAACACCAGTAGGAAGGCACCCAGCACGTAGCTGGGAATGGCGTAGCCGGCGAAGACGGCGATGGAAGAACCGGTGTCGAGCCAGGTGCGGTGTTTGATGGCTTTGACCACGCCAAGCGGAAGACAGACCGAGTAGATGAGGATCATCGAGATGATGCCGTAAAAGAGTGAGATGGGGATGCGTTGGGCGACCAGACTCCAGACAGGGTCGCCGTATTTTTCCGAGCGGCCGAGACTGCCCTGCAGCAGGCCTTCGAAGGAGGGGCGGTAGAGGATGGCGCGCGGCTGGATGCCCTTGGGGGCCTCCGAATCCATCTGCTTCTTCCAGCGCTTCTCGAGTGTGTCCACTTCCACCACTCGGACCTTCCAATGTGAGTAGTCACCCTTCTTTGGAAAGGTGCTTTTGATGCTGCCATCCTTGTTGCGTTTGACGGTCACCTTCTCGATCGTGCCCGGGATGGTGAGTTTGATCTCTTTCTCATCCTTTTCGAAACTGCCGGCCTGATGCTGGATGTCTCGGGGCAGGACGCCCAGCCATTCGAGGTAGGAGCGCATCACTCCCTTGTTGCGCTGGTGCTTCTCTTGAATTTCAAAGATCTGCTCCGGAGTGATCCTCGCTTCTGCCGATTCCTTGGACGCTCCACCCCCTTCGGTCTCCCCTGCGCCACCCATCATCTGGGCGACGTCCTGTTGAACCGGGCCGCCAGGTGCCAGTCGGATGATCAAAAAGACCAGCAAGGTGATCCCGATCAACGTCGGAGGGACCAGGAGCAGGCGGCGGAGGAAGTAGGTTTTCACGAAGAGTGGACCGGGTATTTCTAGCCTCGATCGAGGCCCGTGCAAGCACGGACCTTGCCAGACAAGGATTGCTATGCAATCTCCTCAGCCATGCTGGAATGGTTGCGAGGCAAGGGGCCCTTCGAGGCGCGCAACCCGCGACTCTTTGTCGCCTTTTCTGCCCTCTACCACGCCCGGGCCTATTACCCGGTCTTTGCCATCCTGTTCACCGATATGGGGCTCAGCGATCCGCAGTTCCTGCTGCTCAATGTGGTCTGGGCGGCTTCCATCCTTCTGCTTGAGGTTCCCTCGGGTGCTCTGGCCGACACCTTTGGCCGCAAACGCATGCTGATTTTCGGAGCGGCCACTATGGTCATTGAGATGGCCCTGCTGTTGGCGGCTCCCATTATGGGCGGCGGTAGCTGGCTATTTGCCATTTGCCTGCTCAATCGCTTCATGTCCGGCCTTTCAGAGGCGGCAGCGAGTGGGGCGGACGAGGTCATCGCTTACGACGCCATTCCCGAGGAGGGTCGGGAGAAGGCCTGGGATGTGGTCCTGATCAACGCCATGCGCTGGCGCTCGGGAGCTTTTTTGGTGGCGATGACTCTTGGTGGCCTGATGTATGACCCGAGCTGGTGGAACCGCCTGGCGCCGGAGGAATTGCATCTCAGCAAGGCGGTCGCCCACCGCTTGCCGGTTGCATTGGTCCTGCTGCAGGGGCTGGCCTGCTTGTGGATCGCTCTGTCTTTTCAGGAGAAGCGTGAAGTATCGACGGTGGGGTTGATGGATAGGCTACGCGAATCCACGCGTCTGACCTTGGCGACGGCCAGAATGGCGGTGACGACCCGCCTGATTGCGGTGGTTCTGCTAGGTGGGATGCTGCTCGATGCAGTGGCGCGCAATCAGGCAACCATCAACAGTTTGGTCTATCGACTACTCGGCCTGCCAGAATGGGTCTATGGCCTCATCGGTTCAGCCATTTCCATCTGCAACTGGTTCGTGCCGAGCATTGCGGCTAGGGTCAACCGACGCTTCAGCACGGTCGGTAGTCTCTTGATGGGTGGTCTCTTTGCCTTGCTTGCCCTCCTGATGCTGATCCCAGCCTGGGTTTGGCTGGGGGTGCCTGCGGTGATGATGCTGATGATGCTCTTGGGCTACATCAATTTCACGGTTGGGCGCTTCCTTCACAGCCAAGCCAGCTCCGAACAGCGAGCCACCATGCTCAGCGTGAAGGGTATGTGTTTCAACCTAGGTTACGGCTTCTACACGGGGATGTTCTCGCTGCTGGTGTCGTGCATGCATGGCGCCAAAGAGATGGAGCGTTTCCACAAGGCGTTGAGTTGGCAAGTTCTGGGCTTTGTGGTCCTGCTGCTTGGTTACCTCGCGATCACCCGCATCGTGTGTGGTCGCAAGCGCCCTACTGATCCGTCCACTCCCTGACAAACTCGTCCCAGGCCACTCTGGCATCATCCTCATCGTCGTTGAGTTCCGCGATGTGAGCCCGATGGAAGGCGTGGCCGGCGGCGGGTAGGCGTCGGTTTGCCGGCGTCCGGTTGGCGAGTAAGGGGTCCTCAGCCGGCGGGCACTGTTGGATTACCTTGCCGACAAAGTCGTAAAATCTCTGATCGACGAACCATTGCATCTCCGCCGTGGTTTGGCTGCGGTAGTTGCGTGGTGCCAAATACTCGATGATGGGCCGATTGTCGGTATTGAGCGGGTAATCTTCGAACAGCGCGCGCGATTTGCCGAGATTGCCGGCGTAGAAAAGGGTAATGGTTTGTTTGTTCAGCGGCAGGGGAAGGGTGGTGATGTCGAGGTGAGTCTTGCCATCGGTGGCGCGAAGCTTGTCGGCGCTGCTGTCGAGGTCGCTGGCAAGCAAAGGTTTGCCTCCTTCATGGCCGATCAGGCCGACGATTTCCTGACCCGCATAAAAGCTGTGACGCCACATCGAGACTTCGTCGAAGACTTCAAGCATGCTCTTGCAGATCACAGAGAATTCGAACTCGGTAAGTTGGTAGAGCGGCAGCCATTGGACAAAGATGCCGCCGGGTTTGAGGCGCGACTTGCAGCTCTCGAAATGCTCGACCGTGTAGAGGCTGCCAGCGCCCGAGCGGAAGGGAACGAAGAGGTCTGCATTGATGATGTCGAAGCGTTCATCGGTGGCCATCAGGTAGTGGCGTCCATCCTCGACCACGACTTCGGCGCGGGGGTCTCGGAACAATCCACCGGTGGCATCGAAGCCATTGATGTTGGTCATGTATTTCTCGGCGGCGGTGACCACATGCGGAGAGAGTTCGCAGGCGACCACCTTTTTGACCTGAGGAAACTGGGGGTCCAGCGCGCTGCCCGCCGTGATGCCGGTGCCCACGCCGAGGAAGAAGATGTCTTCGGCATCAGGTTTGACCCACAAGGGAAGATTGGCCTGAAACATTTCACCCATTTGTGCGGCGGTGGAGCCCAGGCTGTAGTCCGAGTTGATCTTGATTGAGGTGCCCTCCAACCGGTTCTCGGTGACGGATACGGTGCAGTCGCTGCCTTCCCAAACCTCGATTAGAATTTCTTTGTTGGGATCGATTCTGGTGACCGGCAAGTCGCGCGGTGAAGCCAGCAGCACGGCGATGAGAGTCACAAAGCACACGCCCTTGATGGCAATGCCTGACTTGTCGAGGCGGGTGGGAATGGCGATGGCTGAAACGACATAAATCCAGGCGATGAGGTGCATGCTCTGCCAGATGCCCAGCCAGTCCAGCAGCAGGAAGCCGCAGACCAAGGAGCCTAGGATAGCACCAAGCGTGTTGAGCGTGGCGAGACGTCCCAGTGATTTGCCGGGAGACTTGAGATGATGTTCCTCTACCTTCATGAGGTAGGGAAAGACGGTGCCCAAGGCAATCGCAGCTGGACCGATGCTCAGGGCCACGGTGCCCAGAATGAGGAACATGTAGCTCGACCAGTTGCCTTCGGAAGTCACCAGCTGCATGCCATCGGTGAGTTTCATGAAGAGGCGCGGCGTGTAACTGACCGCCACGGCACCCAGTAGCATCAGCAAACTGAGCATGAGGGTGGGCGAGACTTTGATGCGGCTTAGTAGCGAGCTGGTGAGAGAACCGATGGCCAAGCACAGCAGCACCACCAAAAGGATGGCCGAGAAGGTGTAGACCGAGTTTTCGAGCACCTGGGTGAACAGACGGGTCCAGATGACTTCGAGGGCAAGGACGCTAAAGCCGGAGAGGAAACAGAGGGCAATGATGACGTTCTTGTTGCGGAAGTCCTTCGCGGCAGCAGGTCGAACCGTGGGCGCTTCTTCGGCTTGGACCTTACCCTTGCTCTGCTCGCGCTCCAGACGACGGCGTTCCTGGCGCGAGAGTTTGCGCTCGGGCTCGACTTCCACTTCAGGCACGGGCTCATGTTCTGGCTCCTCCTCTACGACAAATTCATGGGGTTGGGTGTGTCGGGCGAGAGCAAGGGCCACCCCACCGATGCCGGCAGAGATCAGAATGGCGAGCACGCAGGTCAGGTTGAAGCCCAGCCACAGCGGCAGGTAGAAGCCGGCGAGGCCGACGCCGATGGCGGCGCCGAGGGTGTTGATGCCATACATCAGCGCGGACAGGCGACCGAAGTGGCGGATCTCACGCACCATGTATTGGCCGATCACCGGAATGGTCCCGCCCATGCAGAAAGCTGGCGGGAAGACCAGCAGCAGCGACAGGGCGAACTTGATCAGCAGTCTGAGGAAACCAGGCTCAGTACTTTGGTGAATGGCGGGGTAGATGGCGTGGAAGATCCAAAGGATGGCGAAGTAGAGGAGTGCCGTGACCGCAATGCCGAATTCCAGCCAGGCGTAGGTGCGCATGGGTCGGGTTTGCTTGGCGACCTTGCGGCCGAGCACCCAACTGCCCACAGCGAGTCCGGCGAAGAAGGAGGTGAGCGTGGCTCCTGCGGCCTGCGAGGTGTTGCCGAAGAGCAGGCCGATCTGCTTCATCCACAGGACCTGGTAAATCAGGGCGGAAAATCCCGACAAAAAGACGAGGCCGAGAGCGATCCCGGTCTCGTTTCTGCTGAGTGCTGAGGGCTTTTCCATGAATTGAAGTGGGGCTGGTTTTAGGCCGCTCGGGGACCCAACACAAGGGTCCAAACGATCTACGTTGGACAAACCATGGAACGCGTTCGAGAGTCGGGCCGGATGATTCAGATTCGTGGCGCCAGACAGCACAACCTCAAGAATGTCGATCTCGACATTCCCAAGGACAAGCTGGTGGTGATCACGGGTCCCAGTGGCTGTGGCAAGTCGTCACTCGCCTTCCACACGCTCTTCGCTGAGGGCCAGCGCCGCTACGTCGAGAGCCTCTCGGTCTATGCTCGCCAGTTCCTCGATCAACTCGACAAGCCGGATGTGGATTCCATTGAGGGTCTGAGTCCGGCCATTTCCATCGAACAGCGAACGGGTGGCCTCAATCCGCGCTCCACCGTGGCCACCGCCACCGAGGTGTATGACTACCTGCGTGTGTTGTGGGCGGCGCTGGGCGTGCCTCACGATCCGGAAACAGGAGAGCGTCTGCAACGCATGGGGCCGTCGGATATTGTCGCCGCCCTTGCCGACCACCCTGAAGGGACCAAGGCCATGCTCTTGGCGCCCGTGCCCGATGAGGAACTCACCGATCCCGATCGTCTGATGCAGAATCTGCAGCGTCAGGGTTACATCCGGGTGCGCATGGACGGCGAAGTGCTGGAACTTGAGGAGGCAATGAAGGCCTGGCCCGAGGCGAAACCCGTTCTGGAGATCGTAGTCGACCGTTTTGTGATCAGAGAAGGGGTGGAATCGCGCATGGCGGACTCGGTGGAGACCGCTCTCGGCATTTGCGGCACAGAAGCCCGCGCCACGGTCCTCGAGCCCGAAGCGGAACTCTGGCGCGACCTCAGCTTCCAGACCTCCTACCGAAATCCCAAGACGGGCTTCATGCTCGATGAGCTTTCACCCCGCCACTTCTCCTTCAACTCTCCGCTCGGTGCCTGTGAGAACTGTGAAGGCCTTGGCACCGAACGCTTTTGTGATCCCGAGCTTTTCATCAAGGATGCTGATGCGCCCATTGTGAAGGGCGGCATGAAGGGCTGGTGGCCGCTCGATTCGCAGCGGGGCCGCCAATTCGCGCGCGAGACCAAGCAGATTCTCGAGATGCACGGACTGGAGGCGAGCACGACCTACAAGAAGCTGCCCAAGAAGGTCCGCACGCTTCTGTTTGAGGGTGGCAAGATTCAGACGAATGCCCGTGGAGCTACCCGCGCATACGAAGGCCTGCTCAACGAGGGGTGGCGGAAGTATCGCACCACTCACAGCATCATGGGGCGGCGGATGCTCTCGCGGGTGATCACCCAGCGGACCTGTCATGCCTGTGAGGGCAAGCGTCTGCGTGATGAGTGGTTGGCCGTCAAAATTCAGTCTACATCATGGCTCGGTATTCAGGATTTTTGCTCCTTAAGCGTGGCCGACGCCCTCAAGTGGCTGGATAAGGTGAAGCTCAAGAAAGAGCACGGTGACATCGGCAAGCGCCTGCTCAACGACATCAAGAGTCGCCTCGGCTTCCTCGCCGAAGTTGGCCTCGACTACCTCACACTCGACCGCGGTAGCGCGACCCTCTCGGGGGGTGAAGCCCAGCGCATTCGTTTGGCCACGCAACTCGGGGCCGGCCTCTGTGGCGTCATCTACGTGCTCGATGAACCCAGCATTGGTTTGCACCCCGCCGACACCGGTCGCTTGATCAATGCGCTGCTCCGCCTGCGAGATCTGGGCAACACGGTGGTCGTGGTCGAGCACGACGAGGCCATCATCCGCGCCGCTGATCTGGTGGTGGACATGGGACCGGGCGCGGGTAATGAGGGTGGTGAGATTTTGGAGACTGCAACGCCGGCCAAGCTCAAGTCGCCCACCGGTCATTGGCTCAAACACGGTCCGGAATACGAACGCCCCATGGTGGATCCCGGCTTGGATGTGGGTGCACTTACCATCCGTGGCGCCAGCGAACACAATCTGCGCAACCTTGACGTCGAGATTCCCCTCGGGCGCATGGTGTCCATCTGTGGTCCCAGCGGCAGTGGTAAGTCGACCCTCATCAACGATATCCTGCGACCAGCACTGAGTCGACAGCTCGAGGGCAAGGGCGAGATGCCCGGCGCGCACAAGAAGATTGAAGGGGTGAAGTACATCGACAAGATCGTGGTGGCCGACCAATCGCCCATTGGTCGCAGCCCCCGCTCCAATCCGGCCACTTTCACTGGGGCCTTCGATCACATCCGCCAGCTCTTTGCCCAACTGCCCCTTTCCAAGCAGCGCGGCTACAAGGTGGGCCGCTTCAGCTTCAACGTGGCCGGTGGTCGCTGTGAGCGCTGCCAAGGCAACGGCAAGCTGAAGATTGAAATGCACTTCCTGCCCGATGCCTGGGTGACCTGCCCAGCATGCAATGGCAAGCGCTTCAATCGTGAGACCTTGGAAGTCACCTGGAAGGGACGCAATATCGCAGAGATTCTTGATTTGCAGGTTGGTGAGGCGCTCGAGCTCTTCAAGGCCATCCCCAAGCTGCGCCACCTCCTGAGTACGCTCGACGAACTTGGGCTTGGATACATTCGCTTGGGTCAACCGGCGACCACCTTATCCGGGGGTGAAGCTCAGCGTCTGAAGTTGGCGGTGGAGCTCGCCAAACCGCCCAATGCCCACACCCTGTATCTCTTTGATGAGCCGACCACCGGTCTGCACTTTGGCGATGTGGAGCGCTTGCTCGATGCGTTCCATCGACTTCGGGATGCCGGCCACTCGGTGTTGGTGATCGAGCACCATCTCGATGTCATCGAGGCCAGTGATCACGTGATCGAACTCGGACCGGGTGGTGGCGTGAACGGCGGCAAGCTGGTGGCTCAGGGTTCTCCAGAAAAAATCAAGAAGACCAAGAATTCGCCCACCGGTAAGGCGATGAAGGCTGTCTAATCGGGCTTGAGCGTCGGAGGCGGCGCCAATGAGGGGATCGGTAGATGGATGGCTGGCGGGCTCGAATCCGTGTCAGGCGAGATGTCTTCCATATCCAGGGCTCTCAGAGCACTTGGGAGTGAGTCATCTATCTCGATTAGCGGCTTGCCGGATCCCTGTGCCAATTGAGTCAACGCCTTCGTCGATCGAAATAGCTGGGACTTGGCGTGGACCAATGCTGCATCAGGGTCATTCCCAAGCTCGCTCACGCATTGTCGCCACACGGCAATAGGTTGCTCGAGGGGGAGTTCGACTGGTTTTCCTTTGTCATTTTCGGGAGAGGGCCAATGTGCCGGGAAGTCGTTGTGTCTTGTGAATTTTTCCAGCCAGTGTTCAGGAGACGCGGCGTAATAGTGTGCATGCCAACCGATTTCCCTGGAACGCAACGGGCGGTAGCGTGGCATGCCTTCGCTTGCTTCTGACTGGGCTGTAGTCCAGCGGTGTGAGTCATAGGCCTGTACCACTGCTCGGGTACGGACCACACGTTGCCCTTGATTGTGACCCAGGTGGCCGCTCCATTCGCTCCCGTTGCCGAGAGGATGAGGGGTGTCCTCCGGCAGGGCGAAGAAGGGGTTTTGATGCCAGTTGACTTCACCATATTCGGCGCATGGAACTACTTCACGGGTGCGTAAGCGAGCCTCGATCACGGAACGAGGCAATGTCCGTAGAGCCTTCGGTAGTCCCATTTTCCGGGGTTTCCGGCCGGTCACGACGAACTCATCGGCGTCGATGATGAGTAACCAATCAAGTCCCTCACGGCGTGCGCGCAAGAGGGCATCGTTCATGCAATGGCGGTGGAGCTCCGAAATGTAGGCTTCCCTGACCGGACACTGCCCCTCCAGGATAATCCGCTGCACCCAGGGAAAGCGTGCGGCTATCACACCCGAAGCATCGGCACATCGGTGTTCATAGCAATAGGCGCGCTCAATTCCGAGCCAGCGGTGGTATCGAAGATGGATGTCCAGAAAACGGGCCTCATCGCGCACAATCAGCACCATGCCTGCTCGCGGGCATTTATTGAAGAGTTGTGGTAGCTGCTTAAGGAACTTGGGCATCACTAAGGATGATGTATAACGGGTAATTGTCAGCCCGAGCTTCAAGGTTTATGCCATATCCATGCTGATCAGCACGAGTCATCAGTTTATCCTTTTTTTACCACAGAAATGTGCCGCATCCACGCTTTCTCAGCGGCTCGCGCCATACCGAAGCAATCTGGCCTGTGATGGCGCCGGCTATTTTGAGCCACGCTTGGGCCGCGTTCTCTCCAATCACGTTTCCCAACGCGATGCTCATGCTGCCGGGTATCTGGACGGATGTGGGAACTATTTTAAGGCGGCGTTCGTGCGCAATCCCTACGACCGCGTCTACTCATGGTTCAGATGGTTCCAGCGTGTCTCGGTAGACCGCTACGAGCCGGATGGTCAGATCGATCAAGCGAAAGCGGTGATTGCGGCAGGTGAGGATACGGACGGCCGCAAGGCGGCGTTTATCAAGCGGACGGAGTGGATGCGAGAATCTATTGCCTCGGCCAATGGCGATGTGAACCGCTTTTATGCGGCACATTCAAATCAGTATTCATTGGCCTCCACCTTCACTCACCATGAGGGACGCCAGGCAGTGGATTGGATCGGGCATGTGGAATGTTTTGAGCGCGACTTTGATGTTTTTTGTGAGCGCGCTGGTATCGAGGTGGAGAGTCGTATCGATGCGAACCGTTCGGATGTGGAGCCCGCTGAGCGGTGTATTCAGCATCCTCTTGAGATGAGCTCTGAGGAACACGAATACCTGGAGCGTTTCAATAGATCCAGCATCAGGCGGATCAATCGCAACTTTGCTGAAGATTTCAAACTACTTGGATACAGGCGCCTTCGTCGTATTCTCTTCTCAGGTTTCCGCTCTAATCCCAGTACTCGCTGAGGATCAGATGATCCTTGAGCTCACTCTCGATGAAGGCTTCCAGCTCGGGTGTGACATAGCGTTTCCAATCGCCGGGTAGGCCTGAGCGTCCGTGTGAATGAATGTCGGTGTCGCCGGGTTGACGGCCGTATTCTTTCTCGAAGTGACTCTTCTCAATGGCCCTAGTGAATGCCGCGCGATCGTATTGATAGCCGATTTGCTCGAAGATCTCGAAAAGGGCTTCACCTTTTGATGCAAAAAGCGTCTCATATTTGAATACGGGACTGTCGGAATTCAACCAACTTTCCTGTATCCGGATTTGATTTTTGGCAAAGTCGCGGAAACAGGTGAATAGGCCTTCCTCATCGCTCATGCCCTGGTAGATGGCTCGACGTCCAGGAATGTTTCCAGTCGCGGCATGCGAGTAACGTTCCGAGAAATAGCGCGAGGTCAGCGTGTCTCTCAAGTCGCGCATCACGAAGAAATGGAGATTGTTCTGAAGTAAATTCAGCTCTTCCATCTGAGAGCGGTAGGCGAAGATGGCTGTGTAGACGGTATCAACTTGATTCTCGATCCGGCCATATTCGCTGCCGATTCGTCGTGGTACCTGGGCCTTGGGAAGTGCCCGCATGAAGATGTTCTGCAGCCAGGTGGAGCCTGCCTTTGCATGTGTGATGTGTAGCAAGGCGGGTTGGCCGAAGATCGTTTGAGGCTTAAAGATGTGCGAGCGCAGACGGTAGAGCCATCGAGGTGTTTTGGACATATTCGTGCTTCAATTCAAAAGGGACTCGCCTTCGTAGTGGTCTGGTTGATCCTTTCCGAGGAGTTCCCAAATCGTTGGGGCGATATCATAGATGTGGCCATTTTCTCGGAGCCCTCGGTCTCGGGCCTGCGGGCCAGTAGCAAAGGCAAAGGCGAGCTCGTTATGGACCCCGGCACGCAATGCTGGAAGCGGTCCGACTTTTCCGTAAGTCGAAGATTCCAGTTGTTCGATGGGATGCTTTTCCCAGATGACGATTAAGTCTGCATCGGGACCCTCTGGATTGCCTGTTGCTGTTTCGCGCACCCTCTCGACCCGGGCAATGCCGGGACGGCCGTTCTTGGAATTCCGGAAGCCCATAATGGCCTCTGTGATGCGATCTAACTCAGTGGCGTAGTCCTCCGGATGAACTTTACCCAAGGCTTCACGACCTTTCACGTTTACGCGGATATAGCCGTCGGAAAAGGTAGACATGGCGAATGCACGCATGTGAGGCCAGTAAGGCTCCATCCAGGCTGCAGGTTGATACGGCATGATTTTACGGGTGCCTGGTTTAAAGCATGCACCCTGTAGTTTTAATGCACACTCCAATCGGGTGGCGGTGTGTTCAGGAAAGCATTTGCGGATCAGACGCTGAAGGCCCTTAGGACGATGTGCTCTTCGTTGGACTTGCATGACCCAATTTGCTCGGACCTCTTCGGGCAGATCGTCTGCAAGGGGTTTGAGCTCATTCTCAAAATCGAAGCAGCTTCGTCCCGGGAAGTTGTAACGGAAAAGCATCTCCGGCAGGTAAGCGATATTGGGGACCTCCTCATGGTTGGGTGCCATGCCCTCTCCTGAGACCATCAGGACATCAGTTTCTGGACCAACATGATCGATGATGGCTTGGATCATGCGTGCTGTCGCCTGATAAATTTTCAGAATCGGATCCTCACCCGCCAAGCGCTCATAGAACGCTTCATTGCCAGGATGTTTTAGCAGATAGTGTGCCCCGGTATGGGTTTCGGAGGTGGCAAACATGGCAAACTGCCACGGATAGCGATCCATTACATGGAGCGAGGCTCGGGTGCGCATTTCGATTCCCTCGAGTTGGCGGCGGTAGAGAGCTTCGCAAGACTCAGGACTGCCCAATAAAGCAAAGTCGATTCCGTGCTCCGGATGAAGTCCCACTTGGTCGATGAGATCCTGCCAGGCTTCAGGAGGATTGGATTGACCGCCCACACCAAATGCATGAGCTCCCCAATCCACAAACTGAGTGTAATCACGGTCTTCCAGAATGGGGCTGCTGGGTAGATCAAAAGTCAATACTTGGGTGCCATCATTGAAATCATAGAAAGGACGTTTCCCCTCGAAGCTGCTGAGCAGATTCATGCTCTTGGTATAGGTGTCCGGGTGGAAGCGGTGAGGAGCATGATAGCCGTTCGTATTCGGTCGGCAGCCTGTGAACAAGGCGACTTGCATGGAGTCAGCGAGTGAGTGATCGAGAGTTTTCAGTCTCCGGTAAGCCCCGCTCTCCATGAGGCGAGCCAGTTCTGGCAACTGACCATCACGGATGTAGCCTTCAGTCAGCTCCGCATCCATTGAGTCTAGGAAGATGACGACTGTTCGTTTTGTCGGAATTGTCATGGTTGTGGAGGGCGGGCGCCGAGTCAGCTAGTATCTCTAGCAGGACGAATCATGGGGGCGTATCTGTCGAGGCTAAAGCAGTGGTTAGGTAGATGGCTGGTCCAGGGCGCCTGAGAATCAGGGCCCAGTCACCCTGTCGGGTTGCTCGAAGACCTCGTCGCCGACCACCAATAGATCGAGATCGCATCGGACAAAAGTCTCCCAGGCGTCCTTTGCCGAGCAGACAATGGGTTCACCAGCTAGATTGAAACTGGTGTTGATTAGAATGGGGACTCCCGTGAGGTTCTCGAACTCCTGAATTAGCTGGTGGAGGTCGGGGTGAACATCGGGGTGAACGGTTTGCAGTCTAGCACTATGATCGATGTGGATCACGGAGGGAATGCCGGCCTTATCATTGCGACGATCACTACGAAGTTGAGCGGTGAGGTTCATGTAATCCGCGCGACCGTTGAATTCGAACCAGTCGGAGACACGCTCGGCAAGGATGGCAGGAGCAAAGGGCCGAAAGGACTCGCGGAACTTAATTTTTCGATTGAGCCGATTCCGAGCGTTCGCATCTCTTGGGTCAGCTAGAATCGACCGAGCACCGAGTGCCCTAGGTCCAAGCTCCATGCCGCCTCGAACCCAAGCGACGCTGAGTCCCTCGCTAATTTTCTGAGCGATGAAGGCATGAAGATCACCTGTGACTTCTAGGCGATGAGGAGTGGCTTCTGCGGGCACTGCTCCGGGTTGCGGTCCTAAATAGAGGGAGCGGAAGCTGTCAGGGTCAACGGATTGGTCGCAGAGTTGTGCGCCATGAACCGCCGCACCCAGAGCGCTCGACATGTCGCTGGCCACTGGAGAGACGTAGATCGAATCGAAGATGCCCGACCGACCCAATTTGCCGCCGACCACGCAATTTTGTGCACAGCCTCCGCTGAAGACCAAGCTCTCCTCATCTGTACAGAGCTTCTTTGCACGCGCTGCCATCTTGAAGATTTCGTCTTCAAATATCTTTTGCAGAGATGCCGCGACATCCTTATGCCTTTGTTCAATGGGCTCCTCCGGTAAGCGCATCGGATAGCCAAGGAGGTCCGAGATCTCACGGATCGCATCGAGTGCCTTCCACGTGTAGCCGCGGAGCATGCGAAACTGGCCATTGCTGTTCGAGGTGAACATCCTTCTCAATGCCTCCGTGTGGACGGGCGAGCCGTAGGGTGCGAGCCCCATGACCTTGTATTCATCACCAAATGAGAGGAAGCCCAGATACTTTGTGACCGCGCTATAGAACATCCCCAGTCCATTCTCAAAGCGATGCTTTTCCAGGATTTCACAAGTGTTGGTGGATGCTCGCCCGATGGTTGCCGAGTAGTTCTCTCCCTTGCCGTCGACGCAGAGAAAAGCGGCAGTTTCCATACCTGAAAGCAAGTGTGATGCAGCAATATGCGTCAGGTGATGCTGGATGGCTCGGGCACGTGCCTTGGGGAAGCGGTGCATGGTCTCGCGATGGAATCCGGATGCTCGGCCGGGTGATAGTTTCCGGTCTGCTAATTCGCCGAATCTGGACAGCCAGCCGCCGCCGAGGTTGAAGGTCTGCACCGTGTGGGGTTGTTCCGTGAATACCACCTCATCGATATCTTCGCCGGATAGCCCTGAATGTCCCAAGCAATAGTCGATGGCGTGGTGGGGCACTCCCTTGGCGTGCTTGTTTCGGGTGAAGCGCTCTTCCTGTGCTGCTGCTACACAGGAGCCATCCACCACTAGTGCTGCACTTGAGTCATGCCCTAAATAGCCTCCAATTCCGATGATCTTCATGGATGGGTTGGTTGGGGGGATGGCTCGTAGGTGGGTGTTGAGGGAACACGAGACTGCGTGCGGAAGCGCCTAATCTGCCGCTCGAGATTCTTACGCTTTCTCCTGGCTCGTATCAGCGGGGGCCAGAGGTACCTGAGGTGTCCCAATTTGCTGCGGTAGGTGTGCTCGATCATCCGGAGATCAAGCATATCGATCTCTAATAAGATGGAGTTGATCTTGCAGAGGAACAGCTTTGCTTCAGGCTGTTCAGCCTTAATCAATGTCTCAGGAACGCATTCTCCCAGCGAGCGATTGGGCCCCATGATGTCTATCTGCTTTGATTTCAGAATGCGCTCAGCTGCAGTCAAAATGTGAGGTTCCAGAGAGGAATTCTGTTCCAGGGCCTTTGAACAAGCCATACATGCGAGTTCGCGCCTGACCTTGGCCGTGCCAGCGCTGTCGGCCTTCGCATAGGTCCAGTCCTTGGCATGGAACAGGAAGGTTGAAAAAGATTGTGGGTGGATGGCGATCTTTGCGTCGAAATTATGTTTGATGATCCACGCGCTGTCTCCCATCGACCGGAATTCGCCCGAGAAGGGGTGGTCGATGAGTAACGAACGTCGGTACAGGTTGCTCGCACTGCTGCCCAGCATGCAGTCCTGCAGGTAAACCATCACATGGTCATAGAGTTCAGAGGCGTCCATCAACCTGGGGTGCTCGATGTTGAGGTCTCTGATGATTTTGTGGATGGGCCAGGTGGTGACCTTTGTCCTCTTGCTTGTGGCCTCGGACTCGTGGGTGAAGCGAGGAGGGCTGATGACGATGTCTGCCTCGAGCGTGCTGATGCTGTGGTGAAGCTTCTGCAGTCCGTCCAAGGTGATGTAATCGCCGACCGTTGAGAAGTAGACGAAGGGGCTCGTAGCTTCGAATACGCCTCGGTTCCAGGATTCGTATAAGCCTGCCGGATGGTTCAGAATGCGTGGATTTAGATGCCCGGCGCATTCCCGGATGATTTCCATCGTGTTGTCCTTGGAGTCTGAATCCACGACGATGATTTCCTCTACTTCGGAAAGCCATTCCATCGACTCTTCCATATGCTCTCGCATGCGGTGGGCGCAATTCAGCACGGGAATGACTGCGCTGATGGGGAGCTTTGCGTGGCCTGATTTCATCGAGGGGGATGCAGCTGAGACTGACCGCCAGCAAGCCGTTTAGCCATTTTATTTTACCTTCTGGGGGATTCGATCCCTACGGGTTTGACAGGATAGAGCGGTGTGAGAGAGTCAGGCCATGTACGAGGCAAGCGGCACCATCAAGCTGATCAACGAGACCCAGACTTTCCCCAGTGGCTTTAGTAAGCGGGAGTTCGTCATCACCACTGAACACGACAAGTATCCCCAGGATCTCAAGTTTGAGGTGGTCAAGGATCGCTGCGACATGCTCGATCAGTTTGAGGTCGGCCAGAAGGTGCAGCTCAACTTCGACATCCGTGGTAACGAGTATAAGGATCGCTACTACGTGAACCTTTCCTGCTGGAAGATCCAGGCCGCCGAAGGTGGTGATGGGGGTGGCGCACCGGCTGCGGCAGCTCCCGCTTCGGGCGGTGAGCCCAGCGCTGCCGAACTCCGCAAGGAAGACGACTTCGACGACGACATCCCGTTCTGATCCTTCTTTGGCTCAGGCGCGCTGCAGGTAGTCCGTGGCGAAGTCGATCTTCTCGTAAGACTTGCCGAACTGGTCGCAGACCAGATTCGCGCTGATGCGACCGGATTCGTAAATGGTTGGAAGGCCGCTGCCCGGGTGAGTGCCACCTCCCACGAGGTAGCAGTTGTCGTAGCCCTGATAGCGGTTATGGGGCCGCATGTAGAGCATTTGGGTGAGGTTGTGGGCGAGGTTGAAGGTGGCTCCCATGAAGATGTTGCCACTCTCCCAATCCTTGGGAGTGAGGATGCGCTGCTCGACGATGCGCTGGCGCAGGTCCTTCATGCCGGTGCGCTGTTCGATGCGTTGGTAGATCTTGTCGGCATATTCCTCCTTCATCTCGTCCCAATCGAAATGGTGACGGTTGTTGATGGTAGGCACCAGAATGTAGAGGCCTGACTTGCCAGCGGGGGCGACATGGGGGTCGGTGATGCTGGAGTTGCGAATGTAGATGGACATGTCATCCGAGACGCGTTTCTGGCTCTGGATGTCATGGACGTTGGCCTCGTAGTCGTCGGCAAAGAGGATGTGATGGTGCGGCTCGTCGGGGTAGAGGGTGTCCAGGCCGACGTAGATCATGAACGTGGAGCAGGAGAACTGCTTCTTGCGCATGGCTTCGAGTCCGATGCTGCGTTTGCCGAAGAACTGGGTGGCAGCGTGTCCGTAGTCCGCATTGAGGACCACGGCATCGGCCTTGATGGTTTCACCGTTCTCGAGGATGGCACCGGTGAGTGTGCGGCCCTCCATGGTCAGTTCCTTGACGCCAGCTTCGAGTCGGATGTCACCGCCGAGTTCGCCGACGATATCGGACATGGCGTGTGAGATGCGGTTGAGGCCTCCCTGCACGTGGTAGACGCCGTAGCGGTATTCGGTGAAGGAGAGGATGCTGAACAGGGCGGGGCAGTGCCAGGGCGACATGCCCAGGTATTTGGCCTGGAAAGTGAAGGCGAGTTTGAGGCGTTCGTCCTTGAAGTAGTCGCCCAAGGTGTCGTGCACGCTTTTGTTGGTGAGCACGTAGGGCAGGGCTTTGACCAGATTCGGACTAAGGAAGGAGCTCAGGGATTGGTAGGGACGCTGAAGGCAGGGGTAGATTTTGCGGAACTTGACGGCCTGCTCCTTCATGTAGCGCTGGAACCCATCACTGCTGCCGGGGAAAACCTTGTCCAGTTCCGCCACCATTCGCTCCTGATCGCTGTAGGTGTGCAGCGAGGTGTCGCCCCAGCTGAGGCGGGTCATGGGGTTCAGATCGACCAGATCCAGATAGTCCTCGGCCTTGCGGTCGGCCTCGGCGAACACTTCATCCAGACAGAACTTTTGATGGAGGAAGGTGGGACCGACATCGAAGGAATAATCTCCCAGTTTCAGCTCGGCATTGCGGCCTCCCACACGGTCGCTTTTCTCGACCACGGTGACCTGAAAGCCCCGGTTGGCGAGGGTCATTGCCGCGCTGAGGCCACCGGGGCCGGCTCCGACGATGAGGATGTGCTTCTTTTTGAGAGAGACCATGCTGAGGTGAAGTTGGGACGCAGCTTAGGCCCAAACGGCCGGAATGCAAATTGCAGCTCGGTTTTTTTCAATCTCCAGCCGTTGAAGTCGCAACCTGCTGGGTCATTTGATCGTATGACCTTTTCGATGATGACGATGCCACGGATTTCGGTCAGCCTGCTCAGGATGGCACGAATCTCATCCATGCTGGTTCTGGGCTTGCTGTGTGGCCTGCCAGCGGCTGTGAAGGCGGAATCCGGCTTGGAGCGAATGGTGCGCCTGTTCAGCTCGGATTTCCGGGCAGCCGAGGAGCGGATGGCTGAGATCGAGAATGAATTGGCAGGTCTGCCCGCTGTTCGGGAAGCCGCCTGGGGCTCTCGTCACGGTCACCGCAGTGGTAAGCTCGAGGCCGAGAATACCCAGGACTGGGTGCAGCTCGACTTTGGCAGGAACTGCAGCATCGACACCATCGCGCTGGTCCCGGCAAATCTTTCCATTCTGGGCCCGTCAGGTGCCGGTCACGGTTTTCCCAAGCGCTTTTGGGTGGAATTGGCTGACAATCCTCGGATGGATGGTGCGATCATACTGATGGATCACAGTCAGAGCGATCACCCCCATCCGGGACGCAATCCCGTGGTGATCAAGAGGGGTCCGGCCGAGGGGCGTTACCTACGTTTCACCGCCCTCAAGCATCACCGGGAAGACGATCATTACTTCTGGGCGATGGAGGAGTTGATCGCCCTCGAGGGCAATCACAACGTGGCCGATTCCGCCCGTCTCACGACCTCTACGGAGATGGACCTGTATCCGCTGTGGGCGCCGTTCCGTCTGATCGATGGTCAGCACGGCCTGGGCATGCCGGTCGATTTGACTCAAGCCAGCCCTAATCTCGGCTACCTCAGTGCTGCCAGTCCCTATGATGGCGAATTGGACGGGCGTCTTCCAGAGGGAGAAGAAGGCTGGTGCATGGTGGACTTGGGTGTTGAACAAGTCATCGACCAGTTGCGTTTGCTGCCTATTGAGTCCGATGCCTACGAGGTTTATGGGGGTCGTGGGTTCCCCAGAGACTTCGAAGTCCAGCTGGCCAATGACCCGGAATTTGAATCTGTGCTCTGGAGTGGTGGGCATCCGAGCTATCCGCTCGGCTATCCTTCCGGTTGCGCGATCACCTTTCAGGTGCCGGGTATCGAGGCTCGTTATGCCCGCATGGTGGCCAAGCAACTCTGGTCGCGTGACAACCGGCAAGTCTTTGGGCTCGCCGAATTTCAGGTTTATGGAGGTGGTCGCAACCTTGCCCTGAATCGACCTGTGACCGTGAGTGATCAGACGGAACTTTCGTCGGATACGACCTGGGCTCCGGCTCATCTGGTGGATGGCTATACCAGCCGCTTTAAACTGACCGAATGGCCACAACACTTGCAGCAATTCGATCTTCGCGGCCAACTGGAGCAAGAACTGGCCGCTTTGGCCTACGCTCGCGCCTCCAGGCTCGCCAATGGTAGACGTCTTATGGTGGCACTGGGGATCACGTTCGGGGTCGCGGTGGTGATCGCTTGGATCTGGGTGCTGACCTGGCAGCGCCGGTCTCGGAGCCAGGCGATGACGCAGTTGCGCATGCAGATTTCGCGCGACCTGCACGATGACATCGGCAGCAACCTCGGCGGCATCGTGCTGTTGAGCGACATTGGTAGCAAACACAGTGATGATGAGGGTTCGCGGCAGGATTTTGCGACCATTCGGGAGGCCGCTGAGCAGGCATCCCATTCGATGCGCGACATCGTCTGGCTGGTGCAGCGCGATGAGGTTGGGCTCAGAGACATGGTGGTGCGCATGCGGGAAGCCAGTGAGATGATCCTCAGTGACCATGAAGTGGAGTTTGAGGTTGATCCGGTGCAGTTCAGGGATCGCAAGCTAAGCCTGCTTTTCAGGCGTCATCTTTTCTTTGCCTTCAAGGAGGTGCTCAACAATGTCCGCAAACATGCCGCGGCCAAGCGGGTTGAGATCACCATCCATCCGGGCTCTACGGGCATGAAGTTCAGGATCAGGGATCATGGAGCGGGCTTTGAACCAGGATCGGAGAATGGTGAGGGTCACGGGCTTGGCAATCTGCAGCGCCGGGCTTCAAGCTTGGAAGGAAGCGTTCACATTATCAGTAAACCCGGGTCAGGCTGCGAAGTCTGCTTTGAGGCGAATTACGAAACATAGAAGTCGAAATCATGGATAATCAGGAAAAGAACATCTGGCTGGTTGAGGACAACCACATCTTCGCCACTGGCGTGCAACGGACCATCGAAGCAATGGATGGCATGAATTGCGGCGGCAATTTTCGTGCCGTGGAGCCGGCGTTGGAGGAACTCAAGAACGGCTCCGCGCCAGATGTGATCCTACTCGACGTGCAGTTGCCTGGCATGGATGGCATCAGTGGTATCTCCCATTTCAAACAGCTGGCTCCCTTCACCCAGATTGTGATTCTCACCGTTTTCGATGATGCCGATAAAATCTTTCGTGCGGTCTGTGCGGGTGCGTCAGGCTACATCCTCAAATCTTCCACCGGCGAACAGATCGGTGAAGCCATCCATCAGGTGGCCGAAGGTGGATCGCCGATGACTCCGGAAGTGGCCCGCAAGGTTCTCGATGCCTTTGCCAAGGCCGGCATGCAGATGCAGGCCAAGGAGGAGAGCGACTACGACATCACCGAGCGCCAGCGCGACATCCTCAGGCTCTTGGCCGAGGGCTTGGTGAAGAAGGAAATCGCCGATCAATTGGGGATTAGCGTCCACACCGTCTCCACCCACATGCAGCGGGTCTATGACAAGCTCCACGTGACGACCAACACTGGGGCAGTGGCAAAAGCCCTACGAGAGAGGTTGATTTGACCGAATTTTGGGTGGACAATACTCCTGACGGAGGGTAACCACCTCCCCCCGATCGACCCTTTCGAGGGTCATCCGCGAACATGGCAGAGTAGCTCAGGGGTAGAGCAGAGGACTCATAAGCCTTTTGTCGGCGGTTCAAATCCGCCCTCTGCTACCAGTTCGTGGGGCTGTTTAGCTCTCTTGGGGCAACGGTTCAGCCTCCCAGGGCTCGAATCAGCCTGAGTTGGGAATGCAATGCCTCGATTCGCATGCGAGTGGCCATGATGGCGGTGTTCGCATGGGAGCGGCCCAAATTGGTACGCTGGATGGCGGATACCAGTCCGGCTTTGTATTTGGCTTCGGCGTCCTTCCAGGCCTTGCGCTTGGCGGCGGCCTCCTGCTCCAGTGATTCCATGTGATGGCGGTGATGAACGGAATCGTTGTAGGCAGACTCAATGTCCTCCACAGCACGGTCGCTGGTGGCGCGATAGCGCGCACTCGCCTCGGCTGCCATGGCTTTGCTGCGTTGCACTTGAGCAAGGCGCGCCGGATCCCAGATGGGAATGTCGAGTTTGGGCCCGACCGATGCGGTCCAGACCTCATAGCCGTCTCGCGGTGAGCTGCTGGCCAGACGGCCACCTGCCCCCAACGACAGGGTGGGCAGGAGGTTCAGCTTGGCGCTTTCCTGAATCGCGAAGGCCTCGCGCACCGTGGCCTCGGCAGCCAATAGATCGGGACGCTGCTGCCAGACTTCAGCCGGCACGCGTTTGGGAGTGGCAGGCAAGCTGAAGTTCATGCTGCGAGCTGCGGGGACTTTGCCTCCCCCCAATAACCTGGTCAGACGCAGGCGGGCGTTCTCCTGCAGGCGCATGAGTTCGTGTACACGGCGTTCGAGGTCCTCCATGTCACTGATGCGGCGGGCATGATCGGCACTTGAGATCAGCCCCTTGTTCAGCAGTTGTTGGCTGAGTTCGGTGGCCTCTTCTTCATCCTCAAGCTGTTGCTCTTGAAGAGCCAGCTCCCGAGTCAGCAGGTTTTGCTCCAAACGCGCAGCGCAGACTTCGGTGGCGATCATCAGGCGCATGCCGCGCAGGCGAGCATGGGCGGCCGCTTCTCCGGCCTCTGCGGCACGCCAATCGGCACGGCGCTTACCGAAGAGATCGAGTTCCCACGAGATGCCGCCCTCTGCGGTCCAGGGTTTCATGTCCACGGGGCGGAATCCGGTGTCGCGGTTCTGCTCCCGAGCCTCGCGAACCCCGAGGCCGATGCCGGCCTTGGGGAGGAAATTGGCAGCGGCTTCGAAGCGGTCGGCACGTGCTCCTTCGATCTGATGCAGCGCGATTTCCACTTCCGGGTTGTTCTTCCAGGCGCGCTGAACGAGTGAGCCGAGTTGCGGGTCGCCGAAGCCCTTCCACCACTCCGCGCTCAAGGCCGGCCCCGATGAGGGCGCGTTGGCCCAGGCTGGTGGCGGGCCGGTGGGGCCTGGAGCTTGCGTGGCACAGCTTGCGAGAAGCAGGGCGCAGGCAGCGATGGTGGTGAGGCTTTTCATTGGCTTATTGCAGGTCGATGGCGCTGGCGTTGATCACCAGGCTGTCTTCGCTGGAGCCCTCGGCGACGATGCCGGTGACCAGCAGTTTGGAAAGCTTCTCAATGCCTTCCACGCCTTCGATACCCTCTTTGAGCACTCGGCCATCGGCATCCACGATCTGGATGGTGGCGGTGGCGCGTTTGATGTCTGCAGGGTCGTCGCAGCAGACGTCCCATGGGGTCGAGCAGTGATCGTCAGGGCGGACATTGCAGGCGGTGACGACTTTGGGGTCGCCGAGCATGAAGGCGGCACGTCCTTCGACAAAGGGACTCATGTTGCCCATGATCCAGCCGGTGACGGTGATGGTGTCACCGGGTTTGGCGGTCTTGCGGATGATGTGGATGTCGGAGGCCTCGGCCTCGACCTTGGCGTCGATGACGGCTATGAGTGTCGGGCTGACGGCCTTGCTTTTGTTGGATGATGCGTCTTCACCTTCCTTGCTGTTGCAGGAGAGCATTGGAAGTGCTGCAAAGGCGATGAGGGTGGTCAGGGTGATGGTGGTTTTGTTCATGTCGTTGGTGGGGTTGATGTTGGTGCTTGAAAATCAGCTGCGCAGGGCAACCGGCAGGGCCGGCTTGAGGCAGCGGATGGCAGGCGGAACGGCGCCGAGGACGCCCAGCAGCAGGCCGGTGAGAATGCCGGTCAGTGCCACATTGCCGGTGATCTCCAGACTGAAGGTGCCGATGGAGAAGGGGATATTCAATCCGTCCATCACCAGCATGGCGACGACGGAGGCAAGGAGGGCGCCGGTGAGGCAGGCGAGGGCGCTTTCCTGAATCAGGCTGAAGGCCAGGGTCTTGCGACCAAAACCGATGGACTGGAGGGTCGCCATTTCACGCACTCGGGAAGCGAAGGCGGCGTAGAGAGTGTTGATGCCCCCAAACACCGCGCCTGCGGCGATCAGACTGACGGTCACCCAGATCATGGCCCGCAGGGGGCCGAAGAATTCACTGAGGCGCCCATAATAGTCGCTTTCACGCAGGGCGGTGAGTTCCAGATCCAGACGTTGCTTGGCGAAAAGATCGGCTTCCGAGAAGTCAGCCGGATCGTCGAGGCGCAGGACCACACAGGACAGACTTTCGCGCTGAGCGATGACCCGGATGTCGCCGACGGTGGCCCAGACCTCGGACTCCATCACGGTCCCGGGGGCCGAGAACAGTCCGGATACCGTCATCTCCTGGTTATCGATGCTGACCTTGGAGCCCACCCGCAACTGATCCTCTTCAACACCCAGATTGCGCCAGGCCAACAGCCCGGCCATCACCTCACCTGTGCGGGGGAAGCTGCCCTCGACGAGGCGGACTTCGGGATGCACATGGAGAATGGCGGGAGTGACGCCGCGGATCAAAGCCTGTGCCTTGATGTCTTCGGTGAAGCCGAGGTAGGTCATGTAATGAATTTCCGGAGAGACTGCGCGAACGCCGAGTTGTTCGGTGATTCCGGGAACGGCGGCCGAAGCAATGGTGGCGGTGGTCTCCTTGACCTCACTGCGTTGGGTGCTTTCTTCGGAGCCGGCACCGATCAGGATGACGTTGTTCGCTGAACCCGAGGCACTGAGTACACGGTTCATGCCCTGATTGATGGCGACTGCGGCCATCACCAGCAGTACCACCAAGGCACTCCCGCCCACGGTCTGGGCGAGCCGCGTCTTGGAGCGCAGCAGGCTGCGAATGGCATAACTGAGAGGTAACATGATCGTGCTTAGTCGCTTAGAGATTCAATGATGGGTTGGCGGGCAGCCTGGAAGGCGGGCCAGAAGGAAGCCAAGAGGCCAAGCAGGGAGCCGGCGATGAGGCTACCCATGACCACGGCCAGGTCGGGTCGAATGGCAAGGGTCAGACCCTCGTTGCCCATGGTGAAGTTCTGCCAGCTCAGGAAGACAGCCGAACCACCGACCCCGACGATGCTGCCGATCAGGCCCAGCATGCCGCCTTCACTGACCACCAGACAGCCGATCGCCGAGGAAGGGTATCCAAGAGTGCGCAACACGGCGTTCTCCTTTAGACGGCCACGAACGATGAGCAGCAGGGCATTGGCAACCAGGGCGGCCACGGCGATGACCGCGCCCATGCCCAGCCAGCGAGTGAAACCGATCAGTTGGATCAGTTCCTTGGCTGTTTCAGCGAAGAAGGCCTTTTCGGGTCGGGTGCTGGTGGGGTCCTGTGCAGAGCGGAAGTATTCATCGATGGTGTCTGAGACTTGTTCGAGGTTGCTTCCCGGCTGCACGCTCACATTGAACTGGGTGACGGTTCCGAGTCCCACGCGGGAGGCCTGCTGCAGGAAGGGAAGTTTGACGTAGGCGACGTTGTTGTCCTGCAGGTTGGGTGATTGCAGGATGCCCGAAACGGTGACGGTGACGCCAGCGGCATCGAAGCGGTCACCTGGGGCGAGCCCACGGCGTTTGGCGAAGACCTCACCGAGCAGTGCACCATCATCGCGCTTGAGCCATTCCGCCTCGCTGCCCTCGATGATCTCGATGTCGGGAGCGAATTCGGTGAGGCGTTCGGCGGGAACACCGCGGAAGGTGATCACGTCCAGCGAGGCACCGCAGTTGTTGACGACAATCTGGATGGGGATGGCATCGCGCACGCCTTCGATGCGCTTGATTTCATCGACGTAATGTTCGGGCAGCTTGCTGCTCATCGGGCAGAAGCGATTCTCACGATAGACCACCAGAGTGGTGTCGTCGGCACTGGTTTGCGTGGCCTCGGCCAGGGATCGTTGCAGGGTCTCCACCGAGGTGAAGAGAAACATCCCCGAGGCCACACCAAGCACGGTCAACAGCGAGCGCACGCGATGGCGCACCAGCTGAAGCCAGGCGAGTCCGAGAAGATTGAAGAGCACATTCATCACACGTTGAGGTTTTCGAGCAGTTGTCCTTTTTCAAGATGCAGGGTGCGGTCTGCAGCCTCGGCGGCTTTGGCATCATGAGTGACCATCACAATGGTCTTGCCGTGTTCGGCGCACAGATCGCGCAGCAGCTTGAGGACGGTGGTGGCGGTTTCGCGGTCAAGATCGCCGGTGGGTTCGTCGGCCACCAGCAGTGGGGGATCGGCAACGATGGCGCGGGCGATCGCCACACGTTGCTCCTGACCGCCGGAAAGCTCGGTGGGGGTGTGGTGATGGCGGTCATCGAGATCGACCAGTCTGAGAGCGGTATGCACCCTCTCGTGCCGCTCCTTTTTGCTCAGGCCCGAGAGTAGTAGCGGCAGTTCCACGTTCTCAAACGCGGTGAGCACGGGAATCAGGTGATAGAGCTGAAAGATGTAGCCGATGTTGTCGGCGCGCCAGGCGGTGAGCTCGCGCTGACTGAGCTTGGAGATTTCTTTGCCGGCGATTACCAGTGAGCCTTCGGTCGGATTGTCGATGCCGGAGAGCAGGTTGAGAAGCGTGGTCTTGCCCGAACCGGAAGGTCCCATCAGGGCGAGGAATTCGCCCTTGGCGACTTCGAGGTCGAGTGACTGCAGTGGCGTCACCACAGTGGAACCCTTGTGGTAACTTTTGCTGACCTGTTTGCATTGAATCATCATGGCTTTACGAGGGTTGGGTTGATGCGCTGGTTGGAGCTGAGTTTTGAGGAAGGGGAGAGCACCACCCACTCGCCGGGTTTGAGGCCTTCCTTGATCAACAGGTAGCCCTCGCGGCTTTGTTTGGTGGATTTGATGCTGCGTTTTTCGAGACGCTTGGACTTGGGGTCCACCACCCAGGCAATGTCATTGTTGATCGCGGATTCGGGAGCCCAGGTGCTGAGTTCACCCCGTGAGATCGTGGTGCCGGATTGGCTTCGGCTTTCGAGGAACTCCACACGGCACAGCATCTCGGGTCGAAGCAGGTCGCTGGGATCGTCGATGCGCACCTTGGCTTGCAGGGTGTTGCGGGCGATGTCGGCTTCACCATTGATGCGGGTAACCACACCGGTGAAGGTCTGGTCGGGCAGCAGGTTGCACTTGATGCGGGCGAGTTGCCCGATCTGCAGTGCGCCGGCATCGGCCAGAGGGACATCGACACGAACCTGAAGCTTTTCGGGTTCGTAAAGGATGGCGATGGTCGCACTGTCTTCGCCATCCATGCGCAGCATCTTCTTTTTGCCCGGAACCGCATGGATCAGCAGGATGCGCCCATCGATGGGTGAAGTGATCTTGGTGCGTTCGTGTGCCAGTTTGGCAGTGTCGAGGGCGACTTCGGCCATGGCGATTTCGCTGCCCAGCACCTGAAGTTGGGCGCTCGCACGCGAGACTTCTGCGGCTGCGGCCTTCTCTGCGGCGACCGCTTTTTGCGCGGCACTGCGAATGGTGGTGAGCTCGGTTTCGGAGAGCGCGCCTGCGGGCAGATCTTCAATGCGCTTCAGCCGATCCGCCGCCTCCACAACCAGTGCACCTTGGGCATCACGCATGGCCATCGCTGCTGCAACTGTCTTTTGTTGTGCAGCAAGCGCGGCACGTTTCATGGCGACTGCGCTGCTGGCGGCCCTGACTTCGAGTTCGGTGTCTTCGGAGATGAGCGTCGCCAGCAATTGCCCCTTCTTGACGTCCTCTCCCTCCAGCACCAACACTTCATCGACCACGCCGTCGGTGAGCGCGGTGGCCTTGATCGGCAGGGGGTCGGGTTCGACCCAACCGCTGGCCTGGAATGCCGTGGGTCCACGCATGGCATCCTGTGTGGATGCGGTGGGTGTGTCACCGGCCGAAGCTGTCTGTTCGGTGCTCAGAACCACGGCGACTTTCACGTCGGGGGCCGGCAGGATGCGGTCGCGAAACAGCAGCAGGAACAGCAGGGCAAAGCCAAGCACGATGGCGGCCGGTATCAACCAAGCTGGCATCCGTCTTCGGGCTTTGTCCGAAGATGAGTTGGTTTTTCTTGTTAGAGAGTTGAGGGAATCATTCATGGGATCTTGCGATGGGAAATCAGAGACAGAGTCCTACCCTGGAATAAGCAGGCGGACGGTTCTCGTGTACGTTCACGAGGGGCGCGGCGAATGGGCCGCGGTTTACAGTCTCCAGATTTCGAGCAAGGCCCGATGATCGGATGGCGTGCATGGACCCCGAATGCGGTCCGGTCGCTGTGTGGCAACTTCTGACCCGTGCAGATCTGCCAGCGGGGGAAAGGAAGGGCTCCAGCCGAGGTCGATCACAGGGGGCTCGGGGGAAGGTTCGGGAGTGGGAAGTGCGGGTGCCTCCGGCAGCTCGTTGATGTCCAGGCAACAAGGGGAATCGAGGGGCTCATCGGAGTCACAGCAGCTGCTGCCATGGTTGCAGCAATCTTCCTCCGCAGACTCGGACTTCAAGAGTTCGGTCAGACAGAGGTGCATGGGGCCCGCCACTGCCGGGACCGAAAGGCCCAGACAGGAGATCAGGAGCAGGGCTCCCAGTCGGCGTGTCCAAGTGTGCAACATCGTAGGTAAGAGGGCTGAGCAGTGGGAATATTCCACAAATCCTGAATTCCGCCAAGTCTGCAGTTGATGGGCCTACTGCGGACGAGCGCAGCTCCGACTTGTCGGAGTGAACGAGTGCAAGCGTCTATAAAACAAAAGCCCCGCGACCTGAGTCACGGGGCTTTGGAAAGTGGTACACCCTGAGAGATTCGAACTCCCGACCTTCTGATTCGTAGTCAGACGCTCTATCCAGCTGAGCTAAGGGTGCTTGGTGGTGGGTTGGGGGCTGGCCCCAAGGTCCCGCTGATCGCGGGGGCGGGATCAAAGCCCGAACTCTCGGGCCATGTCAAGGAATTCAAAGTCTTTCTTGCTGTCTGACTCAAAGATCAGGGCTGTGCTGGAGGTAGCAGGGCCGGCGGGACCTCGCCGGGTGCCGGGGTCTTGGGTGCCACGCTGACTACCATTTCGCCACGATTGTATAGCAGCAGATCCACACTGGATTTGGCCATCAGGTAGGTGCGGCCCTCGAAGAACTTGGCCTCGTTGAGTTTGTCCTGCAGCTGCTGGCGGCGTTCGGCGAATGCCTTGTCCATCTTGGCGGCATCCGCGGCGTTCTCATTTGGCTGCTTCATGCGGGCTTTCGGCAGTTCCGCCTCCACTGTGACTTGCAGCAGATATTCATCGGCTTCGTCTGCCGTGGGGATCAGCGAGACCTTGTAGGTGAACCCTTCGAGGGTTTGGATGGTAGCCCGAACCTTGCCTTCCTTGGCGCTGAGTTTGGGAACCTCCTTGGCGGCGATCACGTCCTCGAAGCGGGCATAGGCAAAGAGACCACCCAGACGATTGGCCAGATTGGTGTTTGCCACCTCATTGGGCTTACCGCCAACCACCTGGAAGGCCGCTTCCTCGCTGTCGCGGCGGAGATGCCACTCGGTCTCATCCGAATCCTTTTTGGTGACCTCAATGGACCGGATTTTCTCGGGATTGATGAAGCGGTCACGCAGCCACTGGGTGGGTGTATCGCTGATGGCGGGGAAGGTTTCGCTACTCGCGTAGAAGCCGCTCTGGTCGGCATGGTTGCGGATGTAGCGGCCGGCGGTCTTGCCGCCTCCCATGACGCCGGCGTTGCCACCCCCGTCGATATGTTTGCCCAGAGTGACGCGGGCCAGTTCCTCCTTGGACTTGCTGTAGAAGCCGATCTCGATCCCACGATCAAGGTAGGTATCTGCTTCGGGGTCCATGCCGAAACGTGGAGCGAGAGAAGGACCGGCTTCGATGGCGCGAGTAATTTCGAGCTCGCTGATCGTGCGGATCAGTCCGAGCACCAGAGTAGTTTCGGCAGGGTAGTCGTCGCGCTCCTTGAGCACCCATTGCTCTCCCGATTTCTCGATGGTGAGCGAGTGCTCAGAGCCTTGGATGACGACCTGGTGGACCTGATCGCCTGGAAAGGATTCGAACAGAGTTTCACCGGGCTTGCGCTCGGTGGCGATCTGATCGGGGTCTTTCTGAGTGAGTTTGATCACAAGGATCAGTAGGCCGAGGACGGCAGCGACGGCCCAGAGGATGATGACCTGACGTTTGCTCATGATGGAAGGTGGATGGGAAAAGGCTCGGTTGAAGGGGGTCAGCGGGCGCCGGTGGAGGAACGGCGTTGGAGGTAGAGGCCCAGGCCGAAGAGGATCACGAAGGCGGGCATGACCCCGACGTTGAGCAGGGTGATTCTCCCAGCGAGATCATCTTTTCGTTTTTGCAGGTCCTTCTCGAGTTCCCGCTTTTGCTTCTGAAATTCGGCAATTTCTTCGGCATATTTCTTGCGCTGTTTCTCCTTTTCTCTCTCCAAGTTGAGGGCGTTACCTCGGTCCCGCTGGGTATTCAGATCATTGAACTTCTGTTGAAGTTTCATGATCTTGTCATCCAGCTCATCCCTTTTCGCTCCTTCGACCTTGTCGAAATTTTTCTCCATTTCCTGAATGGTGGTGAAGGGCCTTCGTGCGGCAGCGCGCGAACGGGAACCGATCAGGTGTTTGGAGCCCACCGCGTGATCGAGAAGGTTGAGCAGCAGAGAGGAGTTGTTGTTGGCGGCTTCGGCAAATGGCGTGCCGGCGATGTTCTGGATAATATAGGCGAACTGATTCCAGAAGGCGTCGATGTCGGCGATTAGGAAGACGTTGCCGTCCGCGGCGGATTGCTTGAGGGACTTGTCTGGGGATTTCTCTTTCGTTTCGTCAGCGGCCGGGGGAATGGGGTTGCCCGCCGGAAATGCGGTCTTGAATTTGCCGTACAGGCGAACGGCCAAGTCCACACGCTTGCCGCCGGCCTTCACATCTTCAGCAACGGTTTCCAGTCGCGCGGCTTTGGCGGAATCGACATAGCCCGCGGTGTCGGTGGATTGAATCAACGATTCGTAATGCACCTTGCACTTGGAGGTCTTGGAGAAACCGCCAGGCAGATAGAGAACGACGTTCTCAAGGAAGCGGGTGACGATACTGTCCTTCTGGGGCATGTTGTCATTCGATAGACTGAGCACGGCCGTTCCCGTGCGGCCGTCGTCGAAGGTGCTTTGGAGTGTGGGATCGGCGAGTACCAGACCGGACTCGAACTCCACGCCCCAGGCATTGAGGAGTTTTGGCAGAGTGGAGGTAGAGGCGCCGCCAGTGCCCATCATCGGGTTGCCGCCGCCCTGCATCTGGGCCGCGATCGAGTATGCATCGAGGCAGGCGATCACGGTGCCGCCTTTCAGCAGATACTGGTCGATGGCGTATTCGGCGGCCGGGCTGATGCCGGCAGGATGGAAGACAAAGAGCACCTTGATTTCATCGGGGTCAATTTTGGGTGCCATCAGGGGGATATCGACCAGGTCGAAGGCGCGACTCATCTGCTGGTGGATAATCCAGGGCGCAGTCGCTCGGGTTCCCATCATTGGATTACCGGTGCTGCCACGGATGTTGATGCCCGACATCAAGCCAATCTTGGGTTTGATGGCGGTGCTGACCTCGGCGATGCGGCTCGAGAGCTGATACTCGAGCATCGTTTCCTCATTGGGGTTGAGAAAGGGAATCACCTCGGTCTTATCGAGGCAGGAGATGGCGAGCCCGAAGTAGAGGTTTTCATTGTCGAAGCGTTGGCCGTTGATGCCATCAAGATTGGCAGAGTCCTCTTCTTCAGTATCGGGCTGAGGATCGAGGTATTCCACCCGCAGGTTGCCATCTGCGAGTGAGACATATTCCTTGAGAAGGTCATCGACCCGACGCATGTGGAGCTTCATCGCCTCGGGCATGAAGTCGGTACCGCGGGTGGCGTAATAGCGGATGACCACGGGGGCATCGAGTTCTCCAAGGATGGTCTTGGTGCCGTCCGAGAGGGTGTGGATCTTCTTCTCGGTGAAGTCGATGCCGCGGCTGGCTAGAGGAGTCAGCAGGATCAGCCAGTTGGCGAGCAGCGCAATGGCGACCAATGCAGCGACGCCAAAGGAGGCGCGGGTGACAGGGTGAGTGATCTTCATGGCTGGGTGGTAAAAAAGGTCAGGCGCGACTCAGGAACGTTTTGCCGAGAGGATGGCGCTGGTGCCGAGCAGGCAGACGCCGATGATGGACACAAACCAGATGATGTCCTTGAGGCGCAGCAGGCCTCGGTCGAGGGAGTCGGAGAGCTCCAGCACGCTGAGGGTGGAGAGGGCTTCCACTACGCTCGGAGAGGTGGCTTTGCCGATTTCGAGGATGAAGGGGTCGAAGCCGCAGAAGGTCATGGTGGCACAGACGATGACCGAAACGATGAGGCAGACGACCTGGTCGCGAGTGAAGGCGGAGACCAACATGGTGATGGCGAGGAAGGTGCTGCACACCAGCAGGCTGCCGATGTAGCCTGAGATGATGGCGCCGTTGTCGGGCTCTCCCAGGTAGTTGACGGTAATGACGATGGGGAAGGTCAGTAGAAGGGCGACCAGCCAGATAGTGACCGCAGCCAGGTACTTGCCGAGGATGGCATTCCAGGTGGTCACGGGAAAGGTGCCGAGCAGTTCGATGGTGCCGTTGCGCTGCTCATCGGACCACAGTCGCATGCCCACCGCAGGTGCCAGCAGCATGAAGATCCAAGGATGGTAAAAGAAGAAGGTCCCATCCAGAGAGGCGTCTCCGGTATCCATGAACCTACCGAAGGTGAAGGTGAAGGTCATGGTCGCCAGCAGAAAGACCACGATGATGGCGTAGGCCGTCGGCTGGGTGAAGTAGCTCGTCAGCTCCCGTTTGTAGAGGGTGAGGGTGGGCATGGCGTTCGCGTGGAAGGGGGGATCAATCGTCGGCGTCGGTGTCGAGACTGGTAAGGCTGCGGAAGAGGTCGGTGAGAGTTCCACCGTCGGCGCGCTCGTGGAGTTCCTTCGGCGTGCCGTCGGCAACGATGCGGCCACGATCGACGATGACCGCGCGGCTGCAGGAGGCATCGACCTCCTCGAGGATGTGGGTGGAGAATAGGATGGCCTTCTCCTTGCCGAGGTTTTTGATCAGTTGGCGCACCTCGAATTTCTGGTTGGGGTCGAGGCCGTCGGTGGGCTCGTCGAGGATCAGCACTTCGGGGTCATGCAGCAGAGCTTGGGCAAGGCAGGTGCGGTGACGGTAACCCTTGGAGAGAGTATCGATGGATTGATGAGCCACACTGCCCAAGAAGCAGGTATCGATGGCGCGTTCGATGGCGTCCTTGCGGTTGCTGCCCTTGAGGCCGCGAATGTCGGCACAGAACTTGAGGAAGCCGGACACCGTCATGTCCGGGTAGAGAGGGGCCGATTCGGGAAGATAGCCGACCTTGGTTTTAGCGGCGGTTGGATCGTCGATCACGGAGATGTCGCAGACCTTGGCTTCTCCGGAGCTTGGCGGGATGAAACCCGTGATCATGCGCATGGTCGTGGATTTGCCGGCACCGTTGGGGCCGAGGAAGCCGAGCACTTCGCCTTTTTTGACCTTAAAGGAGAGGTCATCGACGGCGGTTTTGGATCCGAAATGCTTGGTCAGCTGTTCGACTTCGATCATGGGCTTAGAAAAATGAAGTATTCTGCGCGCAGAAGCGACACGAATCAGAGAATATGTGTGAGGGATTGGGGGCTGATTGGCAACGGGTTTTCCCGCCTGAGGCGGGCAGGTCCACGCCTGAGGCGGGTAGCCCACCGCCATACTCCTTGCCTCCGTCATGGACCCATGCATGGTGCGGATGTGTCTGCAATTGAAATCCCCACGCAATGTGGCGTCATGCTGCTGCCGGATTGCACGCTGTTTCCCCACGGCGGGCTGCCTTTGCGTATCTTCGAACCCCGCTATCGAGGCATGCTGGCTGATGCCATCGAAGGCGACTGTGTCTTTGCAGTGGCCTGCCTGCTGACCGAGGAGACCGAGGATCCGGGTGATTGCGTGGCCCCAGTGGGTACGGTGGGTCTCATTCGTGCCAGCCGCCTGGCTGACGACGGCACCTCGCAGTTGCTGCTGCATGGTGTCCTTCGGGTCCGTTTTGTCGAATGGCTTCGGGACAAGGAATATCCCCTAGCCACCATCGAGCCTCTGGCCAGTGATTTTGAACCGGAGGCTCAGGCCGAAGGGGCGATGAAGACCCTTCGGGCTGCCGTGGAGGACGCTGTGGGTAAGTTGCCCGAAGAGGTGCAACAAGGAGTGTTCTCACTGCTCGATCAGGCGGATGAGCCTGGCATTCTGACCGACATCATCTGTCAGCAGTTCGTCCACGATCCCGAACTGCGCCAGCAACTCTTGGAAACCGAGTCGGTCGGCGACCGCATTCCCATCATCTGCGACTACCTCGCTAAGGCAGGGGAGTGAGGGCTGAACTTCTTAATGGTTCCTGACTGTTAGTCTGACGAAAATGTCACCCTTGGGGGGTTTTCTAGCACGGTCTCTCAGGGCAGGTTACGAGAGCAACGATAGTTGCCTCACGTCCATGAAGATCGAAATCATCACCGACACCTACCGCCCAGACGTCAATGGCGTCGCCATGACCCTTGGACGACTGACGGATGGCCTGAGAGCCAGAGGGCATCGGGTGCATGTGCTGCACACTGGATCCGAAACGGCAGCCGGCGAATCCTCGGCGCGCTCGGTGGCGCTGCCCGGTTATCGCGATGTTCGGGTTGGCTTGCCCAAGCCCTTCGACCTTCGTTTGCGTTGGGAGCGCAAGCGGCCGGATGTGATCTACGTCGCCACCGAGAGCCCGCTCGGCAAGTCGGCGCTGAAGTCGGCCCAAGCGCTTGGTATTCCGGCGGTCACTGGTTTTCACACCAACTTCCACCAATACATGGAGCGCTACGGCATGCCTGGCATGCAGTCGCTGGCGAAGTCCTACCTGCGCAAGTTCCACAGTCGTGCGCAATGCACCATGACGCCTTCGCCCGGCATGGTGGAGGAGCTCAAGGAGATCGGCATTGAGAATGTCGAGCTATTGGGGAGGGGAGTGGATACCGAGTTGTTTGCGCCCTCGCGTCGCAGCGAGCTCCTTCGCGCTGAGTGGGGAGTCGATGCCGACACGCCAGTGGCCGTGATCGTCGGCCGCGTGGCCGCTGAGAAGAATCTCGAGCTGGGCATGAAGGCCTTCGAGCGCATGCGCAAGGTGTTCCCAGCCATGGCCTGCGTGGTCGTTGGAGACGGTCCGGTACGCGCAAGCCTGGAGAAGTCCTGGCCGTGGGTGAAGTTCGTCGGCATGCAGACCGGCGTCGATCTTGCCCGTCACTACGCCTCCTCCGATATCCTGCTCTTCCCCAGCGAAACCGAAACCTTCGGCAACGTGCTACTTGAAGGCATGGCCAGTGGCTTGGTGCCGGTCAGTTACGATTACGCCGCTGCATCGATGCACGTGCAGCACGAGAGTAACGGGCTCAAGGTGCCCTTTGGCGATGCCGATGCCTTCCTTCAGGAGTCGGTGCGCGCCCTCGCTTTCCCAAGGGGGCACGAACTGCGCGTTCAGGCCCGTCGCAGTACCGAGCAGCAGGGGTGGGATCGCGTGATTAAGAAATTCGAGGACACTCTCGGTCGCCTTGCCAGAAAGGCGACTCATCTCAACCCCCACCGCCTGCGCAGTCTCAAGCGTCCGAAGCTTAACTGCCGTTCAATCATTCTTTCGGATATCCACCTCGGGTCTCCTGACAGCAAGGCGGATGAGGTCGTGCACTTCCTCAAACACGTAGAATGCGAGAAGCTCATCCTCAATGGCGACATCATTGACGGTTGGGCACTCAAGCGCGGCGGCAAGTGGACCTCGCGTCACAGCCGCGCCATTCGCAAATTCATCAAGCTTTCCGAAAGTGATAACGTTGAGGTGGTCTACACCCGCGGCAATCACGACGACGTGCTCGACCGGTTCTTGCCGCTGTCTTTCGGTCGCATCAAGCTGGTGAAGCAACACATTCACGAGGGCATCAACGGTAATCGTTATCTGGTAGTGCACGGCGATGGCTTCGATAGCGTCTCCACCAATCACCGTTGGCTGGCCGCCCTGGGAGCCGTTGGTTATGACACCCTTCTCAAGGTTAATCGCTACTACAACAAGTGGCGTCGTTGGCGCGGTAAGGAGTACTACTCCATCAGTAAGAAGGTGAAGGCGAAGGTGAAGTCCGCGGTTAAGTTCCTCGATCGCTACGAGGAGCTGCTGCAGAACCTCGCTCGCGAGAAGCATTGCCAAGGCATCATCTGTGGTCACATCCACACCCCGGAAGACAAGCAGGTCGGTGATGTCCACTACCTCAATTCTGGCGATTGGGTCGAAAGTCTGACCGCCATTATCGAGCATCACGACGGCCGCATGGAGCTGGTCGAATACAAGGAATTCCTGCGCGAACTCTACCAGGCCGAGGTGCCTGAGATGGAGTTTGAAGCCGAGGATTCCGATCAGGAGATCCTGGTGGCTTGATCCTCAAGAATTGATGGTTAGTTTGGCCGGTCATGAGCCGTATTCACCTCATGATTCGCCAGCTCGCCCTCTGCTTTCTCGTCCTGATCAGCCTCCTGCCTTGCCTGCAGGCTCAGTCCAAGCCCGTTGAAGCGGTCCGCTTCACTAGCGTGCCCGACATCTTCAACTGGAACATTTCCTACCCACAGGAGGGCTGGGAGGAGACCATGGACTGGTATTTTGAGCGCCTGAAGAAGGAGGGTCCGGCTTTCACCTTGGTGGCCGGTGACATCATGGATGCGCGGTGGTGGGACAATGCCGAGCAGGTGCGCGTGAAGACCGAGCAGTATTGGGGTGGCTTCCTCAAGCGTTTCAAGGACAAGGACATGACCGTCTACGTCGCCCCCGGGGATCACGAATACGGTGACGATGGAGGTTTGAAAAAAGGTGACATCGCTCGCGCCTTTGGTCACGAGTTCAGTCGTCAGATGGGCATGCCCAAGAATGGTCCCGAGGATCGCATTGGCCGCGCCTTCTACGTGCGTGAGGGAAATCTGTTAGTGGTGACTCTCGATACCTTCGAGGATGCCGGAAAACGCTTCTCTTACACCGTGGGAGAAAAACAACTCGCCTGGCTCGACAAGGTGCTTACCGAGCACAAGGACGCCGAGTTCAAGTTGGTTCAAGGTCATCTGCCCATTGTGGGTCCTGTGCGCAGCAAGAACTCCAGTGCCAGTATGCTCAAAGAAGGCACCAAGTCCGAGCTCTGGAAGGTGCTGGTGAAGCACAAGATCCACGCCTACCTCTGCGGTGAACACCACCGCGTGACCGTGCATCACCACGACGGCATCTGGCAGATCGTTCACGGTGCGCTATGGGGAACTCAGACCGACATCAACTACATGCGTGGCGTGTCCGAGCCAGGTAAACTCACCCTCGAACTGATGGAGTTCGATGTGGAGTATGATGGTGGTTACATTGGCGATCACCCGCATCGCGGTGCCACCAACAAGCCGCGTGAGAAGGTGAAGCTCGCCGCATCCACCCTCAAGGACGGCCCTCGCGTGACCGGCAAGCTGGTGCTTGGCAAGGGTGGCAAGGTGGAGACCGCCGAAGGCTGGTTTTCCGAGGAGAAGCTGGGGAAATAGGTCTGAAAATGGAGATTTTGCGGTGACTTGAACTCACTTCACAAAAAGGCATGATTTTCATCATGCTCTTACCGATTGCCCATGAACTCCGGTGAGGTGGTTCTCCTCGTTTTGGGGGTCACCATGTTGTGGTTCCTCGTGCTCAGGGAGATGCGCTGGCGCAAAAGACTGAAGAGTTGGCTGCCAGCGCAAGGCACGCTTGTGCGCTTCGGTGAAGATGGTGAAGGCATCGAGAATATGCCGATTATTCGCTACACCTTCAGGGGAGAAGAAAGAGAGCAGGTCTGCGAATACAACCTCTACAATGATCCGCTCGGATCCGATGTCCCCATTGTCATTTGTCCGGACAACGGTGAGATCTTCATCTCCAACAAGCGCTCTAGATGGACCCTTACGGTTACTTTGCTGCTGGTCATCGTGTTCCTAGCATTCCTCTTTTATGTCTCCCGTGTGAGCTGAGGGCATATATATTATGGGGATTTGAGGCACATGCCCGATTTAGGATTGGCGGGCTGAATCTTCGTTTACCCTTCATTTACAAGGGTTTACTGCTCATTTACACACAGCTTGGGGGACTGGGTCTACGCTCTGTGCAGATCGTCGAGAGACACATCCGCACATTTCGCACAAAGACCCATGAAACGTTCCACCTTCATCAAACAAGCCTGCCTCGTCGGAGGCGGCTCCCTGATTTGGATGCCACGCGCAAGAGCCCGTTGCGCGGGTCACCACCATCATCATCCCCACCACCATCACCATTGGATTATGCCGCACGTGCGGCCACGTCCACGACCCTTGAGTCCAGTCCAGGTGGAGAGCATCGATGTGACCGGTCGTATCGAGGACCAAGTGGCGCGCACCACCATGACTCTCACCATGCGCAACCCGGGCCATCAACAGCAGGAAGGCCAGGTGCTTCTGCCCGTGCCTCACGGTGCGATTCTCAAGTCCTTCCGCTTGGAGGGTGCCCAAGGCAAGTTTGAGGCTGAGATCCTTCCGCGTGAGGAAGCCCGCCGCATCTACAACGAGATCGTCAGCCGTCTCAAGGATCCCGCCATTCTCGAGTTCGCCGGTTTCGGTGCCCTCAAGTCCAACGTGTTTCCGGTGCCCGCCAACGGGGTCGCCCGTCTTCGTCTCGAGTATGAAGAACTGCTGCCCATCGATGCCGGTCGCATCGACTACGTCTTGCCGCGTTCCGAGTCGTTGGAGAACAAGTCGCGCTGGTCAATTGACGTCGATTGGTCGGTGAAGGGTGGCATCGCCACGGTCTACTCACCAAGTCATGAGCTCACTCCCGAACGCCGCGGCAACTCCGTGCGTGTTGAGACCTCCGGTAAGATCAACCCCGGTCCTTTCCGGCTGTCGGTGCTGGCTAAGAAGAAGAAACAGGCCGTCGCCACCTTCCTTTCCCATCCGGAGGAGAAGGGCAAGGGCGGCTGGTTCCTCTGCCTGATGGCGCCGCCCGAACGCGATGCCGATGCTCCCAAGCTGAAGCGCGAAGTCACCCTGGTGTTGGATCGTTCCGGCAGCATGGCCGGTGAAAAGCTCGATCAGGCCCGTGCCGCCGCCATGCAGGTGGTCGAAGGCTTGGAAGAAGGGGATTACTTCAACCTCATCGTCTACAACGAGGCGGTCACCAAATTTGCCGAGAGCGCAGTGGAGGCCAAGCGCGCCAACATTCTCAAGGCCCGCGACTTCATCAATGGCATCCGTGTCAGTGGTGGAACGAACATCCACGATGCCCTCAAGGCCGCCATTACCCAGGCCCCCGTCAAAGGGACCCTGCCCATCGTGCTCTTCCTCACCGACGGTTTGCCGACCATTGGAGAGACCTCCGAGAAGCGCATCCGCGAAAACATTCAGAAGCACAACCGTCTCTCCCGCCGTATCTTCACCTTCGGTGTGGGACTCGATGTGAACACCCCGCTGCTGTCTCGTCTCGCGGACGACACCCGCGCCACCGCCAGCTTCGTGCTGCCGCGCGAGAAGGTCGAACTCAAGGTTGCCCAAGTGTTCCGTAGGCTCTCCGGTCCCGTACTGGCTAAGCCTTCACTGGTTCCCGTCGACACCAAGGGCGCCTACGACGCCACCCGCATCGACGATGTGGTGCCCGCCAAGTTGCCCGACTTCTTCGCCGATGGTCAGGTCATCGTTGCCGGCCGCTATCTCGACGGTAAGCCGCTGACCTTCAAGTTGACGGGTCACGATGGCGACAAGGAGCGCACCTTCAGCTTCAAGTTCGATCCCAAGGGTCGCCGCGACCCCTTCGTGCCGCGCCTCTGGGCCACCCGCAAGATTGCGGTGCTGACCGAAGCCCTGCGCGACCTCGGCGCCGACTCCGCCATGCAGGGACTTACTGGCGACAGCATCGATCGAAATGATCCACGCATCAAGGAGCTGGTCGACGAGATCGTCCGCCTCTCCACCGAGCACGGCATCCTCACCGAATACACCGCCTTCCTCGCTCGTGACGGTCAGGCCTTCACTCCACAGGCCGCGCGCCGTGAACAGGCCCGCGACCAATACGTGGAGAAGGCCCTCAAACTGCGCAGCGGTGCGGGCAGCGTGAATCAGGACTGGAATCTTGCCGAACAGAAATCGGCCACCAGTGCCAACCCGACCAACCGCTTCCTCAACGACAAGCTCCAGGAGGAAGAGATTGCCAACGTTCAGCAGAACGCCGACTGCACCTTCTATAAACGAGGCAATAGCTGGGTCGATTCTCGCGTTGTCAACGAAGATGAGGACAAGGGTCCGGTCAAGGATGTCGCCATCGGCACGGATGACTTCAACAAGCTGGTGGACCGCCTGGTCGAAACTGGTCGTCAGAGCTGCCTCAACCTCGGCACCGGCCTTGAGGTCGTCGTCGACGATACCCGCTACCGCATCAGGTAAATCAGAAATTATCCGGCGTCGCCCTACGGGCTATGCCGGGACAAGCGAATCAATAAACAAACCCCCATAAGATAATGAAAATGAAGAAGACATTGATGACTGGACTACTCCTTGGCGGAGTGGCCATTCCTGCCGCTGCCGAACGCAGTAGCATCAGGCTGATCGAGCAGATTGCTCCCTCTGGCCAAACCATTGCCGTTGAAGCTCCGATGAAGGAGGTCAAGGACGGCAAAGTTGTGGCTGACGTCGAGCCTGAGAAGAAGCCGGTCGAAAAACCGGATGAACCCGCCGAAGGTCAGGCCAAGGTGCAGATCGCTATTCTGCTGGATACCAGTGGCAGCATGAGCGGTCTCATTGAGCAGACCAAGACCCAGCTTTGGCGCATCGTGAACACCTTCATTGATGCCAAGCAGAATGGCCAAGTGCCCTTCGTGGAAGTTGCCCTCTATGAATACGGCAACGACGGTCTCAATTCCGAAACTCACTGGATCCGTCAGATTACGCCTCTCACCCGCGACCTCGATCAGGTCAGTAAGGAGCTCTTCAGCCTCAAGACCAACGGTGGTTCCGAATACTGCGGTGCCGTGGTCAAGCGTGCCACCCTCGATCTCAAATGGGACGAATCTCCCGATACCTACAAGGCCATCTTTGTGGCTGGCAATGAGGCTTTCACTCAAGGCCCCATCGATGCCAAGCAGGCCTGCAAGGAGGCAGTCGCCAAGGGCGTGATCGTTAACACCATCCACTGCGGTGACGAACAAAGCGGCATCAGTGGTGGCTGGAAGGCCGGCGCCCTACTCGCTGATGGCAAGTTCCTGATCATCGATCACAACTCCGCCGTGGTGCACATCGAGGCTCCGCAGGATGCCGAGATCGTCAAACTCAACGAAGAGCTCAACAAGACCTACATCGCCTTCGGCGCACGTGGTGCTGCACGTTTTGCCGAGCAGGCCGCTCAGGATAACAATGCCCTTGAGAAGAAGGCATCCGGTGCCGCCGTTCAGCGCGCGGTGTCCAAGGCCAGCCTCAACTACCACAACTCCTCCTGGGATCTGTGCGATGCCTCCAAGGCCAAGGACTTCGACTGGACCAAGCTGAAGGACGACGAGTTGCCCGAGAACATGCGCAAGATGGATGTTGCTGGCCGCAAGAAATACGTCGCTGAGTGCCAAGCCAAGCGCGATGCGATCACCGAGAAGATTCAGAAGCTCAACAAGGAGCGTCAGACTTTCGTCGACGCCAAGCTCAAGGAAATGAGCGAAGAAGGTGAGCAGACCCTCGACAAGGTCATGGTCTCCACCGTCCGTGAACAAGCCACCAAGAAAGGTTACAAATTCAACAAATAAGCCGTTTATCGCGTTCAGATTGAATGGGAATTGAGGTTCTCAAGACTCACTCAATGCTGTTAATGTGCAGGGGATCGGGGCGGTCCCCTGCACAACCACTCTATCAACAACTCATTAAGAACATGGAAGATCCTACCATTCTGGTCGTCGAGGACGACTCCGCCGTACGCCAAGGTATCGTCGATGCCCTGAGCTTCGCCGGCTATCAGGTGCTTTCCGAGGCCGACGGCATTAGCGGTCGCGATACCGCGCTTAAGGCGCGCTACAACTTGCTCCTGCTCGATCTGGTGATGCCTGGTTGCAGCGGTTTCGATGTGCTCGAAGCCATTAAGAAGGAGCGCCCGGGTCAACCGGTCATCATCCTCTCCGCCCGCGGGGAGGAGAACGACCGAGTTAAGGGCCTCAAGATGGGCGCCGACGACTATGTCGTGAAGCCATTCAGCGTGCGCGAGCTTCTCGCCCGCGTCGATGCCGTCCTGCGCCGCAGCACCGAGCGTCCCGCCGCGATCGAGTCCTACGAAGTCCACGGTGCCCGTGTCGACTTCTCTCGCCGTGAGATCATGTTTGCCGACGGTAGCCGCGAAGAACTCTCCGAGCGCGAGTCCGAGTTGCTGCGTTACTTTGTTGCCCAGTCCGGCCGCGCCGTTCCTCGCGATGAGCTGCTGCGCCAAGTCTGGGGCATCGAACCACGCCACATCGAAACCCGCACGGTGGACATGCACGTGGCCCATCTGCGTCAGAAACTCCGCAACCCCGAAGCCCTGGTCACCGTGCGCGGCAAGGGTTACATGCTGGAATCTGCTTCTTAAGTCGTTATTCTCTATTCAATTCAATGAATCGTTCCTGGTCCATCTGGCTGATCCTGATCGTCTGTGCCCTCGCCATTCTCGGCGCTCTGGGTTGGCAGACGCAGCGTACGCTGAGCATGGAGCGCGAGCGGATTGAGAACAACGCCCGCGCTAAGGTGGAGGAGCGGGTGCGGCTGGCGTTGTCGCGCATGGATACCGCGGCCTCGGCCATGCTGGTTATCGAAAACCAGCGGCCTCCTGAATACTACCAGTCTTTCTATCAGCCCAAGGTGCTGTTCACCAACACCCTGCAGAGCGTGGATGGCAAGCTGGTGACCCAGCCCTCGCCTCTGCTTTCCGACCCTCCGGAATTCGTGCAGCTGCACTTCGAGGTGTGGGCACTTCGCGATATGACTTCGCCCCAGGTGCCCACCGGCAATCATCGCGACCTCGCCGAGGCCTCGGGCATTCCCTCTGAGGAGATTGAGGTCTCCACAAAACGCCTGATTCGCCTCTACGAGCTTCTGCATCAGCCAGCCTCGGTAAGTAATGCAGGTGAGGTTCCCAATGATCTGCTCCAAGGAGCCAATCTCGACCAGGATCAATCCGGTTACATCGATAACTATCAGGTCATGTGCCAAGTGGCGCAGCATGGCAACGCTGGCTGGAATGAAACTCCCGCTCATGTGCCTCTGGCCAATGAGACTTGGTCCAACCGCGAACTGCAGGAGATTGTTTCCAACAGCTACAACAAACCGCAGGAGCAGAGTAGTTATCAGCAGGATCTCAACACCACCGAGCGCTACAAACGTCAGATCGCCTATGAAGAGGTGCAGTTCAAGGCAGCCAAGGTGGCCGTCCTCAGCAAGAACATCGGTAATAAGAAGTTTGAAGAAGCCAAGCGACAGCAAGGTGCCGAGGTGGATGTGACCAAGGACGATGCCCTTGATCAAAAGCTTCTGGTCAACCCCTCAACCAGTGTGGATTGGTCCGCCGGATCGAGCGTGATTCGAGCCATGAAGCCGCCAGGTGCTGTGCAGGCAGAGGCTCCAGAACCGGTCGTGGCAGACAACGTGATCAGTCGCTTGGTGCAGCAACAAATCGGCAAACTTCGCGGTGCTCGAGATGCCGAAGAAAATGTTCAACAGATTGAAGATTCCCCGGCCCAAACAGCTGCTCCGGTTGATACTTCCGTCCCGGGCTCTAACGACATCGTCGACATCGAAGTTACGCCTTTTCGCCCGCTGTGGCTCGATGAGGAACTGCTGGTGGTGCGCCGGGTTCGCTCCGAGAACGGCATGCGCTTCCAGGGCTTCTGGATTGATGCCGAAGCCATGCGCACCTCGCTGGTGGAAGGCATTTCCGATCTGCTTCCCAATGCCAAGCTCGTGCCCGTCAGTGGTCATGAGGCGCTGACTCTTGAGCAGGGCTTTGAAAGTGCCGCTCTCGAGGCCGACGACCGCTCCTTGGTCACCCTTCCCTGGAAACTCGAAGAGGGCATCGAGGTGGACCTCGAGCTGGCCGGATTTTCTCCGCTCCACACCTCACTGGGCATCGGCTGGATCGCCGCCCTGATGGCCATGGTCGCCGCCGCCCTTCTGGTGCGTGGTGTTCTGCGCATGAGTGAGCGTCGCGCGGCCTTCGTTTCCTCGGTGACCCACGAGCTGCGCACCCCGCTGACCACCTTCCAGCTCTATTCC